>DASRFH010000078.1:0-28889 GCA_035651675.1 Chloroflexota bacterium | reverse complement strand
GCTACTACGGCCCCCGCTACAACGAGCGGGGCGAGATCCACGTCGACTTCGAGGACCCGGATGGCCACCTGCTCGAGTACTGGGGACGGGAGAGCTTCGAGGCGCCGCCGGGCAAGGGCCACGGCTCCTAAGCTCCCGCGCCGTCCCACGCCCGCGGTCGATGGTCGCCGCTTCCACCCGTGGTGCACCGCCGTGGCTGCGTCACCGGCGCCGAACGCTCTCGCGGCCAGGTTTCCTCGTCGCTCCGCTCCTCGGCATGACAGTCGCGCGTTGGAGGTGAGACCGATGGCACGTGTCGCGACGAGCGGACTCGCGCTCCTGGGCGGGGAGCCGGCGGTGCGCGTTCGGGACGAGGGGACGTTCCGGTGGCCGATCGTGACGCCGGAGATGGAAGCGGCGGTGCTCGGCGTGCTGCGGCGCGGCGCCATGTCGGACGTCGACGTGACGCAACAATTCGAGGCCGAGTTCGCGGCCTGGCTCGGCACGCGCCACGCGCTCGCCCACAACACCGGCACCGCCGCGCTGCACGCCGCGATGTTCGCCGTCGGCGTCGGCCGCGGCGACGAGGTGATCTGCCCGAGCCTGACCTACTGGGCGTCGTGCCTCCCGGCCTACGCGCTCGGCGCGGCCGTCGTCTTCGCCGACGTCGAGCCCGACACGCTCTGCCTCGACCCCGCCGACGTGGCGCGCAAGGTTGGCCCGCGCACCAGGGCGATCGTGGCCGTGCACTACGCCGCCCACCCGGCCGACATGGACCCGCTGATGGCGATCGCCGAGCGCCACGGGGTCAAGGTGATTGAGGACGCCTCGCACGCCCACGGCGCGCTGTACAAGGGGCGGATGGTCGGCACGTTCGGCCACGCCGCGGCCTTCTCGCTCATGTCGGGCAAGTCGATGGCGATCGGCGAGGGAGGCATGCTCGCCACCGACGACCGCCGCATCTACGAGCGGGCGGTGCTGTTCGGCCACTACGAGCGGCACGGGTCGTTGGAGCTCGACGACCTGCGCGCCGCGGCCGGCCTGCCCTGGGGCGGCGTCAAGTACCGCATGCACCAGTTGAGCTCGGCGGTCGGGCGGGTCCAGCTCCGCAGCTACCCGGCGCAGATGGCCGAGATCGACGCGGCGATGAACCTCTTCTGGGACCTGCTCGAGGGCGTGCCCGGTGTGCGCGCCCACCGCCCGCCGAAGGGCTCCGGCACGACCAAGGGCGGCTGGTACGCCCCGGCCGGCCACTACCGCCCCGAGGAGCTCGGCGGCCTCTCGGTCGGACGCTTCTGCGAGGCGCTGCGCGCCGAGGGCTTCCCGGCCCGCCCCGGCGTCAACCGCCCGCTCCACCTGCACCCCTTGTTCGAGGACGTGGACGTCTACGGCGACGGCCGGCCGACCCGCTGGGCGTTCCGTGACGGCGGCGCGCTCGCCGACTCGCTGCCGGTGACGGAGGCGGTGCCTGGGCGGACGTTCGGCGTGCCGTGGTTCAAGAAGCCGAACCGCGCGGTCATCGAGCAGCACGCCGCGGCGGTGCGCAAGGTCGTGGACCACCACCGGGAGCTGCTGGCCGGGGACCAGGACGCGGACGTGGGCGGCGGCACGTGGGGGATGTCCACGCCGACAAGGAGCTGAGGGTGGCGTCGGATCGCCTGGCTCGTCACGCGCCCCGGATGGGCTCTCCCAACGTCAGCATCAGCCGGTTGGCCCAGCTGAAGAACGCCGCCGACTGCATGAGGTCCAGCAGCTCGAGGTCGTCCAGCCCCAGGTCGCGGAGGCGTTGGACCTCCTTCTGGGTGGCGGCTGGTGGCGTGACGGTCAGCGCGGCCGCGAGGTCGGCGATGGCCCGCCAGCGTTCGTCGAGCCGCGCACCGATCCCCTCGTCCAACAACCGCTGCACGTCGTCGGGGCGCTTGCTGATCTGCGAGGCGTTGCGGCTGTGGACCGACGCGCAGTAGATGCAGCCGTTCACGCGCGAGGTGACCGTCGCGGCGAGCTCGCGCTCGGCGCGCCAGAGCCCCTCGTGCGTGTAGAAGATGCCCATGTCCGTCGCGGTGCGCTCGCCGAGCACGGCCGGGTCGAGCGACAGCAGCCGGAAGTAGGGCGACTCGATCCGCCGTCCGGGCAGGACCGCGCGCTGCGCGTCGGTCAGCTCCTCGACCGACGGCTCCCCGATCCACGGCGTCCAGCCGAGTTGCTCCTGCGTGAACCCCTCGGTCGTCGCGTCGCGCGGACCGAGCTGCTCGGCCGGTGCTCGCCGCTCGTCGCCGCGCAGCAGCGCGAGGGCGACGAACACGCGCACCTCGAAGCTCGTGAACGCGATCACCTGCGAGACGGTCACCACCTCCGGCGCCGCGAGGCCAGCGCGCTGGAGCGCCGCCAGGTCGGCGCGCGTCGCCGCGGCCGGCCGGATGACGAGCAGGTCGGCGTGGCGGAGCATCGCGCGCAGCCGCTCGGGGAGGCCCGAGGCGTCCGGTCCGGCCGCGGCGGGCTCGACGAGCTCGGCGCCACCAGGCGCGGCGCGGAGCTGCGCGGCGTAGTGGTCGATCAAGGCCGGCTCGGCGTGCAGCGCCGCCACGCGCAGCGCGGTCGCGAACCGCTCGGCCGGCGTCACCCTCGTCGCCGAGGGGGCGACGAAGAGCGCGTCGTAGCTGCCCTGCGTGTGGGTCGTCGCCTCGGAGCGGCGGGCGCGGAGCTGGGCGAGCGGCGAGCCAGCCTCGATGCCCAGCAATGTGGCCAGCACGTCGGCGCGGGTGGTCGTCTCGGTCATGCCAAACCTCCGTTACTGGGCGGGGCGCCAGCCGAGCGCGGGCGCCACCTCGGTCGCCATCAGCCTCAGCGAGCGCAGCGTCTTCTCGTGGGGTGGATCGACGGGATGCACCTGCACCATCAGGTCGGTCGCGTGCGCGAGCAGCTTGTCGGCGCGGATGCTCGCCGCGACCTCCTCGGGCGTGCCGATGTGCACGTCGGACCTGAAGAGCAGCTCCTCGGTCGTCATATCGGCCGCGAGCCCCTCGCGCTGGGCGACGACCCGGGCGTGACGGCGCATGCCGCGCTCGGCGTCGGCGATCGCCTCGGCGCGCGTCGGCGCGACGTAGACGGAGCGCGAGAGCCCGATGCGCGGTCGTGTGTCGTGCGACGCCCAGCTCGTGAGGTAGGCTTCCACGACCGGCCACTGCGTCTCGCCCAGGTGCGGGCGCGGCTGGCCGGGCGGGCCCGGCGGGCGCTGGGCCGTGCGCGCCAGCAGGAGGCCGCTGCCGTTCTGCGCCGCGCGGACGGCGCCTTCGACGTGGAAGGTCGCCTCCCAGAGCGAGCAGGTGAGCCGCGGCGCCGGCGGCCACATCGGCGGCCCGCCCGGCACGACCTCCTTGCCTCCGAGCGCCTCGCGCACGACGGCGAGCGCGCGGTCGTACTGCTCGTGCCGCTTCTCCACGTCGCGGCCGAACATCCCGAAGGCGATGCGGTTGCCGCCGGTGCCGAAGCCGAGCTCGAGCCGTCCGCCGCTCAGCGCGTCGAGCACGGCCGCGTCCTCGGCCAGCCGCAGCGGGTCCTCGAGCGGCAGGGTGATGATCCCGGTGATCAGCTTGAGCCGCTTGGTGCGGGCAGCCGCCGCGGCGAGGAAGACGAGTGGCGAGGGCAGGCCACCTTCCTGGTGGGCGTGGTGCTGGGCGACCCAGCCCGCGTCGTAGCCGAGCTCCTCGGCCAGCTCGAAGGTCTCGAGTGCGCGGGCGTACACCTCGCCCGGCGGCGCGTCGTCGACCAGGCGCGTGAAGAAGCCGAGCCGGAACGGCGCCTTCGCCGGCTCGGCGGTCCCGGTGGGTTCGGTCAAGGGCAGCCTCGTCTGCGGGTGGTTACCGCCATACCGTAACCGTTCCGCGGCGCCGGCGTGGCCGAATCGCGCCTCGGGCTGCGCGCGGCCGGGTTTCGGATCAACCGGGAGTGGGAGACGCTGCGGCAGCTCCTCGCCGTCGGCGCCGACGTGCCCGAGCCGTTCGTGCGCGCCGACGGGGTGATCCCGATGAGCTACCGGGGCGATCGCGGATGCTCGGCGCCGCGGCTGCACGAGGTCAGTCTCCGCCCGCGGGAGGCGGCGCATCACTTCCAGGTGTTGGCGCGCAATGTGGAGCTGTGGCTGGCGAACAACGTCGTCCACGGCGACCTCTCCGCCTACAACGTGCTCTCCTGGGACGGCGCGGCCACGGTGATCGACTTCCCGCGGGCGATCGACCCGCGCTTCAACCCCCTCGCGCCGGCGCTGCTCGAGCGCGACGTCGGGAACTGGCGTTAGATCCGAGCCGTTGCCGGATGCCCGGGCAACTCGCACCGGCGCTGCTCGAGCGCGACGTCGGGAACCCGTGCGCCTACTTCGCCCGGCAGGGGGGTGAGCCCCAACCCGCGGCGAATCGCGGTCGACCTGTGGCGGCGCTTCCTGGGTGCCGAGCTCTGATACCTTATCCCGCCGATGGGCACTGTTCTTCTCGCCGAGATGACCCGCGAACAGATCCGGCGGATCGCGCCGCGGGCCACCGTCGTGCTCCCGACCGCCGCGATCGAGCAGCACGGGCCGCACCTGGCGATCGTGACCGACACGCTCGTGGTGACGACGATCTGCCAGCGCGCCGCCGAGGCCGCCACCCGCGAGACCCCGGTCGTCGTGGCGCCGCCGGTCCACTTCGGCTCGTCGCACCACCACTTCCCGCACCCCGGCGTCCTCTCGCTGTCGAGCGCGACGTTCACCCGCGTCGTCGTCGAGGTCTGCGACAGCCTCGCCCGCTCTGGCTTCCGGCGCATCGCCGTGATCAACGGCCACGGCGGCAACGACGAGGCGATCCGCGTCGCGGCACGCGAGGTCGGGCTCACCCATCCGGAGCTGACGATCGCCGCGTCGTCCTACTGGACCATCGCGCACCAGGCGCTGGTCGACGAGGGGGGGCTCGGCGAGCTCGGCCACCTGCCCGGGCACGCCGGTGGCTTCGAGACGTCGCTGGTGATGGCACTGCGGCCCGAGCTGGTGGATGCAGCCAGCTACCCACCGGCGCTCACGGGTCCACCGTTCGCGTCGGACGCGCGCCACCGACCAACCGTCATCCGCGCCGGCGTGTCGCTCGGCTCCGGGCCGGGCTACACGGACGACCCATCGCGCGCCTCGGCCGAGGCGGGCCAGCGGGCGCTCGACCTGATCGTTCGCGAGGTCGCCGCGTTCCTGGTGGAGCTGACGCGGGGCTGACGCCGCGCTTCGCCTGGCGGGATGACGGCAACCACCGAACGGACTGCCCCGAGACGATGCCCTCACTCGGCCCTCCCCTAGACCTAGAGGGGAAAGGGGACGTCGGCAGTGCCATTCCGCACAATCGGCGGCCTTGATGAGTGAACCGTATCGGGGCTGGGCCGAGGATCTCGATCCGCTGCTCCGCCGCGTGCCGCCGACGCTCGGGGGCGCTCGCGCGGATGGGCGGCGGCGCCGTCGTGATGCTCGCCTTCCTGGACGCAGGTCTCGCTCAGGTCCGCGCGAAGGTCGGGTCGACGCGGTCGCGTGGACGGGCGCCGACTTCTGTCCGCTGGCGGGGTCGCTAGCCCGGCCGGCCGAGCTTCGACCGCGGGCATGAGAGAATCGGGGCGCCGTCGGCGCTCCGCGGGGAGGGCGACGGGGTCGGTAACGCGAGATGGAGGCTTCGGACCCAGATGAACGCCGTCAAGGACCTCTTGAAGTCGGGCAGGACCGTCGTGGGGACGGCCGGGTCGCCGAACGTGGACGTGTCGGTCCTGGCCGACGCGGGCTTCGACTTCTTGCTCTTCGACACGCAGCACTCGCCCTGGGAGATCAAGCAGCTCATCCCATCGATTCAGGCGATGCGAGGGAAGAAGGCCGCGCCGTTCGTCCGCGTGAGCGACAACCGCGCGGACGTGATCTGCTTCGCGCTCGACGCCGGCGCCCGGGGCGTCGTCGTGCCGATGGTGAACACCAAAGAGGAGGCCGCCGCGGTGGTGCGGGCCTGCCGGTACTCGCCGAAGGGCATCCGGAGCAACGCCGGGATGCGCGGCGAGTGGGGCGAGTTCGCGAGCTACCGCGACTACCTCGACGCCGTGAACGAGGGCCTGGTGATCATCCCGATGGTCGAGACCAACCAGGCGATCGAGAACATCGACGAGATCGCCGCTGTCGACGGGGTGGACGTGCTGCTGGTCGGCCCGTCGGACCTGTCGATCGAGCTCGGGGTGCCGCTCGACTACCCGTGCGACACGTACCAGCGCGCCCTGGACAAGATCGCCAACGCCTGCGCGCGGCGCGGCATCGCCGCGGGTATGTACTTCATCCCGCCGGGGATGGACCCGAACTTCTACGTGGAGAAGGGCTTCAGGTTTTTCACGATGCCGTGGGGGCCGTGGGCGACGCAGGGCATCCAGAGCGGCCTGGAGAAGATCAAGCGGTAGGGTGGCAGCGCGCGGCCGGTCGCGGCCGCCGGTTCGGCGTAGGCCGAGGTAGTTGCGCTCGTTGATCGCAGCTGTGTGGCAGCGCGCGGCCGGTCGCGGCCGGCGGGTCGGCCTGGCCCAGGCTAGCCTCAATACGTACGGTTGACTTAGGGTCGTTGATCGCGCGGTCCGGCCCCGCCCACGTCCCCTCTCCCTCTGGGAGAGGGCCAGGGTGAGGGCGTCCCTCGCCTCCGCCGGTGCTCAAGTGAACCGTATTGAGGCTATAGAACGCCGGCCCGCTGGTGTCATCCCGAGGGGGGAGGACGACGGATCTCGGCCGCCGCGCCGTCCCCGGCCCCGGGGCGCCGGCGCACGGCGCGCCGGCCGAGGCTCCTTGCTCCGCTCGGAACGACAGCCGGGGCCGGGCCGGCGAACAATGGGCCGGTGTTCTAGCTGGCCACGCCGAGCGCCGCGCGCACCGTCTCGACGATCCGCCGGGTCGTCGAGACGCGCCCCTCGACGACGGGGTGGAGGAGGTTCTTGGTCAGGGCGAAGGCGAAGCGCCGCTCAGGGTCGGCGAAGCCGATCGAGCCGCCGGCGCCGGTGTGGCCGAAGACGCGCGGGTCGGCGCCGAGGGCGCGCAGCATCGCCCAGTCGGCGTAGACCGGCGAGCCGATCCGGTAGCCGAGGCCGAACGCCATGCCGGTGGCGGCCGCGTCGGCCCGCGTGGTCTGCTGGACGCGGGCGGCCTCGACCCGCTCGCGGCCGAGCAGCCGCACGCCGTCCAGCTGGCCCCAGCCGGCGAGCGCGGCGTACATGCGGGCCAGCGAGCGGGCGTTGAACTGGCCGCCGGCGGCCGGCACGATCGCCTGGCGCAGGTCGGCGCGGTTCCAGTTGTCGGCCCCGACGGTCGCGCCGGGCGCGTTGCGCAGGCGGGCGACCCGCGGGAGCTGGTGGGGCGTCGTGCCGACGTGCAGGTCGGCGGCGCCGAGCGGCTCGGCGATCTCCGTGGACGAAGGTGCGGACGTCGCGGCCGTCGACGCGGCGCAGCACCTCGCCGAGGATCCAGCCGAACGTCATCCCGTGGTACTCCGTCCGACTGCCCGGCTCCCAGAGCGGCGCGAGGTCGGCGATGGCGGCGCACATCGCGTCCCAGTCGCACATCTGCTCTGGTGTGGCGCCGGGCGGCATCCGCGGGATGCCGGCCTGGTGGGCGAGCGCCTGGCGGACCGTCACCTTGTCCTTGCCGTGCGCGCCGAACTCGGGCCAGTAGGTCGCGACCGGGGCTTCGTAGTCGAGCTTGCCGCGCTCGGCGAGCATGTGGATCGCCGTCGCCGTCACGCCCTTGGTCGCCGAGAACACCACGAACAGCGTGTCCCCGTCGACCGGCCGCCCGGTCTGCTCGTCGGCGGTTCCGGCCCAGGTGTCGAGCGCCAGCTCGTCGTCGAGGTAGGCGGCTACCTGCAGCCCGACCTCCTGGCCGCTCGCGACGAGCTCGTCGAGCAGCGTTTGGACCTGGCCGACCGTCTTGCGCGTCTCCAGCATCGCGGCACCGCCTTTCCGCACCGCACGATACCACGCGCGCCAGCGTGGGCCGCCAGACGACGGCCGGCGATGTCCAGCGCCGGGCGGCGGGCCGGGCCGAGCGGGCGGCAGCCCTACGCGAGCCAAGCCTGTGCGGCGGCCGCGACGGCGGTCAGCCCCAGCGCGGCGGTCGCGCCGAGCAGCAGCCAGCTCTCCGGGCCGAGCGGCTCGAACTCGGGGCGAAGCTGGCGGCGGGAGATGCCGCGCATCTCGAGCACTTTGCCGATGGTGTCGGCGCGGTCGACGGCGTTGAGTGTGAGGGGGACGAAGATCGGGACGAGCCCGCGCAGGCGGCCGACGATGCCCTGCTCGACGAGCGCGTGGCCGCGCGCTTTCTGGGCGTCGGCGATCCGCTCCATCTCGGCGACGTAGAGGGGGATCAGGTTGAGCGCGAGGACGATCATCAGCGCGTAGTCCATCGGCAGGCGCAGCGCCATCAGCCCCTGGATCATGTCGGCGTTGGTCGTGGTGGCGACGACGACGACGAGGGGCGCGGCGAAGACGCACATCCTCAACGCCGAGACGAGCCCGAGCAGCAGGCCATCGCGGGAGACGGCCAGGTAGACGCCGAGCACGCTGCCGCCGACCAGGGGCTCGCCCGGGACGGTGAAGCCGAAGATCAGGCCGATCACGAGGATGATCGTGACCAGGCCGCGCATCCGCCGCGCCGTTTCGCCGAGCACGCCGCCGGCCGCCGCGACGACGACGATGCTGGCCAGGACGACGGCGAGCGGCACGACGTCGGCGAACACCAGCCCCCCGACGAGCGTCGCGAGCACCCACAGCAGCTTGACGCGCGGGTCGACGCGGACGAGTGGGCCGGTCATCCCGTCACGCTACCGCGCTCCCGCGGGGGGAGAGGATCCCACCGTTCGCGGGTTCCGGAACGTCGACGCACCTACCGCCCTCTCGCGGGGAGGGGGAACGAACCGTCATCGGAGCCGCCGCTCGACGGCGTCGGCGAGCTCAGCGGCGCTCAGCGCGACCGGCACGCCGAGGTCCGCGAGCGCCACGCTCACGCGCACCGCCTGCGGCGGTACGAGGCTGCAGGACGCGAGCAGCGGCAAGTCGGCCATCACGTCGGCCGTCGGCCCGTCGCGGACGACCGCGCCGTCGCGCAGGAGCAGGACGCGCCGGGCGTACTCGGCGACGTTGATCAGGTCGTGGGTGACGAGCAGGATCGTCACGCCCTCGGCGTTGAGCCGCAGTGCCAGCTCGAGGATCGCGCGCGAGTCGCGGTGGTCCTGGCCGGTGGTCGGCTCGTCGAGCAGGAGGATGCGCGGCTGCATGGCCAGCACGCTGGCGATGCATACCTTCTGTCGGTCGCCGCGCGAGAGGAAGCGGGGGAAGACGTCGCGGACGGCCGTCAGGTCGAAGCGCTCGAGCGTCGCGTCCACCTGGCGCGCGACCTCGTCGGGTGCCAGGCCGACGTTGCGCAGCCCGAAGGCGATCTCCTCGGCGACCGTGCTGGCGAAGAGCTGGTCGTTCGGGTTCTGGAAGACGAAGCCGACCGTCCGTGCCAGGGTGGAGACTCTGGCGGAGCGGGTGTCGACGCCGTCGACGAGCACGCGCCCGGCAGTCGGCTTCAGCAGGCCGAGGATGAGCTTCATCAGGGTGGATTTGCCCGAGCCGTTGTTGCCGATGATCGCGGTGAGCTCGCCTTCGGCGAAGGTGAGGTCTACCCCGCGGAGGACGTCGAGCCCGGGCCGGTAGCCGAAGACGACGCCCTGGAGCTCGATCACGGGGTCCTGGCGCCGGCGGCGAGCCGATCGCGCAGGACGGCCACCGCCTCGTCGTCGAAGAGTGGAAGCTCCGGCCAGGCCACGCGTCCGCCGAGGCGCAGCGCCAGCTCGCTGGCCTGCGGGCGGCGCAGCCCGGCGGCGTCGATCGACGGGTCGGCGAAAACGGCGCGGGGCGGGCCGTCCAGGACGACGCGGCCGCCGTCGACCACCAGCAGGCGCCGGGCGTGGCGGGCCAGCAGCTCCATCTCGTGCGAGACGAGGACGACGGTCGTGCCCCGCTCGCGGTTGAGCTGGTCGCACAGCTCGAACAGCCGGTGGACGGTGAGGGCGTCGAGCTCGGAGGTGGCCTCGTCGAGGACCAGGACCTCGGGGGCGGTGGCGAGCGCGGCGGCGATGGCGACGCGCTGCTTCTGGCCGCCGGAGAGGGTCTGCGGCGGGCGGGCGGCGAGGTGGGCGATGCCGAGCGTCTCCATCGCCTGCTCGGCGGCCGCGCGGGCGGCGTGGCGGCTCAGCCCCTGGCTGAGGGGGCCGAGCGTGCATTCCTCGGCGACGCTGGACATGACGAGCTGCGCGTCGGCGTCCTGGAAGACCAGGCCGACCCTCGCCGCGATGTCGGCGACGCCGCGGCCGCGCGTGTCCTGCCCGTGGACGGTCACGCGGCCCCGGAGCTGGCCGCGGTGGTAGTGGGGGATCAGGCCGTTGAGCGTCAGGCAGAGGGTCGACTTGCCGGCGCCGGTGCTGCCGACGACGCCGACGAATTCGCCCGCGGCGAGCGCGAAGCTGACCCCGCGCAGGACCCAGTCGGCGCCGACCGGGTACCGGTACCAGACGTCCTCGACGGCGATGACGGGGTCAGCCACGGCTAACGGTCCTTGTCGGCCCGGGCGGAGCTCCCGCGCCTTGGGGCGCCGGCGCGGCTCAGGAGGCGCCCGCGCTGGCTTCGATCATCCCCTGGCGGATCAGCGCCGGCCGCACCGCGTTGTACAGGAGTGGCGTGAGGATCAGCGCGATCACCAGGCTCGGGATGCCGACGCCGACGAAGCCGGCCAGCCACCAGGCGATGTAGCCCTGGCCGAACGCGAAGCCGAGCCGGTTGAAGCTGCCGTTGACGAACGGCGTGCTCGAGAGGCCCAGCCACGTGCCGGTCGCGAAGAGGGTCCACGAGACGACGAGTGTGACGACGACGATCCCCAGCTGTTTGCCGACGGCGATCGGCTCGCCGCGCCTGGCGGACGCCTTCGCCATCGCGCAGGCGACCAGGAAGGCGATGCCGTGGCCCGGGATGTTCGCGAGTGGGAACGGGCTGGATGTCGCCAGCATCGTCAGGACGCCGATGCCGAGCGCGATGCCGGCGAGCGGGCCCCATGCGAGCTCGGGGCCGAGCAGCAGCGCCATCAGCGTGTAGATGGCGATGCTCGCGGCGACCTGCGCGCCGCCGATCTGCGTGAACCGGCCGGCGGCGTGCGCCAGGAACACGATCGCGAGGAACGTCCCCGCCAGGGCGATGTGACGCGTCGACACGTTTCCTCCTTTCAAAGACCGCGTTGGTGCGGACATTCTACGGACCGGGCCGGACCACGTGGCCTGGCATGGCCCCCGGCTCGATGCAAGCCCATCCGGTCGTGCACTGCGGCGAATCGCCCATGGGCTTGTACCTGTCGACCCGGCTCGCGACCGATGTCGCGACGGGCTGGACTTGGCCCGAGCCGGTCTGGGATGAGGGCCGAGCGCGTCGGCTACCGCTGTCCACCCGGTCTGTCGACGCCTGGCCGTGCCTCTCTGCGGGAGCCGCACGCCGAGGCAACCACCGAGCTTCGGTGACGGCTACTTCCGAGGCGCCACGGGTTCTCCGGAGAGTCACGGCCACCTGGACCATTCGGCACGCCGGTGGTCGCCGTGGCGTTCAGGACCCGAGCCGCTGGCCTCGCGGCTGGTCCGAGGGGCCAGGGCATGTCAACGGGATGTGGTTGACACGGCCTGGACCGCACGCTTATATTCCGTGTGTCCATAGTATTAGAAAGTCATAATATAGTCATGTGATGGGAGGAGACTTCGGGTCGTCGGTCGCGTCTTCAGGAAAGAGGCAGGGAGGCTGGCCGCGGTTGGCGCGCACGACGCCCGCGGTGACGCCGCTGCGGGTCGGGACTTTTGGGCCGGTGCTCGGGTACCCCGTTCGAGGCGACCGTCTTGGCAGATGAAGGGAGGCGCTACTGTCTCGTCGTGCACGTTGGCGCTGCTGGCCACGATGCGCGCCGCGCATCCACCTTCGGTCGCGGCGGTCGGCGCCGTCGCGAGCTCGACGATGGTCGCGCTCGGGCGGTAGATCGCATCGAGCGGCCGGACGGCCGCCCGATGGGCGTCATGGCGGCGGTCGACGGTCTCGGACGGCGCGCGCACGTGTGCCGCGTGCCCGAAGCGATCCGCTGGGCAATCGGCGCAGCGTTGCCGCTCCGGGTCGCCGACGAGCGCTCGTGACTGTGCACCCGGCCTTTGGACCGCCGACGCCCGGCACCCAGCGCTTCGCCGGCGAGATCCGCGCGGCCGAGCGCCGCTCGCCGCGCGCCCCACGGGGGATCACACCCACCCGCCTGCACCACTTCACCCTCGCCCGGGGCGGGGTGGCGGCGTTGCGGTGGCGGGTCCGGCGTTCGCCGGAGGCGGTCCGCGCTGTCCTCCTGCGCGGCGTGTTTGTTGAGGCGGCGCCGGCCGCACCAACGGTTCACGCTTACTGCAGCGACGAGGCCCGCGTGCTGCTGAGCGCGCGCGGCTTCGCCTGCGGACCCTACGACGCGCGGCCGGCGGCGGTACGGTGGTTAAGCGGCGGGCGCTTCATCGGGCGCGCCGGCGAGGCGTACGCCTGCCTTGGAGAGCTCGATGGGACCGACCCACGGCGAGGCACCAGCGCCGCCGTGACGACTCGCGACGGCCGGTAATCGAGGAGGTAAGGCGCATGCCTGTAGACGTAACCGCGTTCGAGGAGAGTTCGGACAGCCGGCGCGTGGTCGCGTACGACGGACTAGTTGGCCAGCTTGTCGGCGTCCTGGTCGGCCCGCGCCCCGGGGACTTCTGCCTGCGCGTTCGGCGTCCGATCGGCCCGGACGTGTATGTGCCCCATCACGCGGTGGCACGGGTCGGCGATCGTTTCGTGCTGCTGCAAGGCACGCGTCGCGAGATCGATCGGATGGCGTCGACCCGTGCGCCGACGCCAATCGGGCGGTCCGGCAGCACCCAGACGGCGTAACCGTCCGCGGGGCGAAAGGGGGAGCGATGGCGGAGCAAGCCGCGCATCTGAAGCTCGACGAGATCAAGGTCGGATTCCGGGTGCTCGCTACCGACGGGCACGTCGGGAAGGTCATCGAGGTGCTGGTCGGCACGCCGCTGGAAGGTAGTTACCTCGGTATCCGGCTGGGTGGATGGTTCGGCAAGGACCTTTACCTCCCGGTTGACCACGTGCGGACCGTCACGGAGCCGAACGTAATGCTGGACATCCCCCGTCGGACGCTGGAGGCGGTGGCCACGCGCGGGCGGCCCCGTGCCTTCGGGCCCGGCGGCGGCCGGTGAGCGCGGCCGCCGCCGCCCTGGCGCCGGCCGTGGACGGGTGCATCTCCGCGCTTCCTCGGGCGCCGGGCGCGGTCGAGTTGGTCCTGGTCTTCCTCGACGGCTCCCGCGGCGCAGAGCGGGCCCTGCCGGTCGCGTTGGAGGTGGGGCGTCACCGGCGAGCCGAGATTCTGCTACTCCGGGTGCTCGATCGGAGGGCACTGAGCGAATGCGCCGATCCATGGTCGGTTCCCGGCGGCGCCAGCTACCTGATGGGCGTGCGCGACGCCCTGGCGCCGGCCGCCCGGGAGGCGGGTTGCCGCGTTTGCATCACCGTGCGAGGCGGGCGCCCCGTCCCCGTGATCCTGGAGACGGCGCGCTTCCGCGGGGCAGACTTGATCGTCCTGGCCGCGCCGGGTGGGTGCGCTCCCAATGCGCGCCTTGGCGGAGTCGCGTACCGGGTGGCGCTGGCGGCGACGGTGCCGGTGCTGGTCGTCGGGCCGCGAGCGGGCGGCACGCTCGTCCACCAAATCGGCCCGAACACCGACGACTCCCGCTCCTCGGCGCGTGCCCGCGATGGGTGACGACACGGTGCCGATGGCCGTTGAGGGGCCTCGGACGGTGC
Source organism: Chloroflexota bacterium (assembly GCA_035651675.1). Lineage (GTDB taxonomy): Bacteria > Chloroflexota > UBA6077 > FW602-bin22 > FW602-bin22 > DASRFH01. The sequence goes on along the minus strand of DASRFH010000078.1, from coordinate 15,005 downwards.
TGGGGGAGCCGCGTGCACCGCTGCGGGTGGAGGAGAGGATCGTCGGACCGGGCGATCCCCCGCAGATCGGCCTCCTGGGCGGCTGCGCGGACATGCTCCGACGAGCCGAACATGCCGAGGGGGAGGCGCTCGAGGCGCGAGCAGGGCCAATCTACGCCCGTGACGGCGGGGGGTCGGCGCGCAGCGTGCGGTCGTAGGTAAACGGAGGAGACCGTGGACACGTCGGTACCGGGCACGATCCTGGTTCCGCTGGACGGTTCCCGATTCGAGATGCAGGCGCTTCCGATCGTTCAGCGGCTCGCGCTGGCGACGCGCGCGCGGGCGGTGCTGCTGCGGATCGTGCGCAACCGGGGCCCCCACGAGTTAAGCGAGCGGGATGCGGCCGAGCAGGTCGCAGCGCAAGCGGCCGAACGGCTGCGTACGGCTGGCGTCACGGCGGTCGCTGAGGCGTGCGCTGGGCCCCGCCTGGCCTGCATCGTCCGTCACGCGACACTCTGGCGGGCCGACCTAATCGTCATGGCCGATGTGGGGCGTGGTCGGCTCGCGCGATTTCTCTGGGGCGGTGGTGCCGGCGACACCCTGGTGCGCACCTCGCTCGTGCCGGTCATGCTCGTCCCGGCGCACCCGAACCCGCCGCGCGCGCCCGTCGAAGGCCCGGTGCTGGCCGTGGTCGATGGTTCGGCCGAGGATGGGTCGACTGTGCAGCACGCACGCCGCCTCGCCCGCGCCCTATCGCTCGGGATCGTGCTCCTCCGCGCGGTGACCCCACCGCCGCCCGTCCTTGGGACGGACTGCGTGCCCACGCTGCCGGCGACCGACGAGTTGCTTCTCGAGGCCCGCGGCTACGTGCGGGAGCTGGCCCTCGGACTGCGCGGCGAGGCGGGGGTGGCCACATCCGGAGAAGCGGTCGTCGGCCCAGCCGCAGGGACCATCGTCGAGCACGCCGAGGCGTGGGACGCGGCGGCGATCGTGCTCGGTCCGTCCGCATGGACGGACCCACTTCTCGGGGGGCGCGGGTCGGTGGCCGGTCGCGTCCTGGCGCGCACGCCGCGTCCGGTGCTCTGCGCCCCGGCGATCACGCTCGCGCCGGGTCACGAGTCAGTCGGCGGCGCGCCCGGGGCGACGGCGGCGGTGGTCTGAGCGACCGGTCGATCACCTGCGGGGACTTCGGTGGCAGGAGGATCGCTCTGGAGCGTGGCAGGAGCTGGCCAAGCGCGCGATCGTCCGGGACGCGAGGGCGAGGCCACCGCGTTCCGCTCGCGCCCGTCGGGGTTCGAAGCCGGCCAACCCGAGGTGCGCCCTCTGGAGGACAACGTCGGCCGGCGGCGCCCGGCACACGCCGGTGTCAGCCTCGGACGTTCGGGGCGGTCGGGTTGTCGCCGCGGCCGCTCGTGCACGTGGGTAACAGCAAGAGGTGGTGGGCATGGCGGAGTCGACGGATTTCGACTGGTCGGGCTATCTCCGTCGGCTGCGGGACGAAGACGCGTTTGCGCTCGCCGCCTGGCTCGCGGCCGAGGGCTTGAGCGCCGGCGAGTTCGTGGAGGTTGTCGACGCGGCGCATATCGCCGCGCGGCTCCCCTGGCGTGGCGCGCCGGAGCACTTCGTGTCGCTGGTCGGCCGACCCGTAGCGAAGACCTACGCAACGCGCAAGCGGCGCTTCGCGCGGCTGCACTTATTGCTCGAGCAAGCCCTCATGAGCGGCGCCTTCCCGGGCGAGGTCGCGCCCGACGAGCTTGAGTTGCCGCTGGCCTCCCCAAACCAGCGGCAGCGGGTGGACGAAGTGCTGGGCGCGCTCGCGCGCGCCATCCGCGGTCTTTGACGACCGGCTTCGCCCCGTACTTGATAACATCACCATATGACGAAATCGACGCCGCGCGCCGTCGGCGCGGTCAACGGGCGGCGGGATACGGTCGCCGACCAACTGCGGATTTTCAAGGCTGCGCTCTTCAAAGCGTTGGCCCATCCCTCGCGTATCAAGATCCTCGACCTCCTGCGCGAGCGGTCGCTGACGGTCTCGGAACTGCAGGTGGAGCTGGGTATCGAGCCGTCCTCGGTTAGCCAACAGCTCGCGATTCTGCGCGCGCAGCACTTGGTCGATGGGCGACGAGAAGGCACCAACGTCCACTACTCAGTGCGCGACCCGCACATCTTTACGCTGCTCGACGCGGCTCGAGTCATCTTCGATAACCACCTGATCACGCTGCGGACGATGGCCGGCGAGGACTCCGGCTAACAGGGCGCTGAAAAACGCCCGCTCCGCAGTGCGCGTTCGGTCGGCTGTGTGCAGCCGGTTGTGGCCGAAGCGGCAGGCCGGGCGTATGGTCTCGCCGCCGATACGGGTCGCTGGGAGTATTTCATCAGCCTGGAGCGGCTGGCGTAGCATCCGTCCCGTCGTTCCGCGCGCGGCGGGGAACCGCTGTGGCGCGGAGCAGTGGTGCCCAGCCGAAGCCGCCACGGTCGAGGCTCCTCGGCCCCCGGCCTCGGCATGGCACGGGCATTCGAGAAGGAGCAGCGCGATGATCCCGAAGGAGCTGGACCACTACCTGATCGCCGAGGCGTGGACGTCGACCGAGGCGTACCCCAACCTCGAGCGCCTGTGCGACCTCGGGTCGCGCTTCGCCGGCTCGCCGAGTGGGCGCGCGGCGCGCGACTTCCTGCTCGCCAAGTTCGAGGAGTACGGCCTGGTGGAGCCGCACGTCGAGCCGTTCGAGTTCCTGGTCTGGACGCGCGGCGACTGCGCGCTGATCGCGCGCGGCGGCGGCGAGCCGCGGGCGCTGCGCTCGGCGATCTCGCTGGTCTACTCGCCCAACGCCGACCGGCTGCGGGGCGAGCTGGTCGACTGCGGCATCGGCTCCGAGCAGGACTTCGCCCGCGCCTTCGAGCGGCTTGGACCCGGCGCCGACCCCGGGGCGCCGCTGCGCGGCAAGGTCGCGATGGTCACGACCGCCAACCCCGAGAGCGGCCGACCGATCCACCGGCGCCAGAAGTACGGGCGCGCGGTGGACGCGGGCGCGATCGGCTTCGTTTACGTCAACCACAAGCCGGGCATGCTCGCCGAGACCGGGTCGCTCCGCCCCGGGCGCCTGGCCGAGATCCCGGCGATCGGCGTGTCGTACGAGGACGGCTGGGAGCTGGCGCGCCGCTGCCGGCGCGGCACGGTCGAAGTGGAGCTGACCGTGCAGAACCGGTCCGAGCCCGGGCAGGGCTACCACGTCGTCGGCGAGGTGCCCGGCCGGAGCGACGAGACGATCCTGGTCGGCGCCCACTACGACGGCCACGACATCTCGCAGGGGGCGCGCGACGACGCGACCGGCACCGTCGCGGTGCTCGAGCTGGCGAGGTTGTTCGGCCCGCTGCGCGGGCGGCTGCGGCGCGCGATCCGGCTGGTCGGGTTCGACGCCGAGGAGCTCGGGGTGCTCGGCTCGGGCGAGTACGTCAAGGCTCACCGGGGCGATCTCGGGAAGGTGTCGCTGATGGTCAACCTCGACAGCGCGGCGGGCCCGGTCGAGTCGCACGGCTTCCTGACCGGGGGCTTCAGGGACACCGAGGCGGTGCTGCGGCGGTACGCCGAGGGCTTCGGCTACCCGCTGGCGCTGCGCGACCGGGTCCAGACCGCCTCGGACAACTTCCCGTTCTTCATGCAGGGCATCCCGGCGATCAGCATGGCCGCCCAGCCGGAGAACCCGGCGCTCGGCCGCGGCTTCGGCCACACCGCCGCCGATACGCTCGACAAGGTCGCCGAGACGGAGGTGAAGGCCGCGGTGATGACGATCGCGCGGATGCTCGCGCGGCTCGCCGACCACGACGGGTCGCTCGGCGCCCGCAAGACCCCCGACGAGGTCAAGCAGGTGCTGGTCGGCCAGGGCCTCGAAGGCGCGCTGCGGGCCGAGGGGAAGTGGCCGTTCTAGCCGACTGGCTCGATCGTCTTGGCGATCGGTTCGATGGGCCGGGTGTGGGCGCGATCGCGCTGCTGGGCAGCCACGCGCGCGGCGACGCGGGCCCGCTCAGCGACGTCGACCTCCTCCGGTTGACCGACGGCAACCGCTTGCCCGACGCCGGGAGCCACCTGGTCGACGGGCGTCTGGTGGTCGTGGGGGACGCGGCGCCGGCGGAGGTCGAGGCGTGGTTCGACAGGCCGGAGTGCGCGGTCGCGAACATCCCGGGCCTGCGCGGCGGCCGGCCGCTGCGCGATCGCGGCGGGGCCTTCGCGGCGCTCCAGGCGCGGGCCTGGCGGTTCGTCTGGGATGAGGCGATGCAGCGCAAGGCGGACGCCTTCGCGCGCGAGCAGGTGATCGGCTGGGCGGAGGAGGTACACAAGGGGTTGGCCGGGCTGGCGTCCGGCGACGTCAGCCGCCTCCTCGACGCCGCGTTCGGCCTGAGCTGGGGCCTCAACCGCGCGGTGGGCGTGCAGCGCGGGGTGCCGCTGACGGGGCCGGGAGGGGAATCGCCCGGCTGGTACGAGCAGGTCGAGCAAGCGGTCGGTCCGGAGGCCGAGTGGGCGCGGCTGCGCCGGCGGGCGTTCGGCCTCGACGGCTCGCCGCTCGGGGATCGCGTGGTGGCGGGGCTTCGGCTGTACCGCGCCACGGTCGAGCTGCTGGGCGACGTGGTCGACACGCCGGTTGTGCGCGATGCCGTTCGGTTGATCCGCGAGGCGCGCCTCGACTGATGGCGCCGTAGAATGCCGGCGAAGGAAGAACACGGAGGTCTGCCGATGGCCGAGGCGCACCCGCGCGTGGGGCACGTGCACCTGAAGGTGTCTGACCTGGACCGGGCGGTCCGGTTCTACCGCGACGTGATCGGGCTGGACGTGGTGCAGCTCGTGCCCGACCGTGTCGCGTTCATGTCGTTCGGCGGGTACCACCACCACGTCGCGCTGAACGTGAGCAACTGGCGCGGCGCGGCGCCGGCCGTGCGCGAGAACGCGGGGCTGCTGCACGCGGCGTTCTCCTACCCGAGCCGCCGCGCGCTCGCCGAGGTGTACCGCCGGGTGGTCGAGTACGGCATCAGGAACGCGACCGGCTCCGACCACGGCGTCACCGAGGCGATCTACTTCGACGACCCGGACGGGAACGGCGTCGAGATCTCGTGGGACTGCCCGCGCGAGCGGTGGCAGTACCTGCCGGACGGCGTGCTGAACGTCGCGCTGGGGATCCCGTTCGACCCGAACGCGCTGTTCCTGGGCGAGGTCGCCGAGGAGCCGCCGCCGCTGCCGGTCGCCGTCTGACCCAATTTCACCCCAGGAGCCACGCCATGACCCCGTCCACCGTCGAGCAGGAGATCCGCGCCCTCGAGGACCAGCGCTTCCAGGCGATGATCGCCGGGGATGCCGCCACGCTCGAGCGCCTCCTGAGCGACCAGCTCGTGTACACCCACTCCAACGCCGGCGTCGACTCCAAGGCGAGCCTGGTCGACGGCATCAGGACAGGCCGCTTCGCCTACCAGAGGATCGAGCGGCCGGATCAGGCGATCGTGGTCCACGGCGAGACGGCCGTGGTCGCCGGGCACGCCCGCATGGAGCTCGGGGGCGCCAACCCCCGCACGCTCAACCTGCGCTACACGGACGTCTGGGTGAAGGGGCCCGGTGGCTGGCAGATGGTCGCCTGGCAGTCCACGCCTATCCCGGGGTAGCCGATCGGGGGTTGAATAAAATAGGCGTCTTCTCCAACGCGTAGCCACGCGCCACGGGCCATCCCTCAGTTAGGGCGCGCCGTGAACGCTCACGACGGGAGCGAGCTCGAGCGGGGCGACGCCCGGGCGGCCGCGGACCGTGACGACGCGGCGCCGCCCTCGCGCAGCGGCGTGCGGGGCGTGGGCGAAGGCCGAGCGGGTCGGCGGCGAGCGGCCGCCGGACCGTCGCCGACGAGCGCTCGTCGATCAGGCGCCGGGCTCCGGTGCCTCGGCGACCAGGGCGCGCAGGCCACGGCGCAGGTCGCGCAGCGCCTCGACCGGGAGCCGTCGGAGCAGCTCTGGCAGGCGGTCGCGGTTCGCGCACAGCCAGGCCACGTCGTCGACGAGCTGCTCGTTCGCCTGGGCGGCCTTCGCCATCGCGGCCGACTGTAGGCGCGGAACATTGGAGCACCCTTAGGCGCAAGACGGTTCACTTGTTACGCAGGGGGCGCCTGGGCAAGAACGCCCTCACCCTGGCCCTCTCCCAGGGGGAGAGGGGACGTTGGCGGTGCCGTTCCGCACGATCGGCGGCCGCGAATGAACCGTATTGGCCTTAGGCGTCGGTCGTTCCGAGCACGGCGGCTGATCGCGATCGGCGCGGCGACCCAGCGCAGGGCGGGCTCGCCAGGTTTCCGGGGGCGCGTGGGCTGCTCGCCGCCGGCGCTGCCAGGAACGGGACCGCCGGCGGCCGTCCTGCCCCGTGCTCCTCTTCGGTAAGCGGAGGCGGCGGTGATCGCTGCCAGAAACGGCGCCGCTGGCGGCGGCCGTCTGCCCCGCTCTCTCATACGGCTCCAATCCCGCGCCCATATCCTTCGAACACGATGTACCTGTTGCTCGTCGAGGACGACGCCCGCATCGCTCGGCTCGTGGAGAGGGCGCTGGTCGGCGCCGGACACCGGGTCGACGTCGTCCACGACGGGGAGGAGGGTTTGACGCGCGCGGAGAGCGGCGCGTACGACCTGGTGGTGCTCGACGTGATGCTGCCAGGCATGGACGGGGTCGAGGTCGCGCGTGAGCTGCGCAGGGGTGCGGTGCGGACCCCAATTCTCATGCTCACGGCGCGCGATGCCGTGCCCGACCGCGTCCGCGGGCTCGACGCGGGCGCCGACGACTACCTCACCAAACCGTTCGCGCTGGAGGAGCTGCTGGCCCGCGTCCGCGCGCTCGGCCGCCGACCGGCCGGCATGGCCGACGGCGAGGTCCTGCGTGTCGGGGACCTCGAGCTCGACGCGCCGCGCCACGAGGTCCGCCGCGGCGGCACGCCGATCGAGCTGACCGCCAAGGAGTTCGACCTGCTGGCCTACCTGATGCGCCACGCCGGTCAGGTCCTCTCGCGCGCCCAGATCATGGACCACGTCTGGGGCTACGACGCCGACCCGGTGTCGAACGTCGTCGACATCTACGTGCACTACCTGCGCGACAAGATCGACAAGGATTCGCCCCAACCGCTGCTCCGCACCATCCGGGGTGTCGGCTACACGATCAGGGCGTGAGCGCCATGTTCGTGCGCATCCGCTGGCACCTCGTCGGGTGGAACATCCTGGTCGTGGCGCTGATCCTGGGCGTCCTCGGCTCGACGCTGTACGTGGGCGCCTCGCGCAACCTCCGCGACCAGCTCGACCGGGACCTGGCCAGCCGAGCCGACCAGGCCGCCGCCAACTTCGGCGCGGTCGACAACCCGAACGCCGGCGGCATCGGCCGCGAAGGGTTCCAGGGCGGCGTTTTCTACCTGCTGATCGCCGTCGACGGCCGCGTGCTCGTCAACCCCCAGAACGTCGACCTGACGGCGCTGCAGCTGCCCGCCTCGATCCGAACGCCGGGCACGTACGCGACGGTGGCGATGGGCGACGAGCAGGCGCGGCTCTTCTCGGCCGCGGCCCGGCCGCCCGGGCGCGGGCCGGGCGGCCGGCCGGAGCCCTCGACCCCGCCATCAAAGCCGGAGGCACGCGGCGGGGGTGCGCCGGGCAAGCCCGGGCCGCCCTTCACGCAGGCCGAGCTGCAGGGCGCGGTCGTCGTCGCGGGCACGAGCCTCGCGCCGGTCGAACAGGCCAACCGCTTCTTCGTGCTCTACCTCGTCGTCGGCGGCGCGCTCGGCCTCGTGCTCTCGTTCGCCGGCGCCTGGTTCCTGGCCGACCGGTCGATGGTGCCGATCGAGCGGGCGTTCCGGCGCCAGCAGGAGTTCGTGGCCGACGCCTCGCACGAGCTGCGCACGCCGCTCACGATCCTGCGCTCGACGATGGACCTGCTCCACCAGGAGCTCGGGCCCGCGGGGGGCGACAGCCGCGCGCTCGTCGACGAGGCGCGGGTCGAGATCGACCGGCTGCAGCGGCTGACCGCCGACCTGCTCACGCTGGCGCGCTCCGATCGCGGCCAGCTCGTCCTGGCGCTCGCGCCGCTGAACGCGCGGGTCATGGCCGCCGAGGCGGTCCGGCGGCTCGCACCGCTGGCGCAGGAGCGCGGCGTCGAGGTGAGGGTCGAGTCGCCGGAGCCGGCGCCGACCGTCGAGGCCGACCCCGACCGGCTGCGGCAGGTGCTGCTGATCCTGCTCGACAACGCGTTGAAGCACACGCCGGCTGGCGGCCGCGTGACCGCGGCGGTGCGCCCGGAGGGGCGCCACGTGGCGGTCGAGGTGGCCGACACGGGGAGCGGCATCGCGCCCGAGCACCTGCCGAGGCTCTTCGAGCGGTTCTACCGCGCCGACGCGGCGCGCACGCGCGCCGAGGGCGGCAGCGGCCTCGGTTTGGCGATCGCGAAGGCGCTGGTCGACGCCCATGGTGGCGAGATGGCGCTGGCGAGCGCGCCCGGCCAGGGCACGCGCGTCACCGTGCGCCTGCCCGCCGAGGCCGCCGACGCGACCGCCGGCCCACGCGGCTGGCTCGGCGGGCTGGTCACTCGCCTGTCGCACCCGAGGGCGCGGTGACGGTCGTGTGGTCGGTCGGGGCGCGAGCGAGGAAGAGTCTCGGTCGGCGCGGTGGGCACCAGCGCGGGTGCTCGCGCGCGCGGTCGAGACTCCCGGCCCCGCGCGGAGCGACACAAGGCACCTGGAACGTCGGCCCGGAGACGTCGTCCCGCGGGGGAACGACGAGGGTTCTCGAACGTCGCGTCGTCCTCGGCGGGTCTGGGCGCACGCGCGGGACGCGCCGGCCGAGGTTCCTCGCCGTGCTCGGAACGACGGCCAGGGACGGGTCGACGACTGCTGGGCCGGTGTTCTAGCGTGGCCGAGGCGCCTCAGACTCCCACCACCCGCCGTCCCCCGCGGCTGGTCGTCGCGCTGCTGGTCGCGCTGGCCGTCGCCGGGATCGCGGTCGCCGGGGTCTTCGCTTACCGGCTGCACGAGCGGCAGCAGCGCCGTCCGCCGCCGCCGCGGCAGACCGACGTCTCGCTGATCGCCGGCTGGATGACGGTGCCGTACGTCGCGCGCCGCTACCGCGTGCCGCCGGAGGAGATCTTCCGCGCCCTGGACGTCCCGGCCCAGGGCAACGAACGACGCAGCTTGAACGACCTGGCCGCGGCCCACAGCCGCTCGCCGGAGGAGGTCGTCGCGACCGTCCAGATGGCCGTGCGCGACTACCAGGCCACCCACCCGGCCGCCAGGCCGGGCGGACCGCCGGGCGGGGCCGGATCGCGCGGACCGCCCGCCGGCGAGAAGCCGGCGGCCAACGGCGCCCTGTCGTTCGGTGCGACGGGGGGAACCTCGGCCGAGGCGGCCGCCGCCAGTGCTCGGGACGAGCGGTCCAGCCAGGGTTCGTCGTGGCGTGCGCCCCTCGGGGCGGCAGGGGACGGGTGAGCTTTGGCGATCTCGGTCGACCAGCTGCTCACCGCGCTGCTCGTCTACGGCTACCCGGCGCTGTTCGCGGTCGTGCTGGCCGGCTCGCTCGGGGTGCCGATCCCGACCGACCTGCTGATCCTGGCCGCCGGCGGGTTCGCGGCCGAGGGCGAGCTCGACCTGGTGACCGTGCTCGGGCTCGTCTTCGCCGCGGCGATCCTCGGCGATTGCACCGTCTACGGCGTCGCGCGCTGGGCCGGCGACGCGGCCGTGCGCCGCCACGTCGGCCGCGTCGGCCTGAGCGCCGAGCGGCTCGCCGCGGCCGAGGCGCGCCTGGGCACCTGGCTCGGGCTGGGCGTGTTCATGACGCGCTGGCTGCTGACCCCGCTTTCCCTGCCGGCCACGCTGCTGGCCGCCATCGGGCGCTACCCGGCACCCTGGTTCGTGGCGTTCGCGGCGGCCGGCGAGCTGCTCTGGACGGGGGTCTTCGTCGGGATCGGCTACCTCTTCGGCGAGAGCTGGTCGGGGATCCTCCAGATCGTCCAGGACAGCGTCGGGCTGGTCGCCGGGCTCGGCGTGGCGGCGGTCGCGATCGGGATGCTGCTCTGGCTGGTGCGCGCGCGATCGCCGGGGCGCGGGACGAGCCCGGCGGCGCGGGCCGCTGCCGAAGGGCGGGGCTGAGGCCGACGCTCCGGCACGACGCGCGATGGCCGCGCGCCCGGCGCCGTCGGCCGCCAGGCGGTCAGCCGGCCGGCAGTAACAGGAGCTGGCGGAAGCCGGCGACCTCCCGCTCGGCGCGGACCGCCAGCGTTGCGGCGTCGAGCCGGCGCAGCAGGTACGGGTACCGGCGGGCGTCGTCATCGCCGGTCGGGCCGGGTTGGTCGCCCGGCTGCACGAGGTAGAGACTCCGCCCGCCGGGCTCCGGTAGCAGACTCGCGATCGCCTCGGGCAGCGCGGCCTCGACCACGACCCGCCCGCTGGCCACGTCGATCGCGCGTAGTGGGAGCTGGTGCGCAACTGGACGGCCGTCGGGGCCGCGGCGCCACTCGGCGCCCCAGGCGTAGAGCCTCCGGCCGTCCGGACCGAAGAGCGCCTGGCGGATCGTGCCCTCCACCTCCTTGGCGTGGGCCAGCCGCGGCCAGAGCGGTAGCCACTCGAGCGGACTCCACGGTCGGCCGAGGTCGACGCGGCGCGCCACGGCCATCCGCTCCGTGTCGACGAGGACGAGCGCGTCCGACTCGGCCGGGAGCACCACCAGCGTGCGCCCGTCGGGCGAGAGCGCTATCCCCGGCGAGACGGTCGCGAAGGCCGGGTTCTGGTCGTCAGTCGGAACGGGCCAGGTGCCGATCCCGGCGTCGGGCAGCTCGACCCTGCCGAGCTCCGCCCCGGTCGCGAGGTCGTTCGCGACGAGCTGGAGCCGGATGGGGCCCGCCATCGGCCCGTCAGTCGGCCCGTCGACCCGGTAGAGGCGCGTGGCCGCCGGGTCGAGCCAGCTCTGCGAGAGCGGCCCCGCGACCGTCGCCCGCGAGAGGATCGTGCCCGTTCGGGTGTCGATCGTGAACCACTCGGTGGCCGGCGGGTCGACGCGGCTGTGGGGCAGGGCCATCACCAGCCGGCTGCCGTCGCGGCTGAGCCGCGCGCCGACCGCCAGCGGCGGTGTGGCGAAGCGCGCTCGTTCGGTCCCCGTGCGCGCGTCGAGGACGACCGCCGTGTGGCGGGCCGGATCGAGCCGCTGGTCGTAGTCGACGCCGGCCAGCGTCGAGCCGTCGGCGGAGGCGGTCCAAGACCAGGGCTCGATCGGCAGCCCGGCCCCGAGCGGCGCAGTGCCCGACGCGTCGGCCAGGCTGGCCGGGTCGAGCGGGGTCAAGCCAGCCTCGGGGGTCCCCGGCGGCCCGGACAGGTAGGGCACGGCGGTCTGGGCGCTGGGTCCACCGGCCGCGCAGGCGGCGACAGACGCCAGCACCAGGGCGAGGACCAGGGGTACCACGCGCCCCGGGCCGACCATCGTGTTGAATGTACAACGATCGTGTTGAATGTACAACCGCGGGGCGGCCCGCTCTCCTACGTCGCCGACGGGCAGGTCATCGTCTCGGCGACGAACCGTCTGGGCGCCCCGGAATGGCAGGTCGCGTCAGACGACCAGCCGCGCGACCTGCAGGGCGCCCCACGCCAGGAGCGAGAAGCCGAGCGGGCGCGACAGCACCTGGCCCCACCTGGTCGCCCGCTCGGCGGCCATGAGCGCGCCGAGGCCGAGCATCCAGGCGAGGTTCATCCCGCCGACCGCGAAGAGCAGGAGCATCAGCGTCCAGCAGCAGCCGAGGCAGAAGAGCCCGTGCCGCACGCCGAGGCGCAGGGCGTCCCGGCCGGCCCGCCGGCCGCGCCAGTGCTCGACGAGGAACGAGTAGGGCGAGCGGCAGCGCTCCAGGCAGGCGTGCTTGAGCGGCGTGAGCTGGTAGGCGCCGGCCGCGAGCACGACCGCGGGGGCGACCAGCCAGGCCACCCCTGGGGCGGCCGCTACCGCCGCGTGCAGCAGCGCGTCGCCGAGGTACGCCGCCAGGCCGAAGGCGGCCCAGACCGCGAGGTACCCGACGAGCAGGCGCGCGAGGAGCCCGTTCGCGTCCGGCCGGGAGGCGACCAGGCGCCGGAACAGGTTCACCAGCGGGAGGCTGCTCGGCAGCATCATCGCGACCGTCATCAGCGTCCAGCCGACGACGAACGCCGGGAGGCGCACCACCAGCGGCGCCGCGCCAGCCGCGCCGTTCTCCTCGTGCCCGAGGAGGCCCGCGTAGGGCGAGGCGCCCCAGAGCACGAGCGCCCCCCAGGCGCCGACGACCAGCGCGGCCAGGGCGGCCCGGTACCACCGGGCGTCGTCGGGGGTTCGGAGGGCGCCGATCATCGCGCGCGGCCCGGGTGAAGCCTTGAAGCGGCTTCACCCACCCTGCCGGGGGCCATGCTAGCCCTCGAACTTGAAGTCGGCGAGCACGGCGTTGCGGCCGTTGAACTGCCAGGTCATACCGTGCTGGGGGATGGCGGTCCGGAAGTTCTCGGCGTGGCCGACGTAGGCCGGCGAGCCGGGCACCGTGCTGAAGACGGTGTCGACCATCTTGGTCGGCCGCCCCTGCATGTCGGTGTACGGCTCCATCTCGGCGTTGATGTGGTCGCCGACGACGATGGTGCCCTTGCCCTTCTCCATGTCGAAGCTGATCGGCACGTCGTAGACGCCGAGCACCTCGCCGATGAGGGGCGCGATGTCGGCCAGTGGCCCGCCGAACTTGCCGGTGTGGGCGCCGAGGATCATCTCCTTCTGCTGCGGGGTCGCCTTGTCGTCCACGTGCGCGACGACGCGCCAGTTGCCCTTGAGGATGTTGCCGGGGATGTGGACGGCCAGCGCGAGCGTCAGCCCGGCGACGTCCACGCCGTTGATCTGGCCGCGGTCGTAGTGGTACGCGACCAGCGCGTCGCACGTGCCGCCGTCGGCGTCCGCGCCGATCCAGCATGGGCAGGGGGCCCCGCAGGAGCACGCCTCGAGCAGCTTCCCTTCGAGCGAGTAGGCCATGGCTTGTTCCTCCTTCCGCGATGGGCGGCAGGGTACCTGGGGCGCTCCGGGCACGCATCGGTAGGGATACCCAAAGCCGCATACCCATGTTCGACCCGCGGCGTGTTTCTTCGAAACACACCGCACCCTGCCAGGGCTCGTCGGCCCGCGGTGCGTTTCTTCGGAACACACCGCACCCTGCCAGGGGTTCGTCGGCCCGCGGTGTGTTTCTTCGGGACACACCGCACCCTGCCAGGGGCCGGTCGGCCCGCGGTGCGTTTCTTCGGAACACCGCGCCGGGGGGCGTCGGGCAGCGCCGGGCGCCGCGAGACCTCGCCGCTCAATGAGGGGCGCGCGGGCGCGGCGGACGGCGTGGGATTCGCGGCTCCCCACCTGGGGGCACGCGGGCCGCACCGGGCGCGCGCGCCTTCGCCGCTCCGCGCCCGGGGGCTGCCGGTCCGACGCCAACGCCAGCGCCCATCCCATTGCTTCGCCGCTCCGCGCCCGGGGGCTGCCGGCAGGGCGCGGGGCGCGGCGGGGTTGCGGGGAGAAGCCGGGGCATCAGGCGCGGCCGACGAGGCGGGCGCGGGCCCAGGCCGCGACCTCGGCTCGCGAGCTCACGCCGAGCTTGTCGAGGATGTTGGCGACGTGGCGGTCGGCGGTGCGCGGCGAGATCACCAGCGCGGCGGCGATCTGCCGGTTGGTGAGCCCCCGGGCGATCAGCGCGGCGACCTCGGCCTCGCGGGATGAGAGCGGTCCGGTGGGCTCGCCGGCTGTGCGCCGGAGCTGCTCGACGGCGTGGGCGATCGCCTCATCGGTCGACATCGCGCGGCCTTCCTCGCAGGCCGCCGCCACGGCGTCCTCGCCGATCCGAGCCGGCGCCGACGCCAGGATGCGCGCGACGACGGCGCGGGCGTCCGGGATGATCTCGGCGCCGATCGTCTCGGATAGCCGGCGGCAGGCCGCGCTGAGCCGAACCGCGGCCGGCACGTCGCCGCGCTGCTCGACGACGCAGGCCGCTACGGCGAGCTCGATCGCGGTGACCCAGCCGAAGGCGACTTCGCCGACGACTTCGAGGCTCTCGACGGTCAGCGCGGTGGCGGCGGCGAGGTCGCCGCGGTGGTAGGCGAGCATGCCGAGGAGGCCGACGACCATCGCGATGCCCACCGGGTCGCCGAGCCGCCGCCGGATCGCGAGCGCCTCCTCGTAGTGCGCCTGGGCGGCGCGGTAGTCGCCGCTCAGCTCGGCGGCGCGGGCGAGGAGCTGGAGCGCCCAGGCGATCACCCAGGAGTCGTCCAGCGCGCGCGCCATCGTCAGGCTGCGCGTCCCCAGCGCGCTCGCCGCCGCGTAATCGCCCTCGAAGTAGGCGACGCGCCCACGCACGAGCACGCTCCACGCCAGGGCACGCTCGTCGCCGAGCTTCTGGGCCAGCGCGTCCGCTTCGTCGAGTCGGCGCCGCGCCGCCGCGCCGTCGTTCTGCACGTGCGCGAACCAGGCGGCGCCGAGCAGTGCCGCCAGGCGCGCCGGGGTGGGCTCCGGCGCGACCTCCTCCAGCAGCCGCTCCAGCCAGCGCCGACCCTCGGTCCAGTAGTTGCGTAGGCTCCAGTACCAGGTCAGATCGCCGGCGAGCCGCAGCGCCAGACGTCGGCCGCTGTCGGTCGGGACGCTTCCGCTCGCCAGGTAGACGAGGGCGGCGCGGATGTTGTCGTGATCGCGCGCCAACCGCTCGGCGGAGGCCGCCTGGTCGTCGCTCCACACGCGCGGCGCGGCGTGGGCGACGAGGTCCGCGAAGTAGGCGGCGTGCCGCGCACGCACGCGGTCGAGGACCCCGGCCGACGCCAGCCGCTCGAGCGCGTACTCGCGGATGGTCTCGAGCAGGCGGTAGCGGGTGCGGGCTCCTTCCTGGTCGGCCACCACCAGCGAGCGATCGACGAGCCTGGCCAGGTGCTCGGCGACCTCGCCGGGCGCCAGGTCGTCGTCGTCTTCGATCGCCTCGATCGTCCACCCGCCGACGAACACGCCGAGCCGGCACAGGAG
>DASRFH010000077.1:0-75894 GCA_035651675.1 Chloroflexota bacterium | reverse complement strand
ACCTGACGTCGATCAACTGCGGCATCTTCAATTGCCGGGACGAGCACGGCAAGAAGACGTGCGACGAGCACTGCCTCGCCGTGCGCTGCATGGAGTCGGGGCAGCAGATAGGGCCGATGTACCTGCGCCTGTCGCGCGCGGGCGGTGGGCACGCGGCGGTCGAGGCCACCTACCTACCGGGGCGGCCAGGCTCGGCGAGCTGCCTTTTGCTCATCAGGGACATCACCGTCCTCGAGGGGCTCGACGCCGAAGTGCGCAGGCTGGCCGGCGAAATCGCCGAGAAGAACATCGTGCTGCGCGGGTTCTCGGACCAAATGTCGACGGCCTGGCGCGCGGCGATGATCGACCTGCGCGGCGCGGCCGAAGGGCTGCGCGGTCGGTACGCGCGCGAGCTCGGCGAGGCCGGCCTGAAGTTGACCGACCGGATGGTGCAGGCGACGCAGAGGCTCGAGCGGACTTTCGCGCAGCTCAAGTCGCAAATCCAGGTGGCGACGCAGTCGCGCACCCCGCCGACGAGCCAGGCCTAACTGGGAAGGAGTGCGCGTCGGCGGCGGCAGGGATTCCTAACGCCGACGCAGCCACCCGAAGCGCCGCGCGCCGGCTCGGGTTGCCCGGTTTCGCCGGGTCGACCCGAGGCGCTCCCGCAGCCAGGCAACCATCTCAGCGTAGGCAGCGGAGAAGCGCCGACTGTCGTTGCGTCCTTCGGCGAGCAGGCCCTGCGTCTCCCGCAGCGAGGCGAGGTCGCCGGTGCGCCCGACCTCCTCCATCACCTCGCAGGCGGCCATCTGCTTGTCGAGCCAGCTGCTGGCCAGGAGGTGGATGTCGTTGCACAGAAGCGGCGCGTCCAGCTTCTCGAGGCGGCGCTTGAACTCACGGAACACGACGCTCTGCTCGAGCCCGATCCGGCCAGCCTCTCGTGCCAGCGCTTCAGGATCGGTCCCCGCGCGCACCTCCGTGAGCAGCGCGCCGAGCTGCCTGATCCAGGTCGCCCGCGAGGCCGACGCCTCGTTGACAAGCGCGCGCAGCGTCTTCAGGTACGCCGCGACGGCGCGGGCTTCGGCACGGGACTCCGGCCGCGGTTCATCGCTCATCGGCTGTGGTGATCGTACCCGGCGTGGGGAGCGACAGCTACAGGTGCTGCGCGATCGGCTGCGCGCCCGCCGCGGCCATCAACTTCTCGAAGTTCTCGTAGGGGTGGGCGCCGACCAGCGCGTAGCCCCCGGCGATGAACGTCGGCACGGCCGTGATCCCGAGCTCGCGCGCCTCCTGGTACTCGGCGCGGACCTGGGGCAGGTAGCGGCCGTCGGCGAGCGCGGCGCGGAGCTCGTCGCCGGGCAGCCCGATTTCGCCGGCGAGCTCCGCCAGGACATCGGCCGAGCCGATGTTGCGGTCGTGGACGAAGTAGGCCTCGAACACCTTCCGCTTGAGCGCGTCGCCCTGGCCGCGCTCGGCCGCCCAGCGGTACGCGGCGTGTGCCGGCGTGGAGTCGTACCAGTGGGTCCGCTCGCCGTACGGTAGGCCAGCCTCGTCGGCAAGCCGGTGGAAGCTGGCTCGGCCGGCCGCCCGGCGCTCCGGGCTGAACGGGATCTCTTGCCCCTCGGGCGGGATCCCAGGGTGGAGCTCGAAGGCGCGCCACTCGACCTCGAGGTCGTACCTGGCCGCGAGCTTATCGACCCTCGCCTGGCCGATGTAGCAGAACGGTCAGATGTAGTCGGAGTAGACGGTGAGGCGCGTCGTCACGAGTTCGAATCTCCCTGTTCTGAGGTGCTCAGGACGCCTACTGTCCCAGTTACTGCCACTTTCACCTTCTTCTCGGCATGGCCGACCGCGCATGGCACGGCTGATCTTGCGCGCCTGGCGGCGCAGCAGCTCGGGGTCCTTCGACTGGTAGCGTAGCGCGACTGCCGGGTCGTTGCGGAGCATCTCCGCCAGTTCGGTCACGCTGACGACGGCCTGCCGGGCCGCGTCCGAGAAGCAGCGCTGGAGCGAGTGGGCGGCGATGTCCTTGCTCAGCTCGGCGCGGGCGCAGGCGTCCTTGATGTGCTGCCAGTTCGTCTGGTGGATCGGCGGCAGGATCGGTGATGCCTTGGCGCGCCGGTGGCCGAAGACCCAGTCGTGCGGCTCGGTCGGGTAGCCGTTCGCGTCGCACCAGCGGCAGTGCTCATCGAATGCCTCGCGCGTATGCGGCAGCATCGGCACCCAGCCGCTCGAGGCCCACTTCGGCGCGCCCTCGGCGCGGTCGCGCTTGCGCTTGGCGTCGATGCCGTCGGTGCCAACGTCGCCCCACTTGAGCGCCGAGGCCTCCGAGGCGCGCAGCCCCTGGTAGTACATCGTCTTGACCAACGGGCCGAACGGCCGCTCGTGCCCCATCGCCTCGAGCAGCCGCAGCGCCTCGGCGAACGAGATCGAGCGCGTCTCCCGCAAGGTTTCTCCGGGCCGCTCGACCGCGCCGTTCAGCAGCGGCCCGTAGACCGGCATCCCCCGCCGGCTCGCCCAGCGCAGGATCTGCACGAGGAGGTCGTGCACACCGACGGTCGTGGACGTGCCGTGGCCGGACTCCCCGAGGATGGCGTGGAGCGCGCGCACGTGCGGTGGCCGCTGCAGGACCAGCCGGGACGGCAGCGTCGCCCCCGGTGTGCCGTCGGAGGCCGCCGAGTTGGTCCTCCTTGCGCTTGCGCGTGGCCGGCTCGCGGTTCGAGCCGACGATCTCAGTCCACCAGTCATCGATCACGCCGGACAACGTCGCCCGCCGTTGCTCGACATCTTGGTACTCGTTCTTGGCAAGATCGCGGAGCAGCTTCTTTCATCGCGCGGTTTTCATCGGGATGCTTCATTTCGCCGGGAGGAGAACCGACGCGGTGGCCGCCCTGTCAGCGGCCGCCGCTTCCACACACCTCCGGAGACACGACCGGCGCTGCGGTGCGAGCACGCGGACGGCCAGTTGCGAACCCCAGCGAACCGTGAACGCGCGTGGGCACCTATTCAGCGATACACACAGCATCGTCGAATGCTTCAAGGCTGGAATGGGTATTGATCGGGGCCGTGGGGCTCGGTGGCCACGGCTTGATGGAGTCGTTCGGTTGGCTGCAGATTTGCCTCAAATCTACAGACGAATGTACTATTCCCTCAAATGGACCACGAGCACTGGGTACCTCTACGCGATGCCGCCGAACGGCTCGGCGTTCGTCCGGAACGAGCCTGGGCCTTGGCGCGGGCCGGCCACCTCGACGCCGAACGGGTTGCCGGTAGGTGGTTCGTGGAGCCTTCCAGCATCGAGCGGCGCTTAGCCGAACACCACCCCGCCGGGCGTTCCTGGACTCCTCAGAAGGCCTGGGCGTTGCTTTTCCTGCTGTCCGGCGACGAAGCGGCGGCCTGGCCGTACCTCGCCGCGTTGCACCCGTCGGACCGGTCCCGCCTCCGGGCAGCCGTCCGAAGCCTCTCCATACGCCAGCTCGCGCCGCGTTTGCGCCGCCGCGCCCGCGTCCTGCGGTTGCGCGCGCACCCGAGCGACGTTGCCCGGATCGCCGAGGAACCCGGCCTCGTCCTGACGGGCGTCAGCGCGGCGGACGCGCACGGTTTCGACATCAGCGCCCTTGGCGTCCTCGAGGGCTACGTGGCCGCTGACGCGGCGGCCGCGCTCGTCGAGCGATACGCCCTCGACAAGTCGGCTCACCCGAACGTCGTCTTGCACGCAGTCGAAGGACGGTGGCCGTTCGATCCAGGTGCCCGCGTGGCCCCTCCGCTCGTCGCCGCGCTCGATCTGCTGGACGGCGACGACGAACGAACCAGGCGTGCCGGCCGTGAATACCTCTCTGCTACTTCTCGTGATCCTCGTTGAGGCTGAGGGTCGCACGTCCGGCGTGTGGCGCACGCTGCTCGAACTGGGCCGCCGGGAACCGCAAGGCTGGACGCTTATCGGCGCCCAGATGGTCGCGCTCCATGCGTTCGAGCACGGCCGCATGCCGCCACGCGCGAGCTTGGACGGCGACGTTCTGGTCGACGTCCGTCTTCTACGGAACGGCACCTCCCGGATAAGTCGCGTCCTCACCGAAATGGGTTTCGAGTTGACCGAGATCACCACGGACGAGCGCGGCCACCGTTTCCAGAACGGCGGTGTCTTGATCGACGTTCTGGCGCCCGACGGGCTCGGCGATCGGACGGCTCTGACGACGATACCTCCCGCCCACACGATCCCCGTGCCGGGCGGGTCACAGGCTCTCGAGCGCACCGAGTGGGTGGAGGTACGGCTGGGCTGGGAAGACGCCGGTCTCCTCCCGCGCCCGAACCTCTTGGGGGCGCTGCTCATCAAGTCCCGCGCCGTCGACGTGGACGACGCGCCGGATAACCAGCGGCGCGACGTGGCGCTGCTGCTCTCGTTGATCCAGGACCCGCGCGCGATCGCCCAACAACTCCGTCCCGGCGAGCGCGGCCCGCTGCAGCGCCGAGCCGACGACATGCTCGATCCGCGCCACCCCGCCTGGATCGGCATCACCGGCGCGGAGGACGCTCGGCGGGCCTTGCGGATACTCACGCAGACCTGATCGAGGCTAACCTCCGCTTCAGAGGTGGTTGGCTGCCTGCCCGTTGGCCCAGGTGTTTCGACGCCGCTGGCGGGTTCACCGCCGTGCCCACCTCACGGCCTCCCGGCGGCCGTGGCGTCGGCCAGCACCTCGTCCGCGGACTTGTCGGTGTTGCGCTCGCGCAACCGGTCGATGATCGCCCGGTCGGCCTCCGCTTGGCAGTCGACTACGTCGGCGGAGGGCGCCTGCGCGCCGAGCGGCGAGACATTGCGAACCACCACGCCTCCTTGTGCTCCTGGCGTCAGCTACAGGCCACGTCTACGTCGCGCTGCCGCCCGCATCATGCCGGCTGTGCGCTGCGCGGTCGACGCGCCAACTCGGCGACCAGGGGACTCAGGGCAAGGCCCCAGATGCTATGTTGGCGTTCGGCAACCCCGCCAGCGACCGGCTGGCGACCGATGAGCGCCCCACCAGCGACTGAGGCTCGCCATGCTTGCTGGTCCCTTGAGGCGTGGCGGCCGCCGTCACTATTTCCGCAGCCTGCAGTAGGTGCTGCATGGTGCGGCTGATCTTCCGCGCCTGGCGGCGCAGCAGGTCCGGGTTCTCCGATTGGCAGCCGAGAGCGTCGGCCGGGTCGTCGCACACCATGTCAGCGAGATCGGTCGGGCTTACGCTGGCCCGCCGGGCGGCGTCGGAGAAGCAGCGCCGGTTTGGGTGGGCGCCGAGTCCTTGAATTGTTCTGCCCGCGTGCACCGCGACCTTGATGTGCTGCCGGATCGTCTGGTGGGTCGGCGGCAGAATCGGCGCGGCCTCGGCGTGCCAGTGGCCGACGGCCAGTGCGACCATCGGCATCCAGCCAATCGAGAGCCCTCTGGCTCGGTCGCGCCGGTCCCGTTTGGACTTGACGTCGCGACCCAATCCCTGCGCGCCGGCCCATGACGGGGCGACGGTTCGGGCCGACATCAGCCCCAACTCTCCATAGGTCGAAGCCGAAGACAAGGACCAACAGCTAGCGGGCCGAAAGGCTGACGAGGTCCGCGTAGAACTCGGAAGGCTGGTGGTAATCGTCCAGCGACACGAGGACCCGTCCCACGCCGACCGGCCCCGGTGTCCGGGCGACGAGTTGATGCCACCCAGGGGCCGCGTAGGCGTGGGCCTCTGCGAGCCCCTCGCCGTCGGTCGTCTGGATCGCCAAGCGCACGGCCCCGGCTTCAACATGGACCCACGCTGTTGCCTCGTAGGCCGCACCTGGCGCCACGGCCACAGGTGCGCTGGCGGCCCACTGGAGCCCAGCCGTCCTTGCGTGTAGCGCGTAACCGCCGTGGTACGCCCGCCCGGCACTGCGCTCGAACAGAGCCATCCCATGGTTCTCCCAGCCGGCCAGCCCTTGTTCGAACGAAGGGTCGGGAAGCGCGTTGCCGTGCTGGACGGTCTGCGCGAGCACGGCGCCCGGGACGCCCACGGCCACCAGAGCGGCGGCGGCCCAGGTTCGCGGCGAGTTGACGGGCAGCGAGCGTACGGCGGCTATCCCAGCGCTCGCGGCGAGCACGACTATGGGCGCCACCTCGCCGAGCACCCGGATCTCGCCGACAACGCCGCCGTAGAAGAACACCGCCGCAAACGGCGGCACCAGCATGAGCAGCCGCCGGAGCGGGGCAGGCTGGTGACGCCAGGTGGCGAACGCCGGAAGCCAAGCGCCGCCCCAGCACAGCAGCAGCGGCAGCCAGTTGGATGGAGTCGCCAGATAGGCCAGATTATCGGTCATGTGGACCTCGAAGGCAGCGCCGCCGTTGCCTGCGAAAGCCGCGCGCAACCACCACTGGAGGCCGGCCCAGACGGCGATCATCGTGATGCTGTGGAGAGCCAACTGCCAGGCGGGGATCGCACCGTACAGGGACAGTCCCAGAGCCGGGATCATAAAGACGCTCGTCTCTCGGTTGAGCGTCGCCAGCCAGAAGACTGGGTGCAGGAGCCGCCAGCGCCGCTCCAAGGCCACGAGCAGGAACGCCGTCCAGAAGGCGACCGCCGGTAGATCATAGGGATAGTAGTGGGTGTCGAGCACCAGGTCGTTGAACGCTAGAGCGTAGAGTAGAGCGGCGGCGGTCGAGCCCGCACCACCCGCACCCACGAAGCGCACGGCCAGCCTGCGCAACAGTATGAGCGCCAGGACGAGCCCGAGCCAGTCGAATACGCCAAAAATCGCGGTGTTGGATGCCTGCACAGCCTGGCTGACCTGATGTGCCAGCCACGGGACCAGCACACGGCGCTGGTAGGGGTTCTCCGCCGTAAACCCAATCAGCCCGGCGCGTGTGGCCAGTGCGTACTCGGTACCCTCGCGGAGGCGCACGGTCGTGAAGGCGAGTGCCGCGAGCGCGTCCGCCACAACGCGCAGGACCGCCCCGACGTCGGTCGCGGTTTTCGAACCGGCGATGGCCTGGCGCAACGGTGTGCGAAGTTTACGCGGTTGTGGCCGCGGCGATGTAGCGGTGACCTCATCCGTACGTCTTGCTCACCAGGACGAGGCCCTGCCTGTCACCTTTGGTCACCCGTCACGGACCGCCGGCACTGGGCCGCCGTAGCTGAAGCGCGTCGTACCCCCTCGTCTAGCCCTCGACGTTCACGACCGCTGCCTGTTCGTCCACCTCGCCGCTTGCCTGGAGATGCAGCGACGGTCTTGATGACGAACGCGTCCTCGCCCGGTGAGGTGGATCGGCGTGAAATGCTGAGGACCGCCAAGGGTGTACCGCGCATCGCCTCAGGAAGCCGCTCGCGAAGCGCCCAACAAGCCGGCTCAGCACGAGAAGGTCCGAGGTCGCCTGGCCGACCTTCTGCGTGCGCCGTGCTTTCATTTGCGCCACGTCCCGCGTCTGCGACAGCGGCCGCGGTCATCGAACTTGATCGAGTGCTCGCTGGAAGGGCGACGGCCCGGGATGATCGGCGGAATAGCGGACGCGATCCAACGCGGAATCACTGAGCCGCTTCGCCCCGTGCCCGAGCTTGCCTGTGCCGCGCTCGTTACCGCCGATGACGCCGACGACCTCTGGCTGGTTGCGGACGTCGATCCCGTGGCCGCGGCGCACGCTCCTCCCCTCCGTCAGCGACCTCCTCCGCGCCCACGCCAGTCGGCCGCCGAGACTGGGCGCTGGTGGGCGAAGGTGCCGACCGGGAGCGACCTACGCGGCCGTAAAGTAAAATGATCACATAGAATGTATAGATCAGGTATACCTGATCTATACTTAATCGGTGATCTATAGGCCGTGAGTGAGGACGTCGCGCACCGCGTCGCACGGGCAGTGCGTGCGGTTGTTCCGACACGGGTCGGCGTATCGGTTATATCCGCCCAAGGGCCGCTCGTCGACCTGGACGTCGACGGGCACTGCCTCCGCGCATACTGGATCTACCCCGGTAACCCGGCGCGCCTGCAAGAGGCGCTGTGGTTGCTCGGCTCGCGCCTCCCCGACGTGTTCGTGGCCAGGCGCCTCTCGCCGGGCGCGCGAGAGGTGGCTTCCCGCGCGGGTGTTGGCTGGATCGACGAGACGGGCGATGCCGAGCTGGCGCTGGACTGGCTGGTCGTTTCCCGGGCCGGCCACCGGGAGTCGCGGTCCGACCGACGACCGTCCCACTGGACACCCTCGATCGCCGGCATCGCGGAGGCGCTCTTAACGGGGACCAAGCCCACCACGAGGGACGTGGCGAGCGCGACCGGCCTCTCGCTCGGCGTCTGCGTCCGCGCGCTCAGCTTCTTCACCGAGTTGGGGTTTCTGACAGCGCGAGCGCACCGCGGACGGCATTCGGCGCGGCATCTCGCGGACCCCGATCGCCTTCTCGACGAATACGCGTCGGCCGCCACGGCGTTCCCCCGCGTCGAGCTGCGCGTCGGCGTCCTTTGGCGCGACCCGGTCGCGGGCGTGTCGGACCTCGGCCGACGCTGGGACGCCGCCGGCATCCGCTGGGCCGCTACCGGCTCGGTCGCGGCCGCAGTTCTGGCTCCCTACCTGACCGACGTCGGGACCGGCGAGGTCTTCGTGGCGGGGAGGACGCGGGACGATCTCCTCGCCGCCGCCCATCGCGTCTCCGCGCGGTCCATGGAGGGTGGCCGCCTGCTGTTGCGGTTGTTCCCTTCGCCAGCCACTGAGCGCCTTTCGACGCGGTCGAACGGACTGTGCATCGCGCCCTGGCCACGCGTGTACGCGGACCTCCGGAGGATCGGCGTGCGCGGCGAGGACGCCGCTGAACACCTGCGGGAGGTGATGCGTGGAAGAGGAGTCACAACGCTCTAGGATCGCCAGGAGGGCCGCCGAAGCCGCGCTGGTCCGCGTCGTCCACCACTACGGGGAGACGCCGGAGTTCGTCGTCCTCGGCGGCTTGGTCCCCGAGTTGCTCTGCGCCGGCGGTCTGTACCGGCATGCGGGAACGACCGACGTCGACGTCCAGGTCGACCTCGAAATTGCCTGCGGCGCAACGAACATGAAGCGCCTCGAGAACGCGCTCCGGAACGCCGAGTTCGTGCCTGAGGGGAAGTGGGCCTGGCGATGGACCACGGGCGAAGACCCCGAGGCCGTCGTCAAGTTCGAGCTGCTTGCGGACCTCGCCGATGAGCGGGCCGGCGCCATCGTGCACTTCGACGCGTGCGAGGCGCTCAGCGCGGCGAACCTGCGCGGAACCGGCTTCGCGGCCCGCGACGTCGAGCTACACCAGCTCAGGGCGCGCGTTCGGGACGCGCGCTGGTCCGTGCAGGTCAAGGTGACCGGCTTGGCCGGCTTCCTGATGGCGAAGACGGCCGCGGCCGCCGGCCGCCAGAAGCCCAAGGACTGGTACGACATCGCCTTCGTCCTCCTCCACAACAAGGCGGGCGGCCCATCGGAGGCGGCCGACCGGGTTCGAGCCATCTTCGGCGCCGATATCAAGGGGAAGGTCAGGATCGATCTACGCGCTCTTCGCGCCAACTTCGAGGACGTGGGCACCCAGGGGCCTCGCGCGTACGCCGATCAGATGCTGGTCGACCACCCCGAACTCGATGCCGCCCAGCTCCAAACAGACGCAGTCATCGCGGTCCAACAGTTCTGCGACGCGGTCCTCGCCTGATCCGTGGGCGGGGGCGGCAGCTTGGCGCCGCGAAGGCGCCGCTGGCGCGGTGCGCCGGAACGTCCAACGCCCCGCGCGCCTGACCCTGGCGATTCAGTTAGGCGACTGGGTAAGGCTCCTCGGCTAAATGCTTCCACGTAGAAGTCGTGTCATGCGGCCGCCGGAAGGGCGTGCGGTGGCTGAGCGGGCGGGGTGTTGGGGCTGCCGACGTGGCGGAGGACGGCGTGGGGGTCGCGGGCGAGGTCGGCGAAGTGGGCGGTGAGGTCGGCGTCGAGGTCCGCGATGCGGGTGCGGCGGTGGGTGTGGGTGACCGCCCGGCGGGTCGGGCGCCAGAGCCACTCGATGCGGTTGGCGTCGGGGTCGTAGGCCGGGGTGTAGACCAGGACCAGCTCGCCGGCGCGCTCGGCCAGGAGCTGGCGGACCAGGCGCGACCCGGCCGCGGTGTGGATGCCGAGGTTGTCGAGCAGGACGATCGCGACCCGCCCCCGCGCCCGCGAGCGGTCGGCGAGCGCCGTGAGCTGCTCGGCCATCGGCGCCGCGCGGCGGCCGGGGGCGGTCAGGCCGTGGAAGAAGCCGTCGCGCCAGTCCAGCGCGCCGAAGCCGACGACCGTGGCGTTCCCCCCCGGCGCCTCGACCAGCCGCTGGCCGCGGCGCCCCCTGCGGCACCAGACGCGCGTGAGGGTCGGGTGCAGGGCGCACTGGATCTCGTCCTGCAGGTACAGGTCGGCCCCGGGGAGCCGCGCCAGCAGCGCCGGCAGGTCGGGTGGGAGGTCGATCAGCGTCGCCAGGTCCGCGAGCAGGTCGCGGCAGGGTGGAGGCTCCGGCGATGCCATTGCTAGGAGCGCCTCCACCCGGGCGCGTTTCCCGGGTACTCTGCCTTCTCCTCGGCCTTGCGCTTGAGCGTCCAGGTCGGCCGCTTGCACACGTAGCCGGCCGCGTGCAGGTGGCGCCGCACCGTCTCCAGGCTCACCGCCACCCCGGTCGCCTCCGCCAGGTACGCGGCCAAGAGCCGCGTCGTCCAGAGCGCGCTGTCGACCCCGACCGACCGCGGGTCCTCCTCGACGACCCGCGCCAGCTCGGCCCGCCAGGCCGCGGTGACGGTCGGCGCCGACCCCGGCGGGACCCCGCGCGGCACCGCCGCCAGGCCGCCCGCCTCGTAGCGGTGCAGCACCCGCAGCACCGTCTCGTGCGAGCGCAACACCAGCGGCGCGATCTCGCGGGGCGTCTTGCCGCCCTGCGCCAGCAGCACCATCTGGTAGCGCAGCCGCGTCTCGGCGTCGTCGGTCGCGTTGAACGCCGCTTCCAGCTCGGCCAGGCGGTCCGGCGGGAGCGGCGCTATCGTGTAGGCAGCGGGCAGGGAACACCTCCGTGAGGCAAACCTCGCCCACCGTCATAGCGTCCGCCCTCGACTTATGGCAACCACGCCGTGGAAGCATTTAGTAGCAAGAGCTCTTGAGGGACGCCGGCCCCCCGCTCGTAAGGCAGGATGTTACGGCAGGCGGGCGACCGGCGTGGCGCCGCCGCGCACGTGGTCGCCGATCCGCACTAACCACTCGGTGCCGGGTGGGAGTACCAGGTCGGTGCGCGAGCCGAACTTGATCATCCCGATCCGCTGGCCGCGCTCGACACGGTCGCCGATGCGCGGCCAGAACACGATGCGGCGGGCGAGCAGCCCGGCGATCTGCGTGACCAGCACCGGTCCCGATGGCGTCTCGAGTGTTATCCGGTTCTGCTCGTTCTCGGCGGTCGAGCGGGCGCGCAGGGCGTTGCCGAAGCGGCCCGGTCGGTAGTCGACCGCGGCGACGCGGCCGGCGACCGGCGCCCGGTTGACGTGGACGTCGAAGATCGAAAGGAAGATCGAGATGCGGGCGCCTTCGACGGCCGTCACGCGGCCGTCGGCCGGTGCGACGACGAGGGCCGGATCGGCCGGCGGCTCGCGGTCCGGGTCCCTGAAGAAGGCGACCACGAGCGTCCCGAGCCCGAGCACCGGCGCCGCGCGGAACAGGCCGAGCCGGCGGGCGAGCAGCACGCCAACCGCTAGCAGCGCGCCGCCGTAGGCCAACCCTTCCGGCATGACGCGGAGTGGGCCAACCCGCAGCGAAGGGGAGTCGCCTACCAGCGGCCCTCCGCCCGCCACTGCGCGTGCAGGGCGCGTATGCGCACTAGCTCATCGGGGGTGAGGTCCGCATCGGCGGCCGGCACGTTCGCCTCGAGCTGGTCGACCGTTCGCGCGCCGGGGACGCCGCAGTGGACGCCGGGGTGCGCCAGGACGAAGCGCAGCGCGGCCTGTCCGAGCGTCTGCCCCGGCCGTTCGAGGAAGCGGAGCTGTTCGACGCGCGCGAGGCGGAGCTGGAGCTGGTCCCCGCGCGGCCGGCGCCACTGCTGGTCTGGCGGGATCGGCTGGCCAGGTGGGAACTTGCCGGTGAGCAGCCCACGGGCGAGCGGCGTGCGCACCATCACCCCGACGTTCTTCGCCTGCGCCGCCGGGAGCAGCTCGTCCTCCGCGGTCGGGTCGAGCAGGTCGTATTCGATCTGGAGCACCTGCGCACCCTGGCGCACGGCCTCGACGCCTGAGGCATGGTCGTGTGTGGAGATGCCCCACCAGCGGATCTTGCCTTCGCGCTTCAACTTGGTGAAGCCCTCGAGCCAGTCGTGCGTCTGGAGCTGCTGCACCGACGGGCTGTGGAGCATGTAAAGATCGATCGCCTCGCGGCGCAGCCGCCGAAGCTGCCCCTCGACGTCGCGCAGCATCGTGGCTGCGGAGAACTCCCGATTCGCGAAGTCGTTGGTCTCGATCGGCACCCCGACCTTCGTCGCGACGTAGGTTGGCGTCGACGTCGCCGAGAGCGCGTCGCCGAGCACCGCCTCGGAGCGGCCCTGGTTGTAGCTGCCCGAAGTGTCGAAGAAATTGACGCCCAGCTCGACGGCGCGGCGGACGATAGGTGGCCACTGCGCGGGATCGACCCCGGGGTCGCCGAGGCGATTGCAGCCCATCGAGACGGTGGAGAGCTCGATGCCGGTCTGGCCGAACGGGCGGTAGCGCATAGGTGAGCCATTGTACCGGTACACTGGCGGGCAGACGGAGCGGAGGAGGGCAGCAGCGGTGCTCACAGTCGCGATCTTGAGCCCAGGCGAGATGGGGCACGCCATCGGACGAAAACTCGCGAGAAACGGAGCGCGCGCCATCACGGCGCTCGACGGGCGAAGCCGGCGGACGCGCGAGCTCGCCGCGGCGGCCGGGATCGAGGACGTCGGCTCGCTCGAGCGCGTCGTCGCCGAGGCGGAGGTCCTGATGTCGGTGCTTCCGTCGGCGGCCGCACCCGGCTTGGGGCAAGCCGTCGCGGAGCGGCTGGGCGGGCGGCGCGAGCCGCTGCTGTTCGTCGAGTGCAACGCGCTGGCGCCGGCGACCGTCGAGTCGATCGCCGCCACCGTGTCGGCGGCCGGCGCGAAGGTCGTCGACGTCGGGATCGTCGGCAGCCCGCCGACCGACGCGCGCAGTCCCAAGTTCTACGCCTCCGGGCCACACGCCGAGGACCTGCGCGTCCTGGCGCGGTACGGGCTCGACGTGCGTCCGATGGGGCCGCGCATCGGTCAGGCGTCGGGGCTAAAGATGTGCTACGCCGCGCTGACCAAGGGGTTCCAGGCGCTCGGGGCGGAGCTGCTGCTCGCCGCCGAGAAGATGGAGCTGCTGGACCCGCTGCTCGCCGAATTCCGGGACTCCCAGCCGACGCAGCTCGAGTGGCTCGAGCGGTCAGTGCCCGGGATGCCGCCGAAGTCGCGGCGCTGGGTGAGCGAGATGCAGGAGATCGCGGCGACGCTCGGGGCGGTCGGGCAGTCGTCGGGCTACCACGAGGCGGCGTCCAGCTTCTTCGCCAAGGTGGGCGAGACGGAGCTCGGCCACGAGCGACCAGAGGCGCGCGACACGAGTCGGACGCTGCGGGCGGTGATCGAGGGCCTGGCGCGGAGCGAGCTGGCGAGCTCGCGGTAGAGTCATCCCGAGCAGCGCGAGCGGCGAGCGATCCCGGCCGGCGTGCCGTCCAGCGGCACCGGGCGACGCCGCCGCGGGTCCTCAGCGCTCGGCGCCGTAGCGTTCGCGGAAGGCCCGGTGCGCCTCGCGGACGAGGTCGCTGACGCGGAATGGGTCCTCCTTCAGCGCGTGCCACTCCTCGGGCGTCATCGAGCGCATCTGCTCCGGGGTGGCGATCAGACCGACGGCCGCCTCGACCGTCGCGTTCGCCTCGCGCAGCCAGGCACGCGCTTCCTCGATCGTGAGGCCCTCCGGCAGGCCACGTTCGAGCTCTGAAAGCTTCAGAGGCATGGTGCTGAAAGGCGGCTCAGTGCCCCGCGCCAAAGGCTGGGGCGGGAACAGGCTCGATCTCGGCGTCGACGAGCGCTGGCCGACCCGTCGCCAGCGCTCGGGCGAATGCGCCGTCGAGCTCGCTCGGGCGGGTCACGCGTTCGCCGTGCGCGCCGAAGGCCGCCGCGACGCGGTCGTAGCGCACGCCGGGGATCCCGAGCGCGTCGAGCGGCGGCCCGCCCAGGCTCTTCTGGATCTGCACCTCGGCGTTCCACCGGCCGTCGTCGCCGACCACAAGCAGGAGCTCGACGCCGTGACGGACGGCGGTGTCGAGCTCGGCGACGTGGTAGCCGCAGGCGCCGTCGCCCTGGAAGGCGAAGACGCGCGCGTCCGGCCTCGCGAGCTTCGCCCCGATCGCGAACGGGAGCGCCGCGCCGATGGCGCCGGACGGCCCATTCACCACCAGCTCTGGCCGCGGATCGAGCCGAGCGATCCCGGCCTGCGCCCACTGGCCGAACTCGCCCCCGTCGGAGACCACCACGTCGCCCGGTCGGATCAGCGCACGGACGGCGGCGACGAGCCGCAGCGGGTGCATCGGCGTCGCCTCGGACGCCTCGACGGTCGGCCAGTCCTCGCGGCCCGCCGATACCGCCGCGGCGACCTCGTCGCACCAGGTGCGCCGCTCGGGGGCCGGCGCGCGGGCGCCCGCGGCGGCGAGGGTGGCGACGTCGGTGGGCAGGAACCGTACCCCGCGGGCGAAGAGTGGCGGCCGGCCGAAGCCGAGCGCGAAGTCGGCCGGGCGGTCCACGAGGACGACCAGGTCGGCGCGCGCGAAGATCGTCCGGGCGGCGCCGAGCGCCGGGTCGTTGGCGCCGCGCGAGCTCTCCATCGGCAGCGCCGGCGCACCGATCGCGGCGGCGGCACGCCGAACAGACTCCCAGCGGGAGCCGCGGGCGGAGGCCGCGCCGGTCAGGAGCAGCGGGCGCCGCGCGTGGCGGAACGCGTCGAGCAGCGCGTCCACGGCTGGGCCTCTGGCGGCCGGCGCCCGCCGAGCGAACCGGCGCGCTGGCGGCGGCGCGCACCCCGGCACCACGGCGCGGAGCACGTCGGCCGGCAGGCCCAGGCAGACCGGCCCCGGAACGCCGGCCGTCGCGAGCCGGTAGGCGCGCGCCAGCTCCTCGCCGAGCCGCGCCGGTTCGCGAACGACCCAGGCGGCCTTGGCGACCCGCCTGGCCAGGCCAGTCTGGTCGATCTCCTGGAACGCGCCGCGGCCGAGGTTGGTGAGCTCGGCGTGGCCGCTCAACAGCACGACTGGTGACTCGGCCATTTTGGCGACGTAGATGGCGCCGAGAGCGTTGAGGTGGCCTGGGCCGGCGGTGACGAGCACCGGACATGGCCGCTCCGTCAGCCGCGCGTAGCCGTCCGCCATGTGGACCGCGGCGGCCTCGGTCCGGGTGTGGACGAGCCGGATGCCGGCGTCGACCAGCGGCGAGTAGAGCGGCATCACCTGGTTGCCGGAGAGGTTGAAGAGGATTCCGGTGCCGGCGGCGTGAAGTGACCGGGCGAGGATGTCGGCGCCGATCACGCCTCTCTCCCGCTGGGAGATGGTGAAGGCGACGGCGCGGCCTCGGAGTGGCCGGCGTGCGGCCGGTTCCCGCTCCCGCCCCACGGCCTCACCTTGCCCGCGGCCAGCCTCTCCACGGCGGAGAGGACACCCATCACGCGGGGACTGGCTCCGCGAGCTTCACCTTCTGGAGCACCTCTCTGTTGACGACCGCGCGTGGCATCCTGCCTTGCAGGACCGCCGCGATCTCCTGCCCGACGCGGCGGCGCCGCTCGACGTCGGAGCGGTCGCTCGCGGCGGCGGAGTGGGGCGTCAGGACGACGTTCTCCATCGCGTGCAGCGGGTTGTCGGGGTCGGTCGGCTCCTTTTCCATCACGTCGAGGCCGGCGCCCGCCAGCTTCTTCTCCCGTAGCGCGCGGATCAGGTCGGCCTCGTTGTGCGTCTTCCCCCGGCCGGTGTTGATGAAGTAGGCGGTCGGCTTCATCACGCTGAACAGCTCGTAGTTCAGCAGGCCCTGCGTACCCTTGTTGAGAGGCAGGTGCGCGGAGATGAAGTCGGCACGGCGGAACAGCTCCTTGAGGTCGGTCACCCGCTCGACGCCGTGCTGCTCGAAGACCGCCTCGTCCACGTACGGGTCCCACGCGAGGACCTTCATGTCGAAGCCCCTGGCCTTCTTGGCGACCAGCCGCGGGATGTTGCCGAAGGCGACCAGGCCGAGGGTGTCGCCCACGACCCGCGGCATCGGCTTCATGTAGCTGCGCGCCTCACCCCAGCGTCCCTCGCGCACGGCGCGGTCGAGCGGGATCGTCTTCTTCGCACAGCAGAGCAGCAGCATCATCGCGTGGACGCTCACCTCCTCGATGAAGACGTCGGGGACGTTCGTGACGACGATGCCCTTCTCGGTCGCCGCGTCCACGTCGACGCGGTCGAAGCCGACGCCCGCGTTGGCGATGATCTTGGTCTTTTCAAGCCGGCGGATGATGTCGGCGGTCAGTTGGCGGCCGCCGGCGATTATCGCGTCGGCGTCCTTGACCTGCTCGACGTACTCGTCGTCGGACTGGGCCGAAACCGTCTGGATGGTGATGCCGAGGGGCTTGAGCGCCTCGTGCTCGTACGGGTAGTCGGACTGCGCCATCCGGCCGAAAGGCGTGGCGACGACCTTGAACGCCATCTCGAGCGGGCCTCCTGCGTTCGACAGAGTGCGTGGGCAGTCTACACGCTGGAGAACGGGGTGACGGTCACGGCGCTGCCAACGCTCCCCTCGGCGATCCCCTCCTCGTAGATCCGGCGGATGATTGCCTCGATCTCGGGCTCCTCGATCGTCAGGTCACGGATGCGGTACCGGGCGGCGACCGCGGCGATCAGGTCGGCGGCGGTCGTGTCGGTGCGGCGGAAGCGGAGCCACCGGCGCGGGCCGTCGGCGCGGACCTCGCGCGCGTTCGGGACGTCGAGCTCGCCGTCCTCCTCTTCGAGGTCCACGACCAGCGTCCGTTCGGTGCCGAAGTGGTCGCGGATCGCCTCGAGGCCGCCGTCGTAAAGCAGCTTCCCGCGGTCGATGATCATCAGCCGCGAGCAGAGCTGCTCGATGTCGGACATGTCGTGGGTCGTGAGCAGCAGCGTCACGCCTCGCTCGCGGTTGATCCGGCGCAGGAAGTCGCGGATGCGGTGCTTGGCGACGACGTCGAGCCCGATGGTCGGCTCGTCGAGGTAGACGATCTCGGGGTCGTGCAGCAGCGCGGCGGCGAGCTCACCGCGCATCCGCTGGCCGAGCGAGAGCTGCCGCACCGGCGTGGAGAGGAAGGCGTCGAGCTCGAGCATCTCGCGGAAGTGGTCGAGGTTGGCGCGGAAGCGCGCGGCCGGCACGCGGTAGATGTGCCGCAGCAGCTCGAGCGAGTCGATCAAGGGCAAATCCCACCAGAGCTGCGTCCGCTGCCCGAAGACGACGCCGATGCGCGCGGCGAGCTGGGTGCGCTGCCGGTCCGGGACGAGGCCGCAGACTTCGATCCGCCCGGCGCTTGGCACCAGGATGCCAGTCAGCATCTTGATCGTCGTCGACTTGCCGGCCCCGTTCGGGCCGACGTAGCCGACCATCTCGCCGCGCTCGACGCTGAACGTGACGCCGGCCACGGCGTGCACCTCTTGGTACGCGCCCGCGGCGAGCTGCCGGAAGGCGCCGAGGATCCCGCCGCGCGCGCGCGCCACCCGGTACGTCTTGGCGAGGCCGGCGACCTCGATGATCGCCACGCCTAGCTGCCGGTGCTCTGGTAACGGCGGACGCCGAGCGACCAGACGGTGCGCGCCGCGAGCACCATCGCGATGGCCGCGACAGGCGAGAGGAGGCGCACCCAGTCGGGTAGGCCGAGGGGGTCGGACCGCCCGAGGATGTAGAGCGTTGGGTAGTAGTTGATGAAGGCGAGCGGCACGACGAACGTGACGAAGCGGCGGAGCCAGCTCGTCAAAACGTCCGCGGGGTAGGCGGTGATGAACGAGCCGCCGTGGGTGAAGATGTTGACCACCTCGTTCGCCTGGACGGTCCAGAAGCTCGACGCCGCGCCGATGACGAAGAACGAAAAGAAGATCGTGGTCCCACTGGCGAGCGTCACGACGAGCATCGCGGCCCTGTCGGGCGTCCAGTCCACGCCGAGCCAGGCGGCCGCGATCCCGAGGACCAGCAGCCCCTGGCCGACGCGGCCGACCCGGCGCACGCCGAGGTCAGACGCGAACGTCTGGAAGAACGCGCCGAGCGGCCGCACGAGCGTGCGGTCGAACGTGCCATGGACGACGTTCCGGTGGAACTGATCGAAGCCCATGGCGAGCGCTTCGGCGATCGCGAACGACGAGGACGAGAAGCCGTAGAGCAGCGCGACCTCGGGCAGCGACCAGCCGGCGAGCGATCGGATGAAGCGGAAGAAGACCAGGATCTCGCCGAGGTCGACCAGGAGGTTCAGCGCCGAGCCGATGACCAGGAGCGCGAACGACACCTTGTACTGGAGCTGCGAGCGGGCGCGCGCGCCGACCAGCCGCCAGTAAAGCGCGACGTACTCGGGAAGCGAGCGCCCCAGGGTAGGTGGGCCCACGCCCACTGCGTCGAGCCCGTCCATCAGCCGCCCTGGACGAAGACGCGCCGCGTCGCGGCCGCCACGACGAGCTGGCAGGCCGCCAGCAGCGCCACGCACCAGGCGAGCTGCAGTCCGGCGGCGGCCAGTAGCGACGCGCCGGCTAGCTTGCCGACGAAGACGTCGGACGGCGTCTGCACCATCGCCGCGAACGGGAGCGCAAGGCACACGTCGCGCACGAGCGGCGGCAGGAAGGGCAGCGGCACGATGAAGCCGCTGAGGAAGGTCACCAGCGCCATCGCGATGTTCCCAAGCCCGCGGGCGTCGGCGGTCCAGAAGGCGGTGAGGTTCACCAGCATACGGAAGCCGAACGACGCGACGGTCGCGAGCAGGAGCGTCCCGATCCAGGCGAGCCAGCCGAGCGGGAAGCTCGGAAGCGGGATGCCGAACGTGCTCACCGCGACCGCGACGAGCGGCAGGCAGCGCATCACGAAGAAGTAGGCGGCGCGGCCGAGGTCGCGGGCGAGCCAGTAGCCGAGGTACGAGAACGGCCTGGCGAGGTCTGAGACGACGTCGCCGCTCCGGATCGTCTCCTCGACGTCGTACCAACCCCAGAGCGCGATGCACATGATCGTGGCCTGTGTGGCCCACGTGTAGGAGAGCGCGCCCGTCACGTCGTAGCCAGCGACGTCCCCGCGGGCCTCGAACAGCGCCAGGATGATGAGCGCGCGCAGGTAGCCGAACACCGCGTTGGTGACCAGCCCGGCCAGGTTGGCGGTGCGGTAGGCTAGCTGGCGTTGGAACGCCCGCTTCGCTACCTCGACGTAAAGGCGCACCGCGTCACGAGCGGATCAAACGGCGCTCCGCGTGCTTCGCGGCCGCCGCGACGAAGGCGCGCGCCAGCTCCCGGCACGACGGGTCGCACTCGTTCACGCGCTCGGGGTGCCACTGCACGCCGAGGACGAAGCGGTCCGTTCGATCCGTCGGCTCGACCGCCTCGACCAGGCCGTCCGGCGACCAGGCGGTCGCCTTCAGCGACGGCGCGAGCTCGGACTCCCGCAGTCCCTGGTGGTGGCGCGAGTTGACCAGCACGCTGCCGACCGGCAGCAGCTCGGCGAGGCGCGATCCCTCGGCCACGCGCACCTCGTGCTGGCCCGAGGGCGACGATGCCGCCTCACCCGCGCGGTGGCCTTCAAGGTGCTGGATGAGCTGGCCGCCGTAGAGGACGTTCAGGACCTGGAACCCCCGGCAGATGCCGAGGATGGGCACGTGGCCGGCGACCGCCTCGCGGCCGAGCGGCAGCTCGAAGTCGTCGCGCTCTTCGTCGACCTGGGCCAGCGGGTGCAGTGGTTGTCTGTAGTGGCGTGAGTGGACGTCGGCGCCGCCCGACAGCAGCAGGCCGTCCAGCTCGTCCAGGTCGACGCGG
The DNA here is from genome assembly GCA_035651675.1 of Chloroflexota bacterium. GTDB lineage: Bacteria > Chloroflexota > UBA6077 > FW602-bin22 > FW602-bin22 > DASRFH01. The sequence goes on along the minus strand of DASRFH010000077.1, from coordinate 55,946 downwards.
TCCCCCGGCCGGAGAAGCACGGGGTCGCCGCCCGCCTCCGCGACGTAGGCGAGGTAGCGCTTCATCCGCTCCTCGTCGGCGGCGCGGTTGGCGGTAATGCCGATGCGGGGGCGCACACCTGCATGGTCGTGGATCGGCGCTGGCCGCGCAACGGTCGCGTTTATCCTTCCGGCCGATGACCGACCGACTCGGCTTCGTGCCCCACCAGGTCGAGCGCCGCGAAGGCGGCTCACTGGAGCTCATCGTCGGGTGCATGTATTCGGGCAAGAGCGAAGAGCTGATCCGCCGCGTCCGGCGTGCCCTGATTGGGCGTCAGCGGGTGCAGGTGTTCAAGGCGGCGATCGACACGCGCTACTCCGCGGTGGACGTCGTCTCGCACTCGGGCCACAGCACGGCGGCACAGCCAGTCGGCGACGTCGGGGCGCTCTGGGCGGCGATCGAGCCGACCACCGACGTCGTCGCGATCGACGAGGCGCAGTTCTTCGGAGCCGAGCTGGTCGCGGTGTGCGAGGAGCTCGCGCACGAAGGACGGCGCGTGCTCGTCGCCGGCCTCGACCTCGACTTCCGGGGTGAGCCGTTCGGCTGCATCCCGCAGCTCATGGCGCGTGCCGACGTCGTGACGAAGCTAACGGCCGTGTGCGCGCTGTGCGGTGCCCCGAACGCCACCCGTACGCAGCGACTCGTCGGCGGCCGACCCGCCGACTACTCCGCGCCGCTCATCGCGGTCGGGGCCGCCGACCTTTACGAGGCGCGCTGCCGCAGCCACCACGAGGTGCCCGGGCGGCCACGGCCGCTGCGGTTCCCGCTGCCGCTGGACGAGGGTATCCCGCTCCCCGCCCTCCCCTTCGGGGAGGGTTAGGCCGAGGGCCTCCCCGAGGCAGCCCGGGCCCCGTCGTCTCCTGTGGTTCCACTCGCCGGTAGGCCCGGCGCGTGGTCCAGTTCTCGAAGCAGAGGAAGACCGCGGAGCGCGGTGAAGGGCGCGTACCTCGTCGTGATCGTGCCCTTGGGGTCGACGTCGAGCCAGCTCGAATGGCCCCATTTCCTCGCGTCACCGTCGAAGCCGAAGAAGACGACGGCGCGTACCCGGGGGTCCCGGAGCCAGGGCGTGTAGCCCCTGGCGGGCGAGCCATCGGGTGGCCCGGCCAGCGCCAGGCGCATCAGGTCGGCCACGGCGTCGTCGGAAAGCCTGGCTCCCTCGGCGTCGTTGCCGCTCGGTTGGGACGACTCGGCATGCCGCCAGCCGGTCTCGGTGATCCAGACGGGGAGCGGTGGGACGCCGTACTGCGCCAACTTGGCGAGCTCGAACTCGTAGCCGTTCACACCACGGTTCACGACGCCATCGGGTGGCTGGAGATGGGTGGGGTTGGCCGCGCCGTTGATCAGATCGATCTTGAACGTCTGTTCGTCGGGCGGCTTGGAGAAGGGGCCCTGCGGGTACGCGTGGCTCGCCCATCCGTCGATGTGCTCGAAGACGTCGGGCACGGCCGCGCGCATGCCGTCCATGAAGGTCTCGGCGTCGACGTAACGCGTGCCATCGATCTTGCCGCCGTTCGTGTTCGGGCAGTACTCGTCGAGCGGTGCGTTCAGCACCGTGTAGCCGAGGGGACGAAGCCGGTCGGCGACGTCGCGCAGGTAGCGCGCGTAGGCGGCCGGGTCCGGCCGGTTCATCCACTCGTCGCCGCGGTTTGGCTCGTTGCCGACGACGACGATACGTGGCCCGGGCGGCCAGCGCAGCCACTGCAGGAACTCGGCGAGGTGCGATGCGTAGTTGTGGTAGCTGAAGCGCGTCCGGTCGGGCAGGGGCGAGCGCCACCAGCCGAACTGGCGGTCGTACCGGGTGGCGAGCCGGATGATCGGGCGCAGGCCGGCGTCGCGGGCGCCGGCCATGAACGATTGCCAGTAGCGGAGGTCGCGGTTGCCCTCGGAGAGGACCTGCACGACGTAGCCACCCCGGCCGATGGCCTCGGCGGCCTCGATCGTGTGCTCCCGCCAGACGCGCGGCGGGAAGGGCGACTGGCCCTCGGATAGCAGCATGTGGACGCCTAGGCGGTTCGGCGGCGGGTCCGGCAGTCGCGGCTGGTTGACGGACGCCGGCAGCCAGAGCGAGGCCAGGCAGAGAGCGAGCGCCATCACGTCTCGGCGCACGCCGCGAAGGGTAGCCGCTGGCACGTGGTCTGCGCTGCTTAGGTCGAGCAGCCAGAGGGGCTGCGACGAGGAGGTTTGCACGATGGAGCGGAACGTCTTCCGCGGTGGGCCGATCGAGCGGGTGCGTGAAGGGATGGAGGTCTTCGATCTGGAGGACAACAAGGTCGGCACCGTCGACATGGTCAAGATGGGCGACCCGGAGGCGACCACGACCCGCGGCGAAGAGCCGACGCCGCAGGCCGGGGTGATGCCGATGTCGGATGAAGCGTACGAGCCGGAGGTCGACGAGCCGCTCCGCAGTGAGCTCGTACGGGCCGGATTCCTGAAGATCGACGGCGGTCTGTTCGGTGCGGACCGGTACGTCCCGGCCGACGCGATCGACCGCGTCGAAGGCGACAAGGTCTTCATCCGCACGCCGGAACGGCGGCTCCCCAAGGAGGACGGCGACGACCTGCAGCACGAGATCCAGCCGGACGACCGCGTCCGCCCGGGCGAGCGGGAGGGCGTGATGCCGCCGCCGGCGATCGGCCTCGGTATGCCGAACCGGATGCAGTAAAGCCGACGCGCTCCAGGGGCCGGTCCGAAAGGTGGACCGGCCCCCTTTCTTTACGATAAAATAGAACATCAGATCTAAGGACGAGCTGGTCGGCATGGAGAACCGGGAAGCGGCCCTGACGTTGTTCGGAGTGGCGGCGTTGTTGGAGGCGCAGGGCGCCAACCCGTACCGGGTGCGGGCGTACCGGCGGGCGGCGCGCGGGCTGCTTCGGCTCTCCGTCCGCGCCGGCGAGTACGTCGACGCGCGGGGAGAATGCGACTTGCCGTGGCTGGGGCCACGGCTGCGCCGCAAGCTCGGCGAGCTGGTGACGCGCGGCCGGATGGAGTTTCACGACGCACTGCTGGCGCAGCTCCCACCGACGCTCCGTGACCTGCTCGAGGTGCCTGGCATCGGTCCGAAGACGGCCGACCGGCTGATGACGCAGCTCGGCGTGCGCAGCAAGCGCGGCGTCGTGCGCGCGGCGCGGCAGGGGCGCCTGCGGACGCTGCCGATGATCGGCGAACGACTCGAGCGCAAGCTCGGCGATGCCGCCGAGGCGCAGCTTGCCAAACGAGCGCAGCGGACGGTCGCGCCGGACGTGCCGGCCCGAGCGGCGTAGCCTCGATGGGCGTCGACGAGCGCGATGAGGTTCTGGACGACGAGGCGGACGCCCTCACCTGGTCCGAGGCCACCCACTCACAGGGGGAGGGGAGCCAGCTCGACGAAGAGCTGCTCGACCAGCTCGCGCTTCCAGTAGCGCCAAAGCTTGCGGTGAAGCCGAGGCCGTACCAGCGCGACGCGGTCGGCGCCTGGCTCGCGGCCGGCGGCCGCGGCGTCGTCGTCTTGCCGACCGGTGCTGGCAAGACAGTCGTCGCGTTCATGGCATTGGAACAGGCGCCAGTGCGGACACTGGTCGTCGTGCCGACGATCGATCTGCTGCGGCAGTGGCGCGCGAACCTCGTCGAGAAGGCTGGCGTGCCGGCCGACCTGGTCGGCGTCGTCGGCGGCGGCGAGCGGTCGTCTCGGCCGATCACCGTCATCACCTACGACTCGGCCTCGATGCCACGGCGCAAGCTCGACGGGTACGGCCTGCTCATCGTCGACGAGGTCCACCACCTCCCGGCGCCGACGTACCAGGCGATCGCCGCGAAGACGAACGCGCCCTGGCGGCTTGGGCTGAGCGCCACGCCGGAGCGCACCGACGGCGCCCACCGTTCCCTGGACGCGCTGATCGGGCCGGAGGTCTACCGCCGCTACCCGGTCGACCTCGCCCGCGAGGGGCACATCGCCGACTACCGCGAGCGCCGCATCTTCGTCGACCTCACGCCGGAGGAGCGCTACCAGTACGACGCGCTCATGGCCGAGTACAAGTGGTACCTGGCGACCCGGCGCAGCCAGCTTCTCGGTCCGAGCGTGTTCGACGCGCTGATCCGGCGCAGCGGGTTCGATCCGGGCGCGCGACGGGCGCTGCAAGCGCACCACCAGGCGCGGATGATCGCGCTCAACGCCGGTGGGAAGATCGACCGGGTCGAGCAGCTGCTTCACGAGCACCGGACCGATCGGGTGATCGTGTTCTCTGAGTACAACGTGATGGTCCGCGCGATCAGCGCGCAGCTCGCGCTCCCGGCGATCTCCTACCGCACGCCGACCGAGGAGCGCCGGCTCATCCTCGACCGGTTCCGGACTGGCCAGTACACCAAGCTGGTGACCGGGCGCGTGCTGAACGAGGGCGTCGACGTGCCGGACGCGAACGTCGCGATCGTCGTGAGTGGCTCGTCGGCCGCGCGCGAGTACATCCAGCGGCTAGGGCGGGTCCTGCGTCCGAAGCCACGGGGCGCCGCCCTGTACGAGCTGATCAGCCGGCGTACGACCGAAGGACGCGCCGCTCGCGCCCGCCGCGGCGTGGCGGCGTAGCGCCGCTATCTTGGGGAGCGTCAACTTCTCTGTCGGCTCGAGACCGCGAGCGACGAGCGATCCCGATCGCGGCCACGACCACGATCGCCGCTTGTGCTCGGAACGACATAACGCGCGCGAGAACCGAACGTAACGAAACGTGGAGGGTGGACCATGGCGCTTCCGCTCAACGGGCTGCGGCTCACCTGCCGGCGGGTGGATGGCGAGACGCTGGTCTACCCTCGGCTGATGCGCGATCGGAGCTGGCTCCCGAAGGTCGGCATCGCCATCCAGTACTTCGAGGGCATGCTCGGGCGCGAGCGACGGGAGCTCGATCTCGAGACCCTCGTCCACTTCCTGGGCGACCACCGGCTGGCCCGGTGCGTCGTCGGCGCGATGGGCCGCTCGTACCGCTTCCGCCCGCCGCTGATCCGCGACCTCGTCTCAGCCGCGGCGCTGCGTCGGATGCAGCGGCAGGGTGTCGACACACCTATGGCGCTGCGCCTGCGGCTCTACGACGAGGCGAACGGAACGCTCGACGGCTTCGCCGGCCGCGGCGCGCGGGCTGAGCTGTTCGGTGGGCTGGAACGCACACTGCGGCTGCGCAGCGGCGAGCTCGAGAAGCTGCTCGTGCTCGACACCGAGGAACACGCGCAGCTCGTGCGCGTCGGCGAGCGGCCCCGCGCGGAGGACGTCGCGGCTCACTACAACGTGGGGGTGCTCGACACGCTGCTGCGGCACGCGGAGCTGGTCCAGCTCCGCGTCGAGGCCGCCGCCGAGCTCGCCTTGGGGCTCGACGAGCTGTGTCGCGCCAACGGCGTCGAGGGCGGTGTGAACGGCGGTCTCGCGACGCTGGTCGGCCGCCAGGACGCCATGGGCCTCTGGGGCCGCCACGGGCGACGCGTGGCGCGGACGCTGATCCAGTTCCTCGGTCGATCCCGGGGCGCGGTCGTCGACGGCTCCGTGTTCGTCCAGCTCAAGGGTCGCCCCGTACGGCTGGCGCTCACGCCAGAGCTGCTCGACGTGCTCGCCGGGGCGAACACCGCGGACGCGGGCTGGGAGGCGGTGCCCGGCTGGTCGGCGGCCGACGTGGCTCAGGTCATCGCAGTGGCGTCGCCGCGGCCGGGCTGGTCGATCCGGCGCCTGCCCGACCCCCAGGGCTGGGCGAGCGGCGTCGTCGTGCCTGATTTGCTTTTGGCCACCGAGCTCGAGCGCGTGCTCGTCTGCGTTATCGAGTCGGTGCGCCAGGCCGCGCGCCTGGCGACCGTCGCCCCGCAGGTCACGGCCGGCGAGCCGCTCGTCTTCGTCGGCCCAGCCGCCGCCCTGGAGCCGTTGGCCGCGGCCGGGGCCCGTGTGGTCCCGATGGCACGGCTCGAGATGGCGCACCTGGTCGAGGGCGTGCGCGCGACCTCGGCCCACCTGGCGCGAGCGGCGTAGCTTCGTTTAGGGGGACGGCGCCTACCGCTCGCTCAGGAAGGGCAGGAGGACGCGGGCGAGGGCCTCGGGCTGCTCGAGGTGGACGAAGTGCCCCGCGTCGGGAATCTCGACGAAGCGGCCCAGCGGAATGAGCCTCGCGACGCGCTCGCCCCGCGCCCGGGAGAAGGTCGGGTCGAGCGCGGGGCGGATCACCAGCGTCGGACACCGAAAGGTACCGAGCATGACGCCGTCGCGGACACTGCCGGCGAGCCTCAGCGGATCGGTCAGCCCGCGGGCATCCGCGGCGCCGTGCTCGGCGACCATCTCGACGTAGCGGCGGCGCGCCTCGGGCGAACGGATGAACTCCGCGGCGACCCGCTCGGCGCGCTCCACCGGCGTCCCGCTCGTGTTGTACAGCCGACTCTCGTTCAAGGCTTCCTCGACCGTCAGCCGCCGCTCCGTCCCCTCGAGGCCGCCGATCGTCGGCGAGATCAGCGCCAGCCGCTCGACGACGTACGGGGTCGCGGCGGCGACCTCGATCGCCAGGAAGGCGCCCAGCCCATGCGCGACGACCGCGACACGTTCCTCGCCCAGCGCCTTCAAGAATTCGACGATCGCGCGGCCCATCGTCGTGCGGACGTAGCCCTCGCGCGGCGGCTCGCTCTTGCCCGAACCGGGAAGGTCGGGCGCGATCGCCCGGAAGCTCCGCGCGACGTGCGGAAAGAGTTGGGCCCACTCGTGGTGGTTGCCCGCGCCGCCGTGCAAGAGAAGCACGGCCTTACCGCTGCCAGCCTCCACGTAAAAGAAGCGACACTGGGCGGTGTTGACGTAGCCCTGGACGAGCGGAGAGCAGGTGGTCACAGGCGGCCGCAGTGTATCACGCGGTCGCGAGGCGCCTCCGAACCGCCTCGACCAGCAGCTCGTTCGGGGCCATGGTGATCGTCTCGCCCTCGGGCACAGGGTCGATGACTTCGACACCCCAGGCGCGCAGCGTCGCGGCCGACTCCTTCGCCCGCGGGTGCTCCCAGAGCGGCACGTTGACGGAGACCGCGACGATCACCGGCGTCTTCCGGCCAATCGCCTCGGCGGCGACCGAGAGCGCCAGGTTATCGGCGATCCCCTGGGCGAGCTTGTTGAGCGAATCGAAGGAGCACGGCGCCACGAGGACGAGCCCGAACGGCGGACGCGGAAGGATCGCCTCGTCGTGGTAGCTCTCGACGACCCGGTGGCGGGAGTCGGCGCCGACCGCCAGCACCAGCTCGCGGTTGGCGACGACCCGAGCGGCGTTCGGCGTCGGGATAGCGACGACGCGCGGGCCAAGCTTGGCCAGCGCCGCCATCAGCTCAGGGGCGCGGCGGGCGGTACCGGCGCCGGTGACGATCAGGTAGACGTGGTCGAGCACGCGGCCGATAATACTCGGCCTTCACTAGAATCCCGGCCCATTCTCAAAACGGGCAGGGATACCGTTTGGTCATCATCATGAAGCTGGGCGCGACCCAGCAAGAGCTCGACGAGGTCGTCAAGGCGGTCGAGGCCACCGGCTTCCGCCCTTTCATCAACCCAGGCGTCGAGCGCAAAGTGGTTGCGCTGCTCGGCGAGGTCGACATCGACAAGCTGGAGCTGGTCGACCACTTCAGCAACATGGCGGGCGTCGAGCGATGCCAGCTCATCTCCGACCCGTTCAAGCTTTCGTCGAAGCACGCCCATCCGGGGCCATTCGAGGTGCGTGTCGGAGACGTCAGCATCGGCGGCCGAGAGGTCGTCGTCATTGCCGGACCGTGTTCGGTCGAGTCCGAGGAGCAGGTCCTCGAGACGGCGCGCGCGGTCCGGGATGCGGGCGCGTCCATCTTGCGGGGCGGCGCGTTCAAGCCGCGCTCGTCCCCCCACTCGTTCCAAGGGCTTGGCGAGGCGGGCCTCAAGCTGCTGGCGCTGGCGCGCGAGGCGACCGGGCTGCCGGTTGTGACCGAGGTGCTCGATCCGCACGACATCGACGTGGTGTGCCGCTACGCCGACATGCTCCAGATCGGCGCGCGCAACATGCAGAACTTCGCGCTGCTCCGGTACGTGGGCGAGACGCGCCACCCGGTCCTGCTCAAGCGCGGCCCGGGGTCGCGTATCCAGGACTTCCTGATGGCGGCCGAGTACATCCTGGCCGAGGGCAACCCGTGGGTCGTCCTGTGCGAGCGCGGCATCACGACGTTCGAGACGATGACGCGTTACACGACCGACATCAACGCTGTGCCGGTGCTGAAAGGGCTGACGCACCTACCGGTGTTCCTGGACCCGAGCCACGGCACCGGCAACTGGGCCTGGGTGACGCCCGTCGCGCTGGCCGGCGTCGCGGCCGGCGCGGACGGGCTCATCGTCGAGGTCCACCCCGATCCGCAGCGTGCAAAATCGGACGGCAAGCAGTCGTTGAAGCCGAAGCGCTTCGCCGAGCTGATGGACGGCGTCGCGAAGGTGGCCGAAGCGGTCGGGCGGACAGTTCGGGCCGGGGTCGCGGTCGGCTGAGGAGCAGTCAGCCGTCGGCGTTCCAGCGGTCGACCGCTTCTGCCGGACGGGCACTCCTCGTGCCCGCGAGGTGGTGTCATCCGCGGAACGTGGCGACGAGGGCCTGGGCTGCTCGCGGCGACCGAGATCCCTCGCGGCTGGCCCCGGATGACAACCACCGGTGGGCACGTGGGGGCGCGGCCTACAACCTGGCCCGCGGTCGAGCGCTGACCGTTGTCCTACAGGCTCGGGTCGAGGCTCCAGTCGGGCCAGTTGCAGGTCAGGCCGTCGACCCCCGCCTTGACGGCCTGGCGCAGCGCCTCATGGTCGCCCACGCCCCAGGCGCGGACCGAGAGGCCGCGGTCGCGCGCAGCGAGCACGAGGTCGCTCATGCAGGTCTCGGCGGGGGGGCAGATCTGCTCCAGGCCGGCCTCGGCGACGCGCTTGATCGAGTCTTCGGTGAGCTCGCGCGTTAGGAAGCCCACGTAAGCGTCGTTAGACGCCTTCTTGACCGCCAGGCAAGCGTCGAAGCTGAACGAGGTGAAGCCGACGGGCGGCAGCGCGAGCTGCTCGCGGCTGCCGACGTCCGCCGGCGGCTTGCCGAACAGCAGGCTCCGCTTCCGCACGAGCGCGACGAGCTGCGCCTCCACGCCGGGCTGTTTGACCTCGATGCAGAGCGGCAGGCGGCCGCCGTACCGCTCGAGGAACGCCTCGGCCGTCACGATCCGCTCGCCAGCGTAGCGGGGGTTGAACCACGCGCCGGCGTCGAGCGCTTGCAGCTCGGCGAGCGTCAAGTCGGCGACGGCGCCCTCGCCGTCGGTCGTGCGGTCGACGCGCGCATCGTGGACGAGCACGAGCTCGCCGTCCTTGCTCGCGCGCACGTCGGTCTCGATCCCGTCGGCCTTCAGCGCGATAGCGCGATCGAACGCGGCGAAGGTGTTCTCGGGCGCATAGGCCGACGCACCGCGATGCGCAAGCATGTACGGGCGCCGGACGAGCACGTAGCCGAGTGCCATAACGGGCCGGGATTGTAAACATGGCGTCGCTATGGTGCGTAAGGTGGCCGACGGCTTCTACGATGCGCGTGTGGATTCGGGCACGCTGGAGAGGTCGACCGGGACTTACCGGCGAGCGAGCCAATCCCTCAAGTAGGCAAAGCTGCGGTCGGCGGCGTCGTCCTCGTCGCGGTCGTCGGTGTCTACCTCGACCGAGAAGATGATCTCTTCGACCGGCGCCTCGGCGAGCAGTGGCAGGATCTGGCCGAAGTCGACGAGTCCGTCGCCGAGCGCGACGCCGTTGTAGGTGTCGTTTTCGTAGACGTAGTCGCGCACGTGGGCGTGCAGCGTGTGCGGGAGCACCTTGCGGGTGGCCTCGACGGGGTCCTCGCCGAGTATGAGCCAGTTGCCGGTGTCGGAGTGGACGCCCACGTGTGGCATCGCGACCCCGCGGCAGATACGCACGAGGTCGTCGGACGTGAAGAAGTCGTAGTTCTCTTGTGTGATGGTCAGGCCGAGCTCGGCGGCGGTCGGCGCGATCTGCCGGAGCATCTCGATGCAGAAACGGATCCGGCCCTCGCGCATCACGCGGCCGAAGTAGGCCGCGCCGAAGAAGCCGCGCCTGGCGCCGAGGCGCGGCACGACCTCCATGTTCCGCTTCAGTTCGTCGACCGACTCGGCGCGGATCTCGGCGTCGTTGGATAGCCGCATGCCGCCGAACCCGACCGCCGGAATCAGGTCGCTCTCGCGGAGGCGGGCGGCGAGCTCGTCGAGGTAGCCTGGGTCGCGCGACGGCAGCCCGGCCAGGCCGAAATCGATTCCCATCGGCCTGAACCCGAAGCGCTTCGATGCCGCGATCGTCTTCTCGAGGACGTACTCGAACCTTTTCTCGGTGGGCAATCGGCGCGCCTGGCGGTGCCAGTTCTGCGGGGCGAGCGACCCCACGACGATCCGGGCGGCCATCGGCCGGCCAGTATACTCGCCAGCGGTGCGCGTGCTGATCGGGACGACTAACCCGGCCAAGATCCGCGAGCATCGGGCGCTGTTGGGCGACCTCCCGATCGAGCTCGTGACGTTGGACCAGGTCGGGACGCCGCCCGAGGTGGAGGAGAACGGCCCCACGTTCGCCGAGAACGCGCTGATCAAGGCACGCGCCTACGCCGCGTGGAGCGGGCTGGCTACGTTGGCCGACGACGGTGGGCTGGCGATCGACGCGCTGAACGGAGAGCCGGGCGTCCGGTCGAAACGCTGGATCGACGGGCGTGAGTCGTCCGACGAACAGCTCATCGCGTACACGCTCGAGCGCTTGCGCGGCCTGCCGATCGGGCAGCGGGGCGCGGCGATGAAGATCGCGGTCGCGCTGGTCACGCCATCACCTGGCCCGTGGCCATCCTCTGCCAGACAGAGGGGACACGAGATCGTCGGCGAGGGCGAGATTCGTGGGTACGTTCCGGTCGAGGCTTCGCCGCGACGCGACCCCGGGTTCCCGTTTCGTTCCGTGTTCAAGGTCGCCGGGTTGGACAAGTACTACCTCGACCTGACGCCCGAGGAGCACGAGCGCTTCAACCACCGGCGCCAGGCCGTCGAGCCGATCCGCGCCTTCCTGAGCGGCTGATGCGCACGCTCTGGCGGCTGCTCGGCCTGCTCGAAGGGCACCGACTCTTCCTCTCGGTCGGGATCGCGTGCGCGCTCGCCTACACGCTGCTCTCGCTCGTGCCGCCGCTGCTGATCCGGCGGATCATCCAGGGGCTCGGCCAAACGGGCACGAGCGAGGCGACCGTGGCGCTGCTCGCGGCCGGTGTGGCCGCCGTGGCCATCTTGCGCGGGCTCGCGCGTTACGCCGACGCGATCGTCTCGCACATCGTCGCCTACACGATCCTCGACAGGCTGTTGGTGCGCGTCTACGCGCACGTCCAGCGGCTGCCGCACCGCTTCTTCGCCGACCAGCGAACCGGCGCGCTGGCGACGCGCGCCGTTGCCGACGTCGAGGCGATCGAGGTGTTCATCGCCCACGCAATCGCTCAGTCGGTGCAGGCACTGCTAGTCCCGGCGGCGATGCTGGCGGTCCTGTTCACGATCAACCCCGGACTCGCGCTGCTGACGCTGCTCCCACTGCCGTTGGTTGTGTGGATCTCGCTGTGGTTTCGACCGCGCTACGAGCGGGCGTGGCGCCGCGTGCGCCAGCAGCTCGCCGAGCTCGGCGCGACGTTCCACGAGGACCTGGGCGGCATGCCGGTCATCAAGTCGTTCGCCCGCGAGCCAGAGCGGCGTGCCAACTTCGCCCGGCAGAGCGCGCGCTTCCGCGACGAGATCATCTGGGCTAACAAATGGACGCTGATCCCTACGTCGACCATCGAGGCGATCGGCGGGATCGGCGCGGCGCTGATCGTCTGGCGAGGCGGCGCGGCCGGTCTGGCGGGCCAGGTGACCGCCGCCGACCTCTTCCTTTTCGTCGTCTACCTCAACTACATCTACCAGCCGCTGCTCCAGCTCTCGGCGCTCGGCGAGGGGCTGAACAACGCGCTCGCGGCCGGCGAGCGGGTCTTCGAGCTGCTGGAGACGAAGCCGGACATCGTCGACGCGCCGACGGCCATCGCCCCCCTTGACGCCGACGCGAGCGTCCGCTTCGACGGCGTCGTCTTCGGCTACGATCCGGCGCGCCCGGTGCTGCGCGGCCTCGACCTGTGCGTGGCGGCCGGCGAGACGGTTGCGCTCGTCGGCCAGACCGGCGCTGGCAAGACGACGACGGTTAGCCTGGTGCCACGCTTCTACGACGTGCAGGCCGGCGCGGTGCTCGTCGGCGGGTACGACGTGCGCGACCTGCGGCTCGACTACCTGCGCGGCCGCGTGGCGATGGTGCTCCAGGACGTATTCCTCTTCCACGGCTCGGTGCGCGACAACCTGCTCTTCGGGCGGCCTGACGCGACGGAGGCCGAGGTGCGCGCGGCGGCCCGCGCGGCGAACGCCGAGGAGTTCATCCGTGAGATGCCGGACGGCTACGACACGCTGATCGGCGAGCGGGGTGTGCGGCTATCTGGCGGCCAGAAGCAGCGCATCTCCATCGCCAGGGCGATCCTGAAGGACGCCCCGATCCTGATCCTCGACGAGGCGACCTCGTCGGTGGACGTCGAGACCGAGGCGCTAATCCAAGACGCCCTGGCGCGGCTGACGGCCGGGCGGACGACGCTGGTCATCGCGCACCGGCTCTCGACGATCCGCACCGCCGACCGCATCGCCGTGTTGAGCGGCGGGCGGGTCACGGAGCTCGGCGACCACGCGACGCTTATGGCACGGGGCGGCGTCTACGCCCAGCTCTACCGGACCCAGCTCGATCGGCACGAGTGGACGGTCGCGGGTTCACCTGCCTGAGTGGCTGGTCCGCGTTTTGCAGATGTCCTACGGCAGGGCGAGGTATCGTGCAGGGCAACATACCTCGGGCGAAAGGCTGGGAGAAAGACGATGAGGCGGCCACTCGCGCGGGTCCAAGTTGCGTCCCGGACGCTCGACTCGGTCGGGTACGACGGCGCGACCGGCGTGCTCGAGATCATGTGCACGGACGGCTCGCTGTACCGCTACACGCACGTGCCCGAGGAGGTGCACTTCCAGCTCATGCACGCGCCCTCCAAGGGCGACTACTGGCGCAGGCACATCCACGGCGTCTACCCGTACGAGCGAGTCGCGACGGCGCTGCCGGCCGACCTCTAGCTTCTGGTTAATTCGCGGGCATCTAGCATGCCCGTGTGAACGAAGAGACGAAACGGCCGCGCGGAGGGCTGCCGGCGGCGCGAGCGCGGGCCGAGGTCCTGCGCGCCGAGATCCAGCGGGCGAACGAGGCGTACTACGTCCGCGACGCACCACTGCTCTCCGACGCCGAGTACGACGAGCTGGTGCGCGAGCTGCGCGAGCTCGAGGCGCGCTACCCGCAGCTCGCGGTCGATTCGCCGACGCAGCGGGTAAGCGGCCGGGTCGAGACGACCCGTTTTCCGAAGGTCCGGCACCCAGTGCCGATGTTGTCGCTCGACAACGCGTTTTCGTTCGAGGAGCTTGACCGCTTCGACCAGCGCTGCCGCGAGCTCTCCGGCCGGTCCGACGTGCGCTACGAGTGCGAGCCGAAGTTCGACGGGCTGTCGATCGGGCTGCTATACCGCGACCACCGGCTCGTTTGGGGTGCGACGCGGGGCGACGGGCTCGAGGGCGAGGACATCACGCCGAACCTGAAGGCGATCGGCGTGCTCGAAAAGCTGCCGAGCGCGGCACCGGCGAACCTGTTCGTCCGCGCCGAGGCGGTGATGTCGCGCAAGGACTTCGAGGACCTGAACGCGAAGCGGATCGCCGCCGGCGAGCCGCCGTTCCGCAACCCTCGCAACTCGGCGGCTGGCTCGCTGCGTCAGATCGACCCGAGCATCACCGCCACGAGGAAGCTGACGCTCTACTGCTACAACGCGTACGCGCTCGAGGGCTCAGTGCTACCTGTGCGCACCCAGGGCGAGCTGCTCGACGCGCTGGAGGCGTGGGGCTTCGACGTCTTCCGAGTGCGCGCCAATGACCTGACGCTGGACGGCGTGAAGGCGTTCATCGAGCAGCAGCGGGAGGCGCGTCACCAGTGGCCCTTCGACACCGACGGCGTTGTAGCGAAAGTGGACGACCTCGCCGTGCAGGAGGGACTCGGCTACGTCGGCAAGGCCCCGCGCGGCGCCATCGCCTTCAAGTACCCGCCCGAGGAGAAGTTCACGACGCTGAAGGCGGTCGAATGGCAGGTGGGCCGGACCGGCGTTGTCACGCCGGTCGCGCGCCTCGAGCCGATCGAAGTCGCCGGCGTGGTCGTCACGAACGCGACGCTCCATAACGAGAGCGAGATCAAGCGCAAGGGCATCTTGGTCGGCGACACCGTCGTCGTCCGGCGGGCCGGCGAGGTGATCCCCGAGGTCGTCGCACCGATCGTGGAGCGGCGTGACGGCGACGAGGCCGAGGTCGAGGTCCCGAGTGTCTGCCCCGTCTGCGGTACCGCCCTCGAGCGGGCACCGGGCGAGGTCGCGCTGCGTTGCCCGAACAGCCTTGGCTGCCCGGCGCAGCGCAAGGAGCGGCTGCGGCACTTCGCCAGCCGCGGCGCGCTCGACATCGACGGGCTGGGCGACGCGATCGTGCAGATGCTGCTGGACCGCGGCCTGGTGAAGGACCCGGCTGACCTTTTCAAGCTGCGCGCGACGGACCTCGTCGGGCTGGCCGGCTTCGGGCCGACGGCGGCGAACAACCTGATCCGCGCGATCGACCGGGCGCGCGAGCCAGAGCTCAGCCGGCTGCTGTTCGCGCTCGGCATCCGGCACGTCGGCGGCGAGACGGCCGCGGCCCTGGCCGAGCACTTCGGCTCGCTCGATCGGCTGATGGAGGCCCCGGAGGAGGAGATCAAGGCGGTGCCCGGGGTCGGCAACGTCGCCGGCGCGAGCGTGGCGAGCTGGCTGGCGAACGAGGCGAACCGCGACATGCTGCGGCGGATGCTCGCCAACGGCGTGCGCCCACGGTCGCGCGACAGGGCCGCCGGCCCGCTCCGCGGAAAGACGTTCGTCATCACGGGAACGCTGTCGCAGCCGCGGCCGGCGATCGCGGCGAAGATCGAGGCGGCCGGTGGCCAGGTGGTCGGTGGGGTGTCGAAGAAAGTCGACTACCTGGTCGTCGGCGAGGACGCGGGGTCGAAGGTGCAGCAGGCGCAGAAGCTCGGCATCCCGCGGCTCGACGAGGCGGCGCTGGAGGCGCTGCTGGCCGGCGAGCCGGAGGAGCGCGACGAGGTCAAGCAGGCGCAGCTGGCGCTGTAGTCTTGCCGTTTCCTTGCCCCGCCGAGGGCTGCCGGGACGAGGAGAGGGAAGCAGAGCGCCCGCCGTGACGCCGGCGCGCCGCGTCGGCGGCGTCCCGGTCAGGCGAGCGCGAGGTGAAGACGTCTCCCCCGCGTGGCCGGGAGCGCGCAGACGACTCCGGCGCCCCGCCGGGGCGAGCTCGCGTCGCCCGCGACGCTTTCCGCGGGGGAGCGCCTACTGCGCCAGGGCTCGGAACTGCTCCGGGCTGAGCGAGACCACGGAGAGGCGGCCCTGGCGGACGAGGGCGCTGTCGGCGAAGAGCGGATTGGCCTTGATGGCCGCGAGGCTCGTCTTCTGCTCGAGCTCGCGCACCGGCGCCAGGTCCACCCAGACCCGCTTACCGGCCGGGTCGGTGGGATCCGGGTACGGCGCCCGGACGACCCTGGCCAGGCCAACCGCTTCCCGCTGATCGCCCGTGTGGTAGACGATGCACTCGTCGCCCACCTGCATCGACCGCATGTTCCTCTGAGCGACCGGGTTGGTCACGCCGTCCCACTCGGCGGTCTTGTCGCGGACGAGGTCGGCGTAGCTGTACTCTTCGGGCTCCGTCTTCAGCAGCCAGTAGCTCACAGCGTCACTGCCTCCGTCGGGCGTTGCGTCGGGGCGAATTCGGATGCGTCGCGCAGGTGGTCGGTGCGGTTCACGCAGCGCACGTAGCGCTTGCCGAACGTCGTCTCGAGCGTCGTGATCGAGGCGTTCGCGATCGTCACCTCGCTTCGGCTGGGTTCGGCGCCCATGAACGCCTGCACGAGCTTGCCGGCAGGCGACCCGTGCGTCACCAGCACCAGCCGCTGGTTGCCGCCCCCATAGCGCTCCTCGAGAAGCGCCAGCACGCCCGCCATCCGCTCGAGCACCTGCGCGTCGGTCTCGGGTGGACGGTGCCAGTCGCGGTCGGCCAGTTCGTCGGGGAGGAGCAGCGCTGGGAAGTTGACAACCAGCTCGGCGCGTGTCATCAGCGGCCAGTCGGGCGGGAACGCGCTCAGGTGGTGCTCATGCAGCCCAGGGAGCACTTCGAATGGGGCATTGCTGCGCTCGGCGATGGCCTGGGCGGTACAAAGGGTCCTTCGGTACGGGCTGCTCAGCACCCGATCGACACCCAGGCGGGCAAGCTCCTCCGCAACGGCCTGCGCCTGCCCGCGGCCGAGCTCCGAGAGGTCGCAGTCGATTTGGGTCGAGCGGCTGACGTTGGCGAGCGACTCGGCGTGCCGTACGACGTGGAGAATCACAAAAGGGGAGTGTAAGGGAAGTTTGTTACCCCTATGCTATTCTTGGCCGGCGTCCCGCCAGGAGGACACGCACGTTGGATTCGGATCGCCAGAGCTGGCGTCGGCTCGTCCCGAGCCTGGCGACTGGGCTGACGTTCTTGTTGGGCCTCGGCGCGATCGAGGCCGCCCGGTTCGGCGATCCGGAGCTGGGCCTGCGCTTCGTGCTGCTCGCGGTCCTGACCGACGGGATCGACGGTGTGCTGGCGCGGCGCTGGGGAGCCGTCTCCGACTTCGGCGGGCACCTCGACGCGCTGGCGGACGTCGCCGCGTTCGCGATCGCGCCTGGCATCCTGTTCGCGGCGCAACACCCGGAGGCGCCCGGTCCGATACGCGTGACGGTTATGGCGATGATCGCGATCGGCGGCGCCTGGCGGCTGGCGCGTTTCCAGGCCGAGCCGGTCCAGGACGACTTCGTCGGGCTGCCGATCACGACCGGCGGGCCCCTGTTCGCGCTGGCGGTGGCCGGTGCGCAGCCCGCCGACGTGCCGGCTGGCTTCCTCTGGGGGCTGACGCTGGCCGCGCTGATGGTGAGCCGCGTCCCGTTCCCACGCTTCACGCGCGGCCGGCTGGGCCAGCTCATGATGCTGCTCGCCGCGGTGTTCGTCGTCGCGCTGGCGTTCGACGGCAAGCTTGCGCTGGCCGCCGCGCAGTTTGCCTTGATCGGCTACGTGGCGTGGGGTCTGGTCCGCGGCGTGGGGCTGGCCGCGGCGCGGGAGCGTGCCGCGACCGGGGGCCGTGGACGGCGGAACTGAAGGGACGGGTCAGCTATCGGCGATCCGAGGTCGGCGGCACTGGCTGAGCGCTGAAGGCTGGCAGCATAGGGTGGACGTAGCGTGACGCTCGCCGAGCGGCTGGCGTTCCTCCGCGGCTACCTGCGCGACCACAAGGCGGTCGGATCCGTCACGCCGAGCAGCGGCGCGCTCTCGCGGGCGATCGCGGCGTACGCCGGCGCGTCCCAGCGGCGGGCGATCGCCGAGCTGGGCGCGGGGACCGGACCGATCACGCGGGCGCTGCTCGAGGCGATGCCAGCGAACGGCCGACTCTGGGCCTTCGAGATCGCGCCCACGTTCGTCGAGCATCTGCGCCGGACGATCGACGACCCGCGGCTGACGGTCGTGCCGCTCTCGGCCAGCGAGGCGCCGCGGGTCGTTCGCGAGGCAGGGTTGCCCGGGTTCGACGCGGTCGTGTCTGCGATCCCGTTCAGCCTGCTCGGCCGCGAGCCGACGCGCGAGATGCTGGAGCGCGCCGCCGAGGCGATGGTACCCGGCGCCCCGTTCGTCGCGCTCCAGTACCACCCGACGTTCCTGCCGCCGTTGCTCCGCGAGCGGTTCGGGCGGATCGAGCGCCGCATCTGCCTGTGGAACGTGCCGCCGGGCCAGCTCCTGCGTGGGTTCGCGCCTTAGCCGATAAGTAGAATCGCGACGTGAGCGACTACAGCCGGCTCGTCTACTCCACTGACGGCGGTCGGCAGAACAGCTGCCCGAGCTGCGGGCGCAAATACGACAAATGCGTCTGCGGACGGCCACCGCGGGCCCCCGCGCCGCGCGGGACGCAGTTGCCGTCGGCGCCTCACGACGGGATCGTACGGGTCTGGCGGGATCGCGGCGGCCGACGCGGGAAGACGGTCACGATCGTGACGGGCGTGCCTGCAAACCGCCAGACCGAGATCGTCTCGGCGCTCAAGCGGGCAGCCGCGGCTGGCGGCGTCCTCCGCGGCGGAGCGATCGAGATCCAGGGCGACCACCGCGACCTCGTCGCGGCACGGTTGGGCGACCTGGGGTTCCGGGTGAAGCTGGCTGGGGGCTGACGGCCACGGCCGCCCTCCGCCCGCTCGCGCTGTTCCTCGTACTGCTCCTGCTCGCCGCGTGCGGCGGCAACAGCAAGGCCCCGCTGAAGCAGCTCCCCGTGCAGCTCGGCCACGCGCCTCCGCCGAGCCCCACGCCGTTCCCGGCGGCCACCCCGATCCCGCCGCCGAGCTGCGCGACACCGGCGGTCGACGTCCTGCAGTGGGCGGAGGAGAAAGGGACGAGCCCCGAGACCCATCTGTTGGTCGGCCAGGTGAGGAGCAACTGCAGCGTTGTCGTGGACGTGACGCTCATGATCCAATGGCTCGACGGTCCGGAACGGACCGACGGCCCGCGCGCGTTCGCGACGCTGCGCCGCGTCCAGCCCGGCGAAACACGCCCGTTCAGCGAGCTCGTCGCCGGCGGTAAGGGGGCGACGAAGGCCCAGCTGACCGCGGACGCAGGCAACTCGTTAGTCGGGCGCCGGCGCTAACCGACCTCGTTCCGTTACATAATTAACACCGATTCGGCACAGCTCTTGCCTGGGGTGCGGAGGATCTCCACCACAACGGGGCTCTCGCGATGGCACGCACCCTGGACGACCTCGCCGCCGCTGTCCCAACGACTTCCGACGACCGGCGGTATCTGGTAGTCGACGTGCCGAAAGCCACTGTGCTGGGCGTCGTGACGGCGCTGGTGATCGCGGCGGTCGGCACGTATTTCTTCGCGACGAGCTACTACGGACGCGTGGTGCCCGGCGTTCGGGTCGATGGGGTATCGATCGGCGGCTTGCCGCCGGAGTCGGCCTCGTCCGTGCTGGTCAGGCGGGCGCAGCAAGTGGACCAGACAAGGGTGACGGTCCGTGCCGACGACCAGACCTGGCAGCCGTCGTTGGGCGAGCTCGGCGTGACCGTCGACCCGTCCTCGACGACGAACCGCGCCTACGAGGTGGGCCGCGTCGGCTCGCCGATCGAGCGCTCGCTCGCGATCGCATCGGCGCTGTTCCGCCCCGTCGACCTCGTCGCGCCGAGCATCGATCGGGGCAGGTTGGCGGCCTGGGTGAGCCAGGCGGGCGGCCAGTTCGACCGACCGGCGCAGAATGCGAACCTGGCGATCTCGACGTCGGGCGAAGTGCGGCTGTCGCCGGAGTCGGCCGGCCGCCAGCTCGACCGGGAGCGGGCGGTCGCGATCCTCCGTGCCGCGCTCGACGATTGGCTTGCCAAGCCCGGCACCCCACCGCCGACCGTGGATCTGCCGTTCACGGAGCAGCAGCCGGCGGTGCGCGCGGGAGATCTCGCCCGGGCCCAGGCACAGGCCGAGGCGGCACTGGCGCGGCCGCTCGTGCTGAAGCTCGGTGCGGATAGCTGGCGACTGGAGCGCGCCGACGTCGCCCATCTGCTGACGTTCCGACCCGAGGTCGACAGCACGGTGCTCGACGTCGATCCGGCAGCGCTGGGCGCGCTCGTCGACCGCATCGCCACCGCGGCCGACCGACAGCCGATCGACGCCTCGCTCTCGATCAGTGCCGACGCCAAGGTCGCCTTCACGCCGGACGCGCCGGGCCGACAGGTGGACCGGAAGGCGGCGGCGGAGCAAATCGAGGCCGCGCTCCTGAACCCGAACGGCCGCGAGTTGCAGCTTCCGGCCGCCGCGCTGCCGGCTAAGGTCCGCGCGGGTGACCTCGCGAGCGCCCGCCGGACCGCGGAGCGCGCGCTGAGTGGCCCGACGAAGCTCGTGGCCGGCGACCACAGCGTGACGCTGCAGCCGGCCGACGTCGCCCCGATGCTGAAGATCGCCGTTGGGGGCGGTCCGGCGCGCGTCGAGGTGGACGAGGCAAAGCTGCGGCCGGCGATCGAGCAGCTCGCGAAGGACGCCGAGCGGCCGGCGACAAACCCACGGCTGAGGCTCGTCGGAGGCTCGGGCGCCAGGCCCGACTGGCTGGTGCCCTCGATGCCGAACGGCGGCGAGGGCTCGACGCTGGAGACGATCGCGGCGGGTGCGGCCGGCCAGCACGTCGACGTGGCGAAGGCACTCGACGCGGCGGCGAAGGGGCTGCTCGCGACTAGCGATCGGACGGTGAGCCTGCCGGTGGATGTGGTGAAACCGTTCGACGCCGCAGACGGCGCTGCGTTCGGTCCCCGCGAGTTCATCGATGGCTCGACGACCTCCTACGCCGGCTCGATCCCAGAGCGGGCCCACAACATCGAGCTTGCCGCCTCGCGACTCGACGGCATCGTCGTCCCGCCGCACACGACGTTCGACTTCAACCGGGAGCTCGGGTCGACTTCAGTCGACAACGGCTACCAGTGGGCCTGGGGCTTCGCCGGCGGGCCGACCGGCGCGACGACCGTGCCGTCGGTGGGTGGCGGCATCTGCCAGGTCGCGACCACGCTGTTCCAGGCCGTCTTTTGGGCCGGCTACCAGATCGAGGAGCGCAACTGGCACATGTTCCCGATGCCCCGCTACAGCGTGCCGCCGCGCGGCATGCCGGGGCTCGACGCGACGGTGGACGAGGAGTCCGGAGTCGATTTCAAGTGGACGAACAACACCGACTCGCCGGTGCTGATTCAGGCGCGGACCGACGGTGCCAGCATCAGCTTCGGGCTCTACGGGCAAAAGCCCGACTGGGACGTGAAGGTCGACGGACCGGTCGTCGACCAGGTCCAACCGAGCAGCCACAAGACGATCATCCAGTACGAGCCGACGCTGCCGGCCGGCTACCGGCTCGACGTCGAGGATGCGCACGACGGCTACCGCTCGACGATCGTCCGGACGGTGACGGCGCCAGGCCAGGAGCCGCGGCTGCTGCGGCTGGTGTCGATCTACCAGCCCTCCGATAACATCATCGCGGTGGGAACAGGCGGGCGGCGGTAGCGAAGTCCCAGAACACGTCGGCCAGGCCGCCGTACCCCTTGGCCGACGGGTGGAAATCGTCCACCGAGACGAGGCCGTCGAAGTCGACGTCGGTCGACCGAGCGTAGAGGTCGACGAGGTACACGCGGTTGGGGTACCTGGCGACGACGCGCGCGATGACGGCATTCCACTTCGCGACCTCGGCGCGCAGCGCATCGGCCGGGATGCCTAGCTTGGCGTAGGCGGGGACGCGGCCGAGGTCGGGGCAGTTGCCGACCAGCACGCGGGCGGGCGTCGCCTTCGCAAGGTCGCCGAGCAGCCTGTCGCAGTCGCGCTCGTAGGCCGCGAGGTCGACGTTCGCGTTCAGGTCGTTGACCACGTTCCAGACCGTGGCAAGGTCGGGCTTCGCTTCGATCGCCCTGGGTAGCTCCTTCTGGACGGCGTCAGCAAGGCGTGCGCCAGAGATGCCCAGGTTGACGAGCTTGCTACCAGCCGGCAGCCGTCGGAAGAGCTGGGGCACCCAGCCATCCTTAGCCGGGTCGGGTGCCCCGACGCCGACCGTGTCGGAGGCGCCGATCGCGGCGTAGACGAGCGGCTGGTCCTTGCGGAAGACCGTGCCGGGGGTGGGTGAAGCGGTTGGCTGGGGCGTTGGCGGTGGCGGTGCCGTCGGGACGGGCCGCGTCGGCGGCACCGCTTTCGTGGCCGTCGGGGCCGGGTGGGCGACGCCCGGGAGGAGGTCGACCGGCGTGGCGGTCGGCGGCCGGAGTGCGACGGCGCGCGCGGTCGCGGCGGTCTGAGCCAGGACGGGGTCGGTGGGGGTCTGGTCAGCGGAGCGGGCGCAGGCGGCGAGCGCGCCGCTCAAAGCAAGCGAGAGGAACGCGCGGCGCGATCCGGGCTTCCCCACCGCCCGGGAGCGGGTAGTCGCGGGTGCCCCGGGGGCGTGCCTCGAGTCGGCAGGCAGGCGGACACGCCACCCCACCGTCAGCTACGCCCGCACCCTAGCCTCTCCCGGGAGGAGGGGAAGAAGGAGCGGGCCCGGTTGCCGCGGGAGGGGCGAGCGCTTCCAACGCGGCGATGGCGCGGTCGATGCGCCGGAGCACGCGTTCGAGGCCCAGCGTGACGGCCGTGTCGAAGAGCGGCGGAGCTTTGGTCGTGCCCGTGATGGCGACACGGATCGCCCCGAAGAGCTGGCCCGTCGTGACGCCCTGCTGCTCGGCGAGCGCGCGGAAGCGCTCCTCCAGCTCCGATGCCGTTGCGTTCTCACCCGCCGCCCCGAACGCGTCGGAGGCCGCGCGGAGCAGCTCGGCGGTCCGGGCGGCGTCTAGCCCCTTCGCCACGAGCAGCTTCGGGTCCGGCGTGACGTCCTCGAAGAAGAAGCGGGTTAGCTCCGGCGCCTCCGCCAGCTTGTGGATGCGCTCCTGCTCGAGCGCGAGCACCCGGCGCAGGTAGACGTCGTCGGTCGTGGTGATGCCGGCGGCGATGAGGTAGGGGCGGGCGCGGTCGACGACCTGGTCGACGGAGAGCGAGCGGATGTAGTGCCCGTTGAGCCAGTCGAGCTTGGTCAGGTCGAACCCCGGTCCGGTGACGCTAAGGCGGTCGAAGGAGAAGACCGCGATGATGTCGTCGATACCGAACACCTCGCGGCCGTCGGGCATCGAGAAGCCCATCAGCGCGAGGAAGTTGACCAGCGCCTCCGGCAGGTAGCCCTGTTCGCGGAACCAACGCAGGTTCGCCCAGGGGTTCTTGCGCTTCGAGATGCGGCTTTTGTCGACGTTCCGCAGCAGCGACATGTGCGCCAGCTTCGGGAACTCCCAGCCGAGCGCGTCATAGAGCACGATGTGCTTCGGGGTGCTGGAAATCCAGTCTTCGCCCCGGATGATGTGGGAGATCCGCATCAGGTGGTCGTCGACCGGCGCGGCCAGGTGGTAGGTCGGGAAGCCGTCCGACTTCAGCAGCACCTGGTCGTCGATGAGGCGGTTCTCGAAGGAGATCTCGCCCCGGATGAGGTCGGTGAACACGGTGGTCCCCTCGTCGGGCATCAGCAGGCGGACCACTGGACGGTCGGCGCAGTCGGGCAGGCGCCGGCGCTCCGCCTCGGTCTTGCCGAGGCAGAACTGGTCGTACTGGAAAGGTTCCTTGCGAGCCATCGCCTCCTGACGGATGCGCTCGAGACGCTGCGGCGTGCACCAGCAGCGGTAGGCGGCGCCCTTCTGGACGAGCTGTTCGGCAACCTCGCGGTAGATCTCGGTGCGCTCTGACTGCCGGTACGGTCCGAATGGACCGCCGACGTCGGGGCCCTCGTCCCAGTCGAGCTTCAGCCAGCGGAGCGTGTCGAAGATCAGCCCTTCGGAGTCGGGGTCGTAGCGCGTGCGGTCGGTGTCCTCGATCCGCAAGACGAACTGGCCGCCCTGCTGGCGCGCGAACGCCACGTTGAAGAGGGCGGTGTAGGCGGTGCCGACATGCGGGTTGCCGGTCGGCGACGGCGCGATCCGCGTGCGAACTGGGGCCATGCTCCGAGCATACGCGATCGGCCGCCGTACGTCCGGGATTGTAAGGAGAATCCCTACCGCGGAATACTGCAAAGCCCCCACTGCCGTTTCGCGGCGGGCGCGTCTACTATTGGGGTGCGCGACATTCCTTTCCTTCCTTCCTTCCCAGGCCGGGCAAGCCCGAGGGGCGAAAGCCTCGCTCGGCCATGCGAACGAGCAAACCCCGGGGTCGATGCCCCGGGGTTTTCCTTTAACCTCTAGGTCGTGTTCACGTTCGACGACGCGGCGGTCGACCCCATCGCTCGGGCGATGGTGGAGATCTCGGCCGGCGTGAAGGCCGGCGACACGGTGCTCGTGTACTACGACCCGCCGGGAGCGATCCTGGCGCGCAGGTTGGCCCGGCGCTCGTCGGAGGCCGGCGCGCGGGTGCTGTACATCCAACGCGACCTCTGGCTCGAGGCGGAGGTCGCGGCGACGTGCACCGAGCGCGATGCGCTGCGCAGCTCGGTGCTGAACGACGTGGCGCTCCAGATGGCCGACGTGACGTTCATCGTGCGCGCGGCGACCGACCAGGACGCCTTCGAGAAGGTGCCGCGCGAGCGGCTGAACGCCTGGAACCACGCGCGCGAGTCGTTCCTCTTGAACTACCGCGTGAACCACACCCGCTGGGTGCTCATCTACTGGCCGACCGAGCGGGAGGCGGAGTTCGAGGGGCTCACCTACGACGAGTACGTCGACCTGTTTCTGCGCGCCTGCCACCAGCCATGGCGGCGCATCCGCCAGGCGCAAGCGCGGCTGGTCGAGGAGCTGAACGCGGCGGCGATCCTCGAGATCGAGGCGCAGACGGCGTGCGGCGACCCTGGCCACCGCACGAGCCTGCGCATGGACATCGGACCCATGCGCTTCGTCAACTCGACGATCGTCCGCAATTTCCCAGGCTCCGAGGTGTTCGCGGCGCCGGTGCGTGACTCGGTCGAGGGTCAGCTCTACGCGCCGGGACGGTACGTGTACGACGGGCGGTCGATCGAGGACATGCTGCTGCGGGTCGAGCGCGGCCGGATCGTCGAGGCGCGCGCGCGCGTTGGCGAGCGCGAGCTGAACGAGCTGCTCGACACCGACCCGGGCGCGCGCTATTTCGGTGAGATCGCGTTCGGCACGAACCCCGGGTTGCGCCGCCGGCTGCTCAACGGGCTGCTGAACGAAAAGGTCGGCGGCAGCTTCCACATCACGCCCGGCCGCGCCTATACGTACACGGAGTACGAGGGCCAGGCCGTCGTCGTCGACAACGGAAACCGCAGCCAGATCCACTGGGACATTGCCGTGCCGATGCTCCCGGAGTACGGCGGCGGGGTGGTTCGGCTCGACGGGCGCGAGGTGCAGCGCGACGGCCGCTGGCTCGATCCGGGCCTGGCGATCCTGAACGCTGGGTTGAAATGATCGCCACGAGCTAGGAGCGTCGAACGGTGCCGAACGCGATCGTCCACTTCGAGATCCCCGCCGACAACCCGAAGAAGCTGATCGACTTCTACACCCACCTGTTCGAATGGAAGATCGAGCCGATGCCCGGCGCGGAGGACTACTGGACTATCCGGACGGGCGAGGGCTCGATCGGCGGCGGCCTGCTGAGGCGCTCGGTGCCCAGCCAGGCCGCGTTGAATTACGTGCGTGTCGAGTCGGTCGAGGCGCACTGCCGGAGAGCCGAGGCGCGCGGCGGCCGCGTCGTCCACCAGAAGCAGCCGATCCCCGGCGTGGGCTGGTTCGCGATCGTGGCCGACCCCGAGGGCAACTTGGTCGGCCTGTTCGAGGAGGACGCCTCGGCCGCGATGCCCTCGTGAGCACGCCGTTCGGGGCGCTCGCCGAAACCCTCGAGGCCGCGGCAGGCACGCGGGGCCGGAACGACCGCGCGCGGCTCCTCGGCTCCTTCCTGCGCCGGCTGGCCGCCGACGAGGTGCGCCCGGCGGTCAACCTCATGCTCGGCCGCGGGGGCGCCCGGAGTGGCGTGAGCTGGGCGTCGCTGCTGGCGGCCGCGCAGGCGACCTACGGCACGAGGGACGCACGACCCGCCGGCGAGGGATACGTCGACGCCGGCGACGTGGTGCGGCACCTGGCGCGCCGCGACGGCCGGCCGACGGACGGCGTGTTGACGATCGGCGACGTCACGGCGGCGTTCGGCGCGATCGCCGCCGCGCGTGGGCGGAAGGAGAAGGAGCGGCTCCTCGGCGCGCTGCTGAGGCGCGCCTCGCCAGACGAGGCGGCCTGGATCGCCCGTAACGCAACCGGGGAGATGCGCTCGGGCGCGCAGGAGGGCATGCTGCTAGAGGCGATCGCCGTGGCGGCCGAACAGCCGGCCGAGGTGATCCGGCGCGCGCTGATCGCAGCCGGCGACGTCGGCACGGTCGCCGAGGCGGCGCTGGCGGAAGGCGGCCTGGCGAAGCTCGTGATCGAGGTGGGGCGCCCCATCCCGCCGATGCTGGCCGATTCGGCCGACGACCTCGCGGACGCCGCGGAGCGGATGGGCGGCCGGCTGGCCCTCGAGTGGAAGCTGGACGGCGCGCGCATCCAGATCCACAAGCGGGGCGACGAGGTACGCCTGTGGTCCCGGCGGATGAGTGACGTGACCGATCGCCTGCCCGACGTCGCGCGCCTGGCGCGTGAGGGCCTGGCGGCCGAGAGCGCGATCCTCGAGGGCGAGGTGATTGTCTTCGACCGCACCGGCCGACCGATCGCCTTCCAGGACGTGATGCGGCGCTGGCTGCGGAAGAACGAGGCCGAGAGCGCGGCGGCTCGGCGGCCGGCGAGCGTGTTCCTGTTCGACTGCCTGTACCTCGATGGGAAGGCTGTGTTGGACGAGGCGTACGCGGCCAGATGGGACGCATTGGAGCACGCTCGGGGCTCGCTCCAGACCGTGCGGCGCCGCGTCTGGAACGGGATCGAGGACGCGCGTGCCTTCTACGAGGAGGCGATCGCGGCCGGCCACGAAGGCGTGATGGCCAAGGCGCTCGACGCCCCCTACGCGCCCGGCCGGCGCGGCTCCTTCTGGCTGAAGGTGAAGGCCGAGACCTCGCTCGACCTCGTCGTGATCGGCGCCGACTGGGGCACCGGCCGGCGGCACCGCTGGCTGTCGAACTACCACCTGGCGTGCCGCGACGAAGCGACCGGGCAGCTCCTCTCGGTCGGTGAGACGTTCAAGGGGCTCACCGACGCGGAATTCGAGCGAATGACGAGGGAGCTGCTGGCGCGCAAGGTGGAACAGCGCGGCGGCTACGTGGCGGTGCGGCCGGAGATCGTCGTCGAGGTGCTCTTCAACGGCGTCCAGCGGTCGACGCGGCTGCCGTCGGGGGCCGCGCTGCGCTTTGCGCGCATCACTCGGATCCGGACTGATAAGCGGGCCGACGAGGCCGATACGCTCGCCACCGTTCGAAGGCTGCTCCCAGGAGAAAGCGAATGAAGGTCGTCAGGGTTAGCGCGGTCGGCGAATCGAGGCGCCGCGAGCGGCCAGTGCGGGACGCGCTGCAAGTGCTCGACACCCACGGCGCCTGCCGGATCGAGATCGAGACGAGCGAGGGGATCGTCGGGCGATCGGCGATCACTTTCGGCCGGCTCGACGCCGCGCCGGCGATCCTCGCCCACCTCGTCAACGACGAGCTCGCGCCGCACGTGGTCGGCAGGGACCCGTTCCTGGTGCGCGGCATCCGCGACGACCTGTGGGCCTTGACCGACTACCACGGATCGACCGGGCTCGCACTGCTCGGGATCGCCGGGATCGACGTGGCGCTCTGGGACGCCGTCGGCAAGACGGTCGGCCAGCCGGTCTGGCGGTTGCTGGGCGCGAAGCGTGACCGCGTGCCGAGCTACGCCATGGTCGGCTGGCTCGAGCTCAACCTCGACGGGCTGAAGCGCGTGTGCGCCGAAGCCGTCGAGCGTGGCTTCAAGGGCGTGAAGATGAAGGTCGGCGCGGCCTCGCTCGAGGAGGACGCGGCTCGGATCGAGGCCGTGCGGAGCGCGATCGGGCCGGGAACGCCGCTGATGGTCGACGCGAACCAGGTGTTCTCGGTGAACGAGGCGCTGCGGCGCGGGCGCGTCTACCAGGAGCTGGGCTGCTACTGGTTCGAGGAGCCGCTGCGGGCCGACGACACCGATGGACTGGCGCAGCTCGCGCGCGAGCTGGCGATCCCGATTGCCTCTGGCGAGAATAACTACGGGAAGCGCCAGTTCCGCCAGCTCCTGGAGCGGCGGGCGGTCGACGTGGTCCAGCCGGACATCCGCCGCGCGGGCGGCGTGACCGAGTGCCTGGAGATTGGTTTGATGGCCGACGCGTTCAACGTGCCGTACGCGTCGCACGGCGGCGGCGTACACCTGCACGTGCTCGCGGCGCTGCCGAACACGCTGTTCATGGAGAGCAGCCTGGCCAGCGCTGACCGGCTCGTGGACGGGTGCTACCTTCTTCCTGACGAGCCGGGCTTCGGCGGCTCGGGGGCGGCGTGAAGGAAAGCTTCGCGGAGTGGTTCGGCAGCAAGTTGGCCGAGCGGCGCGACCTGACCACGATGCACGTCGCGGCGTTGGTCGGGGTGCTGGACGGCGACGTCGAGGACTGGCTGGCCGGTCGGTCGGTCCCGACGCCCGATCAGTGCAAGGCGATCGCGGGCATCTTCGACGTGACGCCCGACGAGGTGCTCGCGCGAGCTCGGGCGTGATCGGGTCTCACGCCAATTCCAGCGCGAAGTCCTGCGCGCCTTCCCAGACGACGAGGCGACCGACCTGCTTGAGCAGCTCGCGGTCCTCGGCGGCGATGGTCGCGAAGTGGTTCCCGGCGAGCTGCCCCACCTTGCTGGCGAAGATGCAAGCGCCGTACGGGACGAGGATCTCCATTTCGGAGATGCCGCCCGGGTAGACAAGCAGCTCACCCGGACCGGGGAAGCTGGTGTGGTTCTCGTAATCGAGCCCGATGCGCCGGTCGCCCATCGGCAGCCAAGCTGCCTCGCCGCTCCAGCGCGCCTGGATCAGCTTCCCCGTGATGGGGAGGATGCGGCGGATCGCGGCACAGCTCTTGGGCGCGCGCTCCTCCTCGAAGAGGGCGCCGAGCGACAGTGGGCCGATCCTCACGCGCAGCACTGCGCGATGCTAGCGCATACCTGTGGTAGGCTGCCGGCCGAGAGGAGGGCTCATGCCGACGGTTGACTTCGAGGCTTACCTGAACTTCGACTACGACGGCGGCAAGCCGTTCGACGTCGAGACGCTGCTAAGGATGGAGGACGAAGCCGGGATCGAGGTGGCCGTCGTGATGCCGGCGAACAACGGTCCGGCGCCGGAGCGGTCGCTCAACGTGCAGCCGGACAACGAGCGGGTCGGCAAAGCGATCAAAGGCAACAAGCGGCTGATCGGCTGCGCGACCATCAACCCCGCGCTCGGGATCGACAATATCAAGAAGCAGTACGCCATCGCCGACGAGTACGGCTTCAAGGGGCCGAAGCTCATGGCCGTGCTGCACAGGTACAACATCGACGACGAGATCGTCGACCCAGTCATGGCGATGTGCCGCGAGCGAGGCCAGGTCGCGTCGATCCACTCCGGCGGGACGGGCAACGATTGCGTCCACCCGAACCGGATCGCGAACGTCGCCGCGCGCTTCCCCGAGGTGCCGATCATCGTCGATCACATGGGGTACCCGGACGCGACCGAGGACGCGATCCGCGCGGCCGAGGAGCACCCGAACCTGTACCTCGGGACGACCATATTGCGCTTCTTCCGGGAGGATCCGGCGAACTGCGTGCCGCAGGCGGTCGCCGAGGCCGTCCGGCGCGTGGGCCCCGAGCGCGTCGTCTGGGGCTCCAACCTGCCGGAGTACCCGCACAGCGCGCTGTGGTGCCGCAGGGCGATCGAGCGACTGAAGCTTGGCGCCGACGCCGAGCGGCTGATCTTCGGCGAGAACCTCACGCAGCTCTACAAGTTGGCGTGAGGGTGCGGCGAAGCTCTGCCAGGGTCTGGCGCGCCCCCGAAACCCAACCCCTGGCCTGTTCCTCTCGGAGAGGGGCGGGCGTGAGGGCTCCCTAAGTGGAGCTGGTCGTCGTCCCGCTCGAGCTTGCCCGGCGGGTCACGCTCGAGCTGCTCGCCTCGGTGGGGTTCGCCGACGAGGTCGCGCGGGATGTCGCCGACGTGCAGATCGAGGCGGACGTGCGCGGGATGCACTCGCACGGGCTCCGGGCGATCCCGATGTACCTCGCGCGCACCCGCCTTGGCATCATCAACCCACGGCCGAACATCCAGGTCGAGGAGACGGCTCGGACCGCCGTCGTCGTCCATGGCGACGCCGGGCCGGGGCAGGCCGTCGCCCGGCGCGCGATGGGCGAGGCGATCGAACGGGCGAAGGCGCACGGCTTCGGGATCGCGGTCGCGCGCAACTCGAACCACCTCGGCGCGGTGGGCTACTACGCGAACATGGCCGCGGCGGTCGACCTGATCGGCTTCGCCACGACGAACGGCAACGTCATGCTGCCGCCGCCCGGCGCGACAGCGCCTGTGGTCGGCAACAACCCGCTCGCCTGGGCGCTCCCGGCGGGCACGGAGCCGCCGTTGGTGTTCGACGTCGCGACGAGCGTGGTCGCCGGCGGCAAGATCGACCTCGCCGCGGCCGAGGGCGACGCGATCCCACCTGGCTGGGGCGTCGACGCCGAAGGCCGGCCCACGACCGACGCGCAGGCGGCCGCGGCGGGCGGGCTGGCGATCCCGCTCGGCGCACCCGCCGCGCCGTACAAGGGCTTCGGGCTAGCGCTCGTGATGGAAGCACTCGGCGGTGTGCTGGCCGGCGCCCGGTTCGGGCGGCAGCACACGGTCGAAGTGGAGGACGGCCCGCGGCCGTGGGATGAAGGCCACTTCTTCCTGGCCTTCGATCCCGAGCTGCTGATGCCGATCGACGAGTTCAAGCGGCGGATGGACGCGCTGGCGCGCGACGTTCGAGATGCGGGAGGGCGGCTGCCGGGGGCAGGCGGCGCGGAGCGCCGAGCGCGGACGCTGGCCGATGGACTGCGGCTGCCCCGATCGGTGGTCGAGCGGCTACAGAACGCGATCGAGCGCCAAGGGACCCCGACGCGGCTGACACCCTAGAACGCCGGCCCGGTGTTCGCCGGCCGGCCTCGGCTGTCGTTCCGGGCGGAGCGAGGAACCTCGGCCGGCACGTCGTGTGCCGGCGCCCCGTGGAGCCGAGGACGGCGCGACGGCCGAGATCCCTCGTCGGTCCTCCTCGGGATGACACCATCGGGCCGGCGTTCTAGCAGCGTGCGGTGCGCCTCCGAAGCAACGCCCCGCACCATGGCGACTCTATCTACGCGGCTTCGCTGATCAGTGCGCGCAGCTCATCCAGTCCAAAGACGAGCTCCGGGCCGTTGCGATCGGTCGGCAGGACGGTGTTGGCGATCGCGGCCGCGCGCCTGATCTTCTGGAGGATCTCCTCGGCCGAGCGGCGGTCGCGCTCGGGGTAGACCCAGACGCGGAGCGCCGAGCCCATGTCGTGGTAGAGGAACGGGACGTCGGCGTACGAATGGGCGCCGCAGACGGGGCAGACGGTCCAGTTGAACTGGCCGCCGACGATCTCGTCGCGGAGGTTGGGGGCCTTGGTGACGTTCGCCGAGCGGTAGACCTGGGTCTGAAACGTGTGCCCGGCGGGGCAGACGACCATGGTCGGTTCCTTGCGCATGCGTTCATGCTAGCAACGCCGGCTCACGAAGCCCGTCGCTGCTGACCGCGTCCCTTCTTCGCAACGCGCTGGCCTCGGGTGTGGCCGCCTTCGCGGCCGATTTCGGACATGTGCGCCCGGTCGGCGCTGACCGCCTCACCACCCTTCCGGCCGATGTCGGACATGTGCTCGCGGTCCTGGCTGACCGCTTGTCCGCCTTTCCGCCCCGCTGCGCGAGCCTCTTCACTGGTGAAACGGTGGGCAACGCCGCGCGCGTGCGCGGCCGCACCGCCGAGCTTGGCGATCTCGCGCTGCTTCTCGGGGCTCATCGCGGCGAAGCCGCGCTTCCGTGGGCCGTTGGAACCTGGGGCCACTGGGAACGCCTCCGTCGGAGCGCCGGCGGCGCAAGTCGTGTGCCAACGACGGTCGTCAGCCTTTGATTGCGCCGGACGTAAGCCCCGAAATGAACCCCTTCTGGAGGAAGAAATAGAGCAGAAGCACAGGCAGGCTGACCACGAGCGCGGCGGCCATCAGGCCGCCCCAATTGACCTCCACGTCGCCAATGTTCGCGTAGAGGAAGATCTGAGCCGTGCGCATCTCGACGGAGGCGGTCACGATCGAGGCCACGATGAAGTCGTTCCAGGCTTGCAGAAACGCCAGCATCGCCACGGTCACGAGCGCCGGCTTCGAGATCGGCAGGACGACCCGCAGCAGCACCTGGAAGCGCGAGCAGCCGTCGACGACGGCCGCCTCTTCGAGCTCGCGCGGGATCGTCCGGAAGAAGCCGCGCAGGATGTAGACGCCGACCGGCAGCGAGCCGACCCAGTAGAGCAGGATGAGCCCGAGGTAGGTGTCCAGCAGCCCAAGCGCCGAGAGGATCAGGTACGTCGGCACCAGGTTGACCAGACCGGGGATCATCATCGGCGCGATGATCGAGAACATCACGAGTCCGCTGCCGCGGAAGCGCATAGCCGCCAGCGCGTAGCCGGAGAGCGACGCGGCCGAAACCGTGAGCAGCACGGCGAAGAGCGAGACGAACGCCGAGTTGAAGAGCCCTTGCGCCAGTCCGCCCCGGAACTCGCTCAGGTAGTTGAAGAACGTGAACGGGTTCGGCAGCAGCTCGGGCGGGAAGGCGTAGATCTGCTTTTGCAGCTTGACGGAGGTCAGAAACGCCCAGACGAACGGCAGGAGCGCGACGACGATGGCCAGGATCATCAGCGTGTTGAGCGCGATCGACTCGCGCCGGCGAGCCGCGATGGTGCGGGCTGCCACGCTAGTCGCTCCGCAACAGGCGGACGTAGCCGGCCGCCAGGACCAAATTGAGGGCGAAAATGAACATCGCGATGCTCGCGGCCGGGCCCATCTGGAAGTACTGGAATGCCTGGTTGTACATAAGGAGGCTGAGCGGCTCGGTCGCACGCCCTGGTCCACCGCCCGTGAGCACCAGCATCGCCACGAGCGTGTTGAGGTTCACGATGGTGAGCAGCACGAGCACGATCGTGAGTGGGAGCTTCATGAGCGGCAGCGTCATCGACCAGAACGAGCGCCAGCCCGACGCGCCATCGGTCGCCGCGGCCTCGTACAGCTCGTGCGGGATCGTCTGGAGGCCCGCGAGCAGCAGGATCATCGCGTAGGGCGCGGCGCGCCACGTGTCGACGACGATGAGCGACGCCATCGCCAGGAACGGGTCGGTGAGCCAGCCGACCTTCCGCTGGCCCACCGCGTAGAGGACCACGTTGAGTAGGCCGTCGTCGAAGTTCAAGATCCACTTGAAGATGAGGTACACGACGACGTACGAGGTCACCCACGGCATGACGACGACCGTGCGGAACGTTGGCACGAGCGCCAGCGCCCGATTGGCCAGCAAGGCGAGGCCGAAGCCGACGGCGACGGTCAGGACGACGGAGAAGAAGGAGAAGATAACGGAAACCCGCAGACCGGACCAGAACTCCGGGTTGGTGAAAATGCCGACGTAGTTGTCGAGCCCGACGAAGTCGAGCAGCTCGACGAACTGAACTCGGTAGAGCGAGACGACCGCGCCGTACAGCGTCGGCAGGAGCGAGAAGACCGACAGCACGACGACCGTCGGAGCGACCATCAGGTACGGCAGCCAATCGACCCGCCTCTTGCGGGCCACAGCCGCGGGCTGCACGCGGCTAGGGACGGCGACCGTCTGACTCACCGCCTACGCCTGCGGGAGCTTCTCTTTGGGCACCTGGCTGAGCAGCTTGGTGTACTTGTCGTACGCCTGCTGCATCGCGTCCCTGACCGGCACGTTCTGCGTGATGATCGAGTGGTACGCCTCGAGCAAAATGTCGTCCGTCCGCACCGGCGCGCTCAGATCGGGCACCGCCCATTCCTTCTGCGCGTCGGCGAAGGTCTTCACGTAGGCGTTCTCGGGCTTATCGAAGAACGGGTCGGAGAGTGAAGATGTGCGCTTCGGCTGCTGGCCGGCCGTCTTGGCGAACTCGATGTCGGCCGCCTTGGTCAGCCAGAAGTCCATCACGGTGAAGGCGGCCTCCTTGTTCTTCGACTTGGACGACACGCCCATCGACCAGTGGTTGATGCCGATTGGGCCCCACTTCTGGCCGTCGGGCGACGGTATGCGCTCGAACACCGCGTCCATCGGGTCGAACTGCATGTTCTTACGCGCGGTCGGATAGGTGTTCGTCCCGAAGTTGTACGCGGCGCAAAGCCCGCTGGCGAAGAACTTGTCCGCGTCGGACAAGTTCATGTTCAGCGTCGACTTCGGCTGGATCCGGTCCTTCGTCACCCAGTTGGTGATCGTCGTGACGCCGTCGATCGCCTCGGGTGTAATCCAGCGGTCGGCCTTCCAGTCGGGCGGCTCGACCATCTGCTTGCCGAGCCGCTCGACGATGAACGTATTGAAATACGGGATCGACGCGCCGGAGTTGCGCGCGGCGTACTGGGCGAAGCCCCAGACCTTGACGGACGACTCGTCGAACGCCGGGTCGGTCGGCGGCCTACCCTGGCCGTCCTTGACGATCGCCTGGAGGGCCTTCCGCCAGTCGTCCCACGTCCGGATCTGGTCGACCTTCTGACCGGCCTCCTGGAAGAGGCTCTTGCGGTAGATCGGCAAGGCGCCGAAGAGCAGCAGCGGAGCGATGTACTTCTTGCCGTTGTAGGTGCCGACGTCCCACCAGACCTTCGGGTAGTCCTCTTTGTCGGCGGCGGGCCAGCCGTTGAGGTGCGGCGTCAGGTCCTCGACCGAGCCGAGCAACAGCGCCGGCGCGATGTTCGCCGGGCTGAAGAGGCTGATGTCTGGCGCCGAGCCCGCCGACCACGCGGCCATGTACTTCTCGCCGATGGTTTGCCATGCGGTCTGCTGCCACTTGATCGTGATGTTCGGATACTTCTTCTGGAAGTCCTCCCAGACCGCCTTCGAGGCGTCGTCGCGCACGTCGTTGGTCCCGACGGGTGTGAAGTGCGCCATGAACTCGACGGTGCCGCTCGTCGCCGAGGCACCGCCGCCGCCGATCGGGATCGCCTTGCACGCGTTGGCCAGCGGTAGCGCGGCCGCGGCGCCAAGGGCGCCGAGGAACGCGCGCCGACTGATTCCTGCGGTTCGCATCTCGTCCCCTCCTGTCGAGAATATACAGGCGGGAAGGAAGGCGCGCCGCTACCGGGTCGGGCTTACCACGGCCTCCGAGCGCCGGCGTAGTGTCGGCCCCAGTAGCCGCCGAAGACCGACGAGACGATCACCCCGGTGCCGTAATCCTCGGCGTGGACGAAGCGCCCGCCGCCAACGTAGATGCCGGTGTGGCTGTAGCCGCCCTCGTACGTGTTCGCGAACACCACGATGTCGCCCGGCTGCAGGTCGCTGGTGTCGACGTGCCGGCCGGCGCCGGCCTGCGCCTCGGAGGTGCGGCCTGGATACACGCCGAACGCACCCATCACGTAGTTCACGAGGCCGGAGCAGTCGAACCCGGTCGAGGGACTCGTCCCGCCCCACGCGTACCGCAGGCCGACGAGGCCGAGCGCCTTCTGGGCGATCGCACCGCCACGGCCGGCTCCGCCGGCCGACGCGCTCTTGGTGTCCGACGCCTGCGGCGGCGGGGCCGCGACCGGGGCGGCCGGGGCCGGCAGGCGGGCTGCCGCAGGGGCCGGTGCCGCGGCGGCGGGCGCGCTGTCGGCAGTGCGCACGTTCGGCGGCGCCTCGCGCGGCCTGGCCGGCTCGAGGTAGTTGCCGTTGACCCACCCGATGTTGCCGTCGTAGTCGACCTTGTACCAGGGGCCGCTCTCGAACAGCTGGGGACCGTCGATCACGTACAGGTACTTGGTCCCCTTGACGACGTCCATGACGTCGCCCTCTAGTCCTGGCGAGGAGCGGAGGCGGATGCCGTCGTCGGTCGCGACCTGAGCCTCGGAGCCGACACGCACCTTCGCGCTCGGCTGGGACGTCGACGGGGCCGCGTCGGACTCGCTCGGGCGAGCCCCCGCGTTGCCGCGCGATACGCCGTCGCGCGGCCGCGCCGGCCCGAGGTACTGGCCGAGGACCCACCCGGTGTCGCCGTCGTACTCGACCTTGTACCAGTCGCCCAGGTCGGACGACTGCGGGCCCTCGAGCACGAACACGTAATGCTCGGGGTTGATCACGGAGATGACGCGGGAGCTCGCGTCGGGCTTGGCGCGCAGGTTGGCGCCATCGTCGGAGATCACGTTGGCTTCGGAGCCGAGCCGCACCGAGTCCGCGAAGGCCGGGAAGCTGGCCGTGACCACCAGCACCAGCCCGGCGCTCGCCGCCGCGGCTCCGCGTGCCCACCGACCGGGCACGCGCTCGCCTAGATGCAGGAGCACGGAGCCGCAGGGTAGCAGGCCGCCGTGCTGTCGTCAAGCGGGCTCCGTGCTGCTGCTCCGAGGTGTGCAGCCCCGTTCTTTCAGCAGGGACACAGGCGAGTGATAGACTGTCACCACGTCCGTACGACCCACGAACGACGGAGTCCGTGTGGCTGAGCTAGCGCGAGTGCGCGTCCAAGAGGCGGGCGGTCTGCGGCGGATCGTCCACGCGCTCGAGAGCGAGCGCATCCTCGGGTACGCGCTGATCGCGCCGGCTGTCCTCTACATCGCGTTACTGATCGGCTACCCGTTCTTGCTAGCGCTCTGGTTCTCGGTCACCGACCAGAGTGTCTCGTCGTCGAGCGGCGGCTTCGTCGGCCTGGCGAACTTCGAGTTCGCTATGGAGAACTCGATTTTCCAGCGGGCGCTCCGGAACACGATCCAGTTCACCGTCACCTCCGAACTGATCAAGCTGGTGCTGGGCACCTGCCTGGCGTTCCTTCTGGTCGGCGACTTTCCGGGCAAGCGGGTGATCCGGACGTTGGTGATCATCCCGTGGGCGATCCCGATCGCGATCGGCGTGATCGCCTGGCGCTGGATGTTCGACTCGCTCTACAGCGTGATCAACTGGATCCCGGTCCACATGGGGCTCATCAGCGAGGGCCCGAACTGGATAGGCGACCCGAACCTCGCGCTGTGGTCGGTCACGTTCGTGAACGTCTGGCGGGGGCTGCCGTTTTCGGCGATCGTGCTGATGGCGGCGTTGACGTCGATCCCGCAGGACATCCTCGACGCGGCACGCGTCGACGGCTGCAACAGCTTGCAGCGCTACCTCCACATCGTGCGCCCGCTGGTGATGCCGATCCTGTTCATCGCGCTGATCTTCTCGCTCGTCTTCAGCGTCACGGATATCTCGATCGTCTGGCTGCTCACGAAGGGCGGTCCGATCAACTCGACCCACATGCTCGCCACGTTCGCGTTCCAGACGGGCATCGTCACCGGCGCGCTGAGCCGCGGCGCGGCGATCTCGCTGTTCTTGTTCCCGGTGATGCTCGTGTTCGCGATCTGGCTGCTGCGCATCCTGAAGCGGCGCGACGTCGTATGAGCCTGGTGGTACACGAGGCTGCGATCCGGCAGGGGCTGGCGCGGGCGCGCGCCCGCGCGCGGCGGCGCCTCGTCCTCCGGTACCTGGGCCTGGCGCCGTTCCTGCTGTTCGCCGCGTTCCCCGTCTATTGGATGTTCATCACGACGTTCAAACAGGTGAACGACCTCTTCGTCGCGACGAACTTCCCGTTCTGGTTCAACCTGCCGCCGACCCTGGACCACGTCGAGCTGCTGTTCAACGACACGCTGTTCTTTACGTGGCTCGCCAACACGTTCGAGGTTTCGTTCTTCGTCGTACTCATCACCCTCTTGCTCGCGACGCCGGCCGGGTACGCGCTGGCGCGGCTCGACTTCCCAGGCGCCGAGAACATGGGCATCGCGATCTTCGTCACCTACCTCGTGCCGTCGTCGCTGCTGTTCATCCCGCTCTCGCGCGTCGTCACCCAGCTCGGGGTCTACAACACGAAGTGGGCGCTAGTCGTCGTCTACCCGACCTTCACGATCCCGTTCTGCACCTGGTTGATGATGGGCTTCTTCAAGACGGTGCCGCGGGAGATCGAGGAGGCGGCGCGCGTCGACGGGTGCAGCCGACTCAGCGCGGTGATCCGGGTCGTCCTGCCCGTCAGTCGACCCGGACTGATGTCGGTGATCATCTTCGCCTTCACCCTGGCGATGCAGGACTTCGTCTACGCGCTCACCTTCATCTCGGCCGCGGCCGAGAAGCCGGTAACGCTCGGGATCGCGACCGACCTGATCCGCGGCGACATCTTTTACTGGGGCTCGCTCATGGCGGGGGCCCTCATCGTCTCGGTGCCGGTCGCGATCCTCTACAGCTTCTTCTTGGACCACTTCGTTGCCGGGATCACCGGCGGCGCTGTGAAGTAACGAGCGAAGGGGAGGGTTCATCGTGCCGAGAACGGGGCGAAGGAGCTTTTTGAGGGGGCTGGGCGCGCTCGCTGTCCCGATCCTGGCGGCGTGCGCGGGCGGGGCCGCGCCGACCGCCGCGCCGACCGCGCCGCCGGCCAAGCCGACCGAGGCGCCGAAGCCGGCCGCGACCGCCGCGCCGGCGGCGACGGCCGCCCCGGCCACCGCGGCGACGGCCGCGCCCGCGGCGGCCACCAAGCCGGCGGCGACCGGGGCCGCCTCGCCGGCCGCCGGCGCGACGACCGCGGCCGGCGCTGCCGCGACGAAGCCGGCCGCCTCTGCGACTGGCGCGGCTGCCCCGGCGGCCGCGCCCGTGCAGGCGAAGCCTGGTACGGAGCTCAAGATCATCCAGTGGAGTCACTTCGTGCCGGCCTACGACGAGTGGTTCAACAAGCAATACGTCGTCCAGTGGGGCCAGGCGAACAACGTCAAGGTCACGGTCGACAACGTGAACCAGGCGGACCACCCGGCGCGCTCGGCGGCGGAGGTGGCAGCCAAGCAGGGCCACGACATCTTCGACTGGTTCGCGGTGCTGTACGCGCACGTCTACAAAGACGCGCTCGCCGACGTGAGCGACATCGCCGAGCCGATCGGCAAGCAGGCCGGCGGTTGGATCCCATTCGCCGAGCAGATCGGCAAGGTCGACGGGAAGTGGTACGGCGTGCCGGACTTCATGGTCCCGTTCTCCGGCCACTACCGGTCGGACGTGTTCAAGAAGGCCGGCCTCGACCGCGCGCCGGACAAGTGGCAAGACCTGCTCGACTACGGGCCGAAGTGCAAGGCGAACGGCAACCCGGTTGGCACCTCGCTCGCCCAGAACTCCGACGCCGAGATGACCTGGCGCAGCCTCCTCTGGTCGTACGGGGCCAACGAAGTCAAGGAGGATGGCAAGACCAGCACGCTCGACTCGAAGGAGACTCGGGATGCCCTCGACTACGCCAAGAAGCTGTACGAAACGGCGATGACCAACGAGGTGCTCTCGTGGGACGACGCCGCGAACAACCAGTACATGCAGTCCGGCAAGGGCTCGTGGATCTACAACCCGATCTCCGTCTACCGCACGATCGAGCAGCAGAACCCGGAGCTGTTCAAGAACGTCGAGGCGGGCCTGCCGCTAGCCGGGCCGGCCGGACGCTGGATGTCGCCACAGTTCAACCTGATCGGCATCTGGAACTTCGGCAAGAACATCGACACGGCCAAGGCGTTCGTCTGGGACCTCAAGGTCAACAAGTGGTCCGAGGCGCATGCCGCCTCGAAGGCGTACGACTTCCCAATGGAAAACGCCCACTGGAACAAGCCGATGCCGATCATCGGCAACGACCCGAAGCTCCAGCAGCTCCAGGACATCGGGAAGACCGCGCGCTGGATCGGCTCACCCGGGCCCGTCACCGTGGCGGCGGCCGAGGTGCTGGACTCGCACGTCATCACGAACATGTTCGCGAAGTACGCGACGGGTCAGGGCTCCTTGGACGACGCCGTCAAGGAGGCGGTCGGGCTCCAGCAGCAGATCTATAAGAAGCGGGGCCTGGCATGATGTCGTCCTGAGGCAAAGCCGAAGGACCTCCGCTGATCGAGGCAGCTCGGTTTCGCGGCGGCCCTTCGCCTCGCTCAGGACGACACGGGCGCCGGTTCCTCGATCACCAGGCCGGCCTCGTGGCGTCCGGCCTGGTCGATCAGCTTGGCGACGAGCGCGGTCCAGCCGGTCTGGTGGCTGGCGCCCAGGCCGCGCCCGGTGTCGCCGTGGAAGTACTCGTAGAAGGGAATCAGGTCGCGCCAGTGCGGGTCGCGCTGGAACGTCTCGACGTCGCCGAAGACCGGACGTCGGCCCTCGGCGTCCCGCACGAAGAGGCTGGTTAGGCGGCGCGATAGCTCGTCGCCGATCTGCTCGAGTGTGCGCATCTGGCCGCTGCCGGTCGGGTGCTCGACGAGGAAGTCGTCGCCGTAGTAGTGGTGGAACTTCTGCAGCGACTCGATCAACAGGTAGTTGAGCGGGAACCAGATCGGACCCCGCCAGTTCGAGTTACCGCCGAACAGGCCGGAGCGCGACTCGGCTGGCTCGTAGTCGACGCCGTACGTTGCGCCGTCGACCTGGCAGGTGAACGGGTTGGCCTGGTGGAACTTCGAGACGCTCCGTACACCGTGGTCGCTGAGGAACTCGTTCGGGTCGAGCATCCGGAAGAGCAGCCGCTTGAGTCGGTGGCCGCGGACGAGCGCGAGCAGGCGCCGCTGACCGGCGCCGGGCTGCTGCCAGTGTGAGACGAGCGCGGCGAGCCCGGGCCGGTTGTCCAGGAACCACTCGAGGCGCCGCGCGAACTTAGGCATCGCCTCGATCGTGCCCGGCTCGATCGTCTCGACGGCCAGCAGCGGAATGAGTCCGACCATCGACCGCACCTTGATCGGCAGAAGCTGACCGGTTGGGAAGCTGACCACGTCGTAGAAGAACTCGTCCTGGTTGTCCCAGAGGGAAAGCCCGTCCCCGCCCAGGTTGTTCAGCGCACCGGCGATGTAAAGGAAGTGCTCGAAGAACTTCACGGCCACGTCCTCGTAGACGTGGTCCTCGCGCGCGAGCTCGAGCGCGATCGCGAGCATGTTCAGGCAGTACATGCCCATCCAGGCCGTGCCATCGGACTGTTCCAGCACGCCACCTCCCGGCAGCGGCTTGGAACGATCGAAGACGCCGACGTTGTCCAGGCCCAGGAAGCCGCCCTGGAAAACGTTCCGGCCTTCGCTGTCCTTTCGGTTCACCCACCAGGTGAAGTTGAGGAGCAACTTGTGGAAGACGCGCTCGAGGAAGGCACGGTCGCGCCGGCCGGTCACGCGGCCGGCGATCTTGTACACGCGCCACGCGGCCCAGGCGTGGACCGGCGGGTTCACGTCGTCGAACGCCCACTCGTACGCCGGGAGCTGGCCGTTCGGGTGCATGTACCACTCGGTCAGCAGCAGCGTGAGCTGCTCCTTGGCGAAGTCTGGGTCGATCAGCGCGAGTGGGATGCAATGGAAGGCGAGGTCCCAGGCCGCGAACCACGGATATTCCCACGTGTCCGGCATCGAGAGCACCTCGGCGGTGTCGAGGTGCCGCCAGCCCGCGTTCCGGCCGCGCTTGCGCTCGGGCGGTGGCGGGGGGCCGGCGGGATCGCCGTCGAGCCACTTGCCGACGTCGTAGCGGTAGAGCTGTTTGGACCAGAGGAGGCCCGCGAACGCCTGGCGCTGAACCAGCGCGGCGTCCGGATCGCTCGCGTTCTCGCAGACCTGCGCGTAGAACTGGTCGCACTCCTGGCGCCGCAGCGCAAGCTCGTCCTCGAAGTCGGAGAAGTCGGCGGCGTAGCGCCCGCGCGCCAGGCGAACCTGGACGACCACCGTGTCGCCGGGCGCGATCTCGTCGTACCGGTAGTGGACGGCGACTTTGGTGCCGTGGTGAGCCGGGTTCACGGCGTCGACCTCTCGGCAGACGATGGCGCGGTGGATGCCATCCTTGACGTAGCGCGACGTGTTCGGTGCCCGCCAGAGCCGCTCGCGGTTCGACTCGTTCTCGGTGAAGAGCAGCTCGGGCACGCCGCGCGCGGCAAGTACCATCTCGCCGAGCTCGTGGTGGCGGGCTTTGACGAGCCGCACTTCCTCGGCGCCGCGCGAGCGACGGTTCTCGATCCAGAAAAGCTCCGGGCGTCGGTCGTCCTCGCCCCAGGCCCAGGTGTTGCGGAACCACAGCGTGGGCAGGATCCGGAGCGGCGCTGGGTCCGGACCGCGGTTGGTCGCGGCGATCCGCATGAGGATGTCTTCGGGAGCTGCCTTGGCGTACTCGACGACGACGTCGAAGTAGCGGTCGTCGTCGAACACACCGGTGTCGATCAGCTCGTACTCCGCCTCCTCGCGCGAGCGGCGTCCGCCCGCGACGAGCTCGGCGTACGGGAAGGCGCGCTGCGGGTACTTGTAGAGCGCGCGCATGTAGGAATGGGTCGGCGTCGAGTCGAGGAAAAAGTAGTACTCCTTGACGTCTTCGCCGTGGTTGCCCTCGTTGCCGGTCAGGCCGAAGAGCCGCTCCTTCAGGATCGGGTCGGCTTCGTTCCACAGCGCGAGCGCGAGGCAGAGGAACCCCTGCTCGTCGCACACGCCGAGCAGGCCGTCCTCGCCCCATCGGTAGGCGCGCGAGCGGGCGTGGTCGTGCGGGAAGTACTCCCACGCCTCGCCGGTCGCGGAGTAGTCCTCGCGGACCGTGCCCCACTGGCGCTCGGAGAGGTACGGACCCCAGCGGCGCCACACGCGGCGGCCGTGGCGGAGCTCGGCGAGCCGCTCGTGCTCGGGGGTCGTCGCCATGCGGCGCATAACGTACCAGACCGGCGCCCCTGGCGTCGGGCCGCCAGGGGCGCCCATGGCAGCTGGGGCTGCTCCTTCGAGGAAGCAGTGTCCCTGTGGCGAAGATTGGCTGCCGAGCGCGCGACCCCTTGCCTTGGCTGGTACAATGCGCGAATCTCACATCGCCGGGAGTCGTTTCGTGTCCTTCGTAGACGAGACCCTGACCTGTCGAGACTGCGGGCGGCAGTTCGTGTTCACCGCGGGCGAGCAGGCGTTCTACCAGAGCAGAGGCTTGGTCAATAAGCCCGGTCGGTGTCCGGACTGCCGACGCGCTCGCAAGCAGCAGCGCTCCGCGGACGGTGGGGGGTACGCTTACTCGACCGGCGCCGAGTACGGGGGCGGTGGCTACGGCGGCGGTGGTGGGTACGGCGGCGGCTACGACCGCCCGCGCCGGCAGATGTACCCGGCGGTCTGCTCGGCGTGCGGCAAGGAGACACAGGTCCCCTTCCAGCCGCGCGGCGACAAGCCGGTCTACTGCTCCGACTGCTTCGAAACTGTTAGAGGCAGCCGCTACTAGCGAGCGGTACAATCGGCGCGTTCGCGCCTGACAGCCGAATACACGCGAAGGAACGGGAGGATCCAATGACGCGTCTATCTCGTCGCGCCCTGATTCGCGGTGGCCTGGTGGCGGCGGCCGGATCGGCGGTCGTGCCGATCCTGGCGGCTTGCGGCGGCTCGTCGCCGCCGACCGCCGCCCCCGCGCCCACCAAGCCGCCGCCGGCCGCGCCCACGCAGGCCCCCGCGGCATCCGGCGGCGCCAGCACGCCCGCCGCGGCCGCGGCGACGAAGCCAGCCGCCGCGACGGCGGCTCCGGCGGCACCCACGCAAGCGGCAGCGCCGACGCAGGCGGCGGGCGGTGCGGCTCCGGCGCCGACCGCGACGGTCGCGATCAAGGACGTGGTCAGCGGCAAGTTCAACGTCTGGTTCTCGGCGAACTGGAACACGGTGACCGACGAGGCGGTCGGCAAGACGTTCGTCGACTGGGGGAAGGAGCAGAACGTCCAGGTCGAGTGGCAGTCGATCCCCGG
This sequence comes from Chloroflexota bacterium, assembly GCA_035651675.1. Classification (GTDB taxonomy): domain Bacteria; phylum Chloroflexota; class UBA6077; order FW602-bin22; family FW602-bin22; genus DASRFH01. The sequence goes on along the minus strand of DASRFH010000077.1, from coordinate 12,360 downwards.
CTCGCCGCAGCAGCTTATCAAGGAGACCGCCGCGCTCGCGGCCGGCGCGCCGCCCGAGCTGAACAACGCCAACGGCGTCTACTGGTACACCCAAGGCGAGTACGCCGACATCACCACGCTGGTCAACAAGTTCAACGACAAGGCCGGCGGCCTGCTGCCCATCGCCAAGTCCTCGTTGACCGCGCCCGACGGCAAGATCTTCGCCGCCCCGTACGCGATCGACTGCTGGCCGGCCCACTGGCGCAAGGACCTGATCGAGCCGGTCACCGGCGGTGGCTTCTTCAAGACGTGGGAAGACGTCGTCAGCCTGGGGCCGAAGGTGCAGCAGCCGCCACGGACCTACACGTTCGCGATGGCGCTCGGTCACGAGGGCGACCACGTCAACAACATCGTCACGGTGCTGTGGGACTATGGCGGCCGCTTGAACGACGAGAACGGCAAGCCGGACATCGCCAACCCGGCAAACAAGAAGGGGCTCGAGGTCATCGTCGAGATGATCAAGGCGAAGCTGATCCCGCCCGAGACGTTCGCGCAGACGGTGACCTCCTGGAACAACGAGACGTACCAGAAGGGCCGCGCGGCGTTCGCCGTCAACCCGGCGACGATCTACGGCTGGCTGCTCGTCAACGATAAGGAGCTGGCTGGCAAGACCGGTCTGGCGCCGACTCCCAAAGGCACGGCCGGGTCGTTCGCCGAGGGCGCGGCGATCGGCTTCTCGATGTTCAAGAAGGCGAAGCTGGCCGAAAAGTCGCCGTCGGCGCTCGAGTTCTTCATGCAGCCGGACAAGATCCAGGCGATCTCGAAGTCGGTCGAGGGGCGCTTCGTCCCGATCTACGTCGACCACACGAAGACCGAGTTCTGGAACAGCTCGGCGTTCGCGGCGATGAAGGAGATCGCGCAGAGCGGCCGCGTCCGAAACTGGCCGGCGCCGGGTCAGCCGTGGCTCTCCGACGTGACCGACGCGAAGTACACGCTGTCGGACATGATCCAGAAGATCGTGAACGACAACATGAAGATCGAGGACGCGCAGGCCTGGGCCCAGAAGGAGATGGAGGACTCCTACAACAAGTTCAAGAAGTAGAAGCCGCGCTGCAAGGAGGGAGCCGCCATGGCGCGCAGCGATGCGGTGTACCCGGCGACGATCCACACGACGACCGCGGCGCGGTGGCGGCACGTCCTCGGGCGCGACTGGGCGCTCGGATCGGCGCTCGTCGCGCCTGTCGTCGTGATCGTCCTCAGCCTGCTGGCCTACCCGTTCGCGAACGCGATCTACCTCTCCTTCACCGACTCGATGATCGGCAAGGGGGGCCAGTTCGTCGGGCTCGCAAACTACGTCGACTTCTTCACCAACCCCAACAACCTGGCGCTGAAGGCGCTGGGCATAACGGTCGTCATCACCGGGAGTGCCATCGGCGGTAAGTTCCTGCTCGGGCTGGCGATGGCGAGCGTGCTCAACCAGGATTTGCCGGCGCGCAACTTGTGGCGGGGGCTGATGTTCCTGCCCTGGGCGGTCCCGGCGGTCGTGTCGGCCTACGCCTGGCGTTTCCTTTTCGACACGAGCGGCCCCATCAACGGGGCGATCGCCCAGTTCCAGCTCGCCGACGACTACATCTATTTCTTCAACGACGCCCGACTCGCGCTGCCGGCGCTGATCCTGGTCGTGATCTGGTCCGGCACGCCGTTCTGGACGATGAACTTTTTGGCAGGGATGCAGTCGATCTCGCAGGAGATGTACGAGGCCGCCGAGATCGACGGCGCCGGCACGTTCCAGCGCTTCTGCTACGTGACGGTCCCCAGCTTGCAGCACGTCATCTTCGTGACCGCGCTGCTGTCGACGATCTGGACGTCGGCCAACCTGACGCAGATCTTCGTCCTGACCGGCGGTGGTCCGAACTACGCGACCAGCACGGTGCCCTTCCTCTCGTACCTGACTGCCATCCCGGGCAAGCAGATCGGCATGGGCTCGGCGCAGTCGATGCTGCTGCTGCCGTTCTACGCGGTGCTGGTGTTCTTCCTGACCCGCCGGATGCTGAGGCAGGATTGAGCAGCTTGGGGACGCCCCAAACCCCGGCGGGGCTTCGCCGCGCCACGCGGCAGGAGTGACGGATGGCAGCCGGTAGCACCTCGAGCCGCGGCGCCCGCCGGGCGATCGGCCGCGGATGGGTCATCGCGACGTACGTGGCCCTGATCGTTTTCGCGATCTGGACCGTCGTGCCGTTCCTCTGGATGCTGCTCGCCTCGCTCAAGACGAACAAGGAGATCTACCAGGACTTCACGCTCCTTCCGAAGTCGCTCTACTTCGGGCACTACACGCAGCTCCTGTTCGGCTACGGCAGCACCGGCGCGGGCAAGGCGTCGGCCTACTTCGGCGTGTGGATGAAGAACAGCGCCTACGTGGCGGTCGTCACGACGACGCTTTCGATCGTGCTCGGCTCGCTGGCGGCGTACGCGATCACCCGGCTGAGCTTCGTGGGGCGCTCCCTGATGGCCCGCGGACTGATCGTGACCTACCTGGTCCCGGCGACGCTGCTGTTCATCCCGCTCTTCCAGATCGTCTACGCGCTGCAGCTCGGGGACACGCTCGAGAGCCTCATCCTGGTCTATCCGACGTTCACGCTGCCGTTCTGCACCTGGATGCTGTGCAGCTACTTCCGCTCGATCCCGCTCGAGTTGGAGGAGGCGGCGCTCATCGACGGGTGCAGCCGGCTGGGTGTGCTGTTCCGGATCGTGATGCCGCTGGCGCTGCCGGCCGTTGCCGTGGTAGCGCTCTTCTCGTTCACGCAGTCGTGGAACGAGTTCCTCTTCGCGCTCGTCTTCACCAACTCGGTGGCGACGCGCACCGTGACGCTGGGGCTCACTCAGATGCTGGGTGAGGACGTGTTCTACTGGGGCCAGATGATGGCTGGCGCGATCGTCACCGCACTGCCGCCGGTGATCTTCTATACACTGGCGCAGCGCCTGGTCATCCGAGGTTTGACCGGCGGTGCGGTGAAGGGATAGTGCCAGAGAAGACGATCCATCTTGTCCCGGTGCTGGACGAGGAGGTGCTGGCGATCGGCCGGCGCCTCCTACCGGCTGGTTTCACGCTCGAGACGGTGACCAAGGCCGACTTGCCGGCCAAGCTGCCGGACGTCGAGTTCCTGCTCGGCATGGAGCCGGGCTGGATCGACGACGACGCGCTGCTGGCGGCGACGAAGCTGAAGCTGATCCAGCTCATGAACGTCGGCTACGACTCGTTCAACGTCGAGGGGGCTCGGAAGGCGCGCGTGCCGGTCGCGGTGAATGGCGGCGCGAACGCGATCTCGGTCGCCGAGCACGCGGTGATGTTCATCCTCGCGCTGATCAAGCGGCTGAGCTACCTCGACCAGAATGTGCGCGCGGGGAAATGGCGCGGCGGCCCGATGGGCGCGCTGCGCGTCCACGAGGTCTGGAGCCAGACGGTCGGCATCGTCGGCATGGGCCGCATCGGCCAGAACGTCGCGGCGCGGCTCCGACCGTTCGAGCCTGGCGAGATCGTCTACTACGACCCGGTGCGCCCGTCAGCCGAGCGGGAGAAACAGCTTGGCGTGCGCTACCTGCCGATGGACGAGCTGCTGAAGGTGTCGGATATCGTGACGCTGCACGTCCCGCTGATGGCCGAAACGCGGAACATGATCGACGCGCGGGCGCTGAAGCTGATGAAGCCGACGGCGGTGCTGGTGAACACCAGCCGCGGCGGGCTGATCGACGAGGTGGCGCTCGCCGAGGCGCTGGCGGACGGCACGATCGCCGGTGCTGGGCTCGACGTGTTCAGCCAGGAGCCGCCGGCGCCCGACCATCCGCTGCTGAAGCAGCCGAACGCGCTGCTTACACCGCACATGGCCGGGCCGACGTGGGAGAGCTGGCCACGGCGGTTCGCCAACTGCTTCGAAAACATCCAGCGGGTCGCCAGGGGCGAGCCGCCGCAATGGGTCATTCCGGAGCTGGCGGAGCTGGTGCCGGTGGCCGCGCGCCGCTAGCGTCCTCTCCTGGTTCACGGACGCGGGGCGCTGGCGGCTGCGTGGCCGCTGGTGCCGGTGGCCGCGCGCCGCTAGCGTCCTCTCCGCCCGGGAGAAGACGGCCGAAGGTCAGGTGAGGGCGTCGCCTGAGGGCCGGGGCACTCCGCGCCCCAGCCTCCACTGGGACGCCCTCGCCCTCACCCACTCCCGGAGGGAGAGGGGACGAGACCGGAGCAGCGTGCCGATATAGAGCGCGACGCCGAAGACGGCGAGGTTCTGCTCGCGCAGGTCGACGCCGACGCCCCCCATGATTCCGTTGAGGGCGTCGACCAGCCAACGGTCGTAGGCGGCGACGACGACCGCGCCGCCGACGGCGCCGGCCACGCCCCAGCGCGAGCCGAGCACGACCGCGGCGAGCACCATCAGCGAGACGGTGAAGTCGAACTGCGCCGGCTCGACGTAGCCGAACTGTTGGGCGAATAGCGCGCCGGCCAGGCCCGCGCAGCCCGCGCCCATCGCGAAGGCGAGCAGCTTGAGGACCGCCGGTGCGACGCCGACCGACGCCGCGGCGGTCTCGTCGTCCCGCACCGCCGCCCACGCCCGGCCGATCCGCGAGGGGGCGAGCCGCACCGCGATGACACAGGCGACCACCGCCAGGCCCAGCGCGAGCGCGTAGGCGGTCGTCGGCCTGTCCCAGCCGAGCACCGACCCGTCGACCGCGGCGATTCCGCTCATGCCGCGGGAGCCGCCCGTCCACTCCGGCAGGTGCCAGATCACGTTCGGCACGATCTCGCCGAACGCGAGCGTCACGATCGCCAGGTACTCGCCGCGCGTCCGGACCGTCGGCACGCCGAAGAGGACGCCGAAACCGGCCGCGACCAAGCCGGCGAAAAGAATCGCGAGCCACGGGCTCCGCAATGCCTCCGGCAGCGCGACGGCCAGCCGGCTGGCGGAGCTCGTCGTGAGCGCCGCCGTGTACCCGCCGATCGCGAAGAAGGCCGCGTAGCCCAGGTCGAGCAGCCCCGCGAAGTTGACGACGATGCCCAACCCAACCGCCAGCGCGACGAGCCGCAGTGCATCGATCGTCCCGGCCAGGCCGTGCCAGCCGGCGAGCGCGTCGAGGAACGGCAGCAGGGTCGCCGCGGTGAGCACTGCGACGAGGAACAAGCCCGAGCCGGCGCCGGCTCGGCCCGTTTCCGGCCGCTCACCCTCGGCTGACGCGACCGGCACCGTGCCGAGCAGGCCGGTCGGCCGAAACGTGAGCGCGCCGACCAGCAGCAGCAGCACGAGCACCGGCGTCCACTTCGGGTCGAGGAAGTAGTCGGCGAAGCTGCTGACGACCCCGATCCCGACGCCGGCGACGAGCGCCCCGAAGGGCGCGCCTACGCCGCCGAGCACGGCCGCGGTCATCGCCGCGAGACCGCTCTCGAGTCCGTGCTGGGCGAACGCCGCTCCGTAGTAGGCGCCGTACACCGTGGCGGCGAACCCGGCCAGGCCGCCGGCGGCGGCGAACGCGAGCGTCTGCGCTCGCGTCGGGTCAGCGCCGGACAGGGCTGCGAGCTCCCCGTCCTGGGCGACGGCGCGCAGCAGCCGGCCGACGGGGTGGCGGCGCAGCAGGCGGCCGCCGACGAGCGCGACGCCAGCGGCCAGCGCAAGCACGAGCGCGTCCTTGAACGTGAACGAGACACCGCAGCAGCCGAGCTCGACGCGCGGGAGCACATCCGGCATGGCGAGCAGCGGCAGCACGACGCCCAGGTGGCCCTCGACCGGCTCGGACGGCGGCGGCGTGACGAGCGGGTACCACCAGACGGCCGCCTGGAACAGAACGAAGGCAAGTCCGACCGAGGCGATGAGCGGTGCGATCCGGTCGGCCCGATCGGCGAACGGTCGGAACGCCAGCCGCTCGACGAGCACGTTCAGCGTCGCGCCGACCGCGACCCCAGCCATCGCGAGGAGGGCGAGCGCGCCGACGCGGAGTGGCGTGCTGGTCGCGCTGGTCACGCCCAGGAGCCGGGCGAGCGTCGCGACCACCACCGTCGTCATCGCGAAGACGTTGCCATGGGCGAGGTTGATCTGCCGCGCGACCGCGTACGCCAGCGTGAACCCGGCCGCGTTCAGCGCCACCACCGCGCCGTTGGTCAGCCCGTAGATCACGAGCTGGGGCAGCAGCGCGAGGCAGCCGGTGCCGCACGTCATCCGTCCGTGCCGGCTACGCCGAGCTGCCCGCGGCTGTCGTTACGATCGGGGCGAGCAATCTCGGCCGCCCCGGTCGGCGATCGGCGTCAGACGGAGCCGTCTTGACCGAGGCCGCTCGTCGCGGCGCGACTTGGCGTGACGGCGTCAGGCCGGCCATCGCTCGAGCCGGTACGACGCTTCCCAGAAGGCGAGCTCGTAGCGGCTGCTGGTAAGGAACGCGGCCTCGGCGGCAGCGAGGGCGCTCGGGGAGGCGCCCTCGGCCAACCGGTCGAGCACGCCGCGGCACCATGACGCCAGCTCGGCGAACGCTGCCGACGCGTACATGTCGATCCACGCGGCGTAGCGCGGATCAGCCGGGCGCGGACCCTCGGCCAGCCGCTGCCCGATCTCCGCGAATCCCCACATGCACGGCAGCAGGGCGGCGGCCAGCTCGACGTAATCTCCGAGCGCGGCGGTACGCAGCAGGAAGTCCACGTAACCCCGGGTGGTTGGCCCGGCGATCTCGCGCTCGAGCTCGTCGCGCGGGATGCCGAGCTCGGCGGCGTAGCCGCGGTGCAGCTCCATCTCGGTGCCGAGCGTCGCCTTGAGCAGATCGGCGAAGCGGCCCATCGTCGCCAGGTCGGGCGCGCGCGCGGCTGCGATCGCGAAGAGGCGGCAGTAGTCGATCAGGAACAGGTAATCCTGCCGAACCCAGTGGCGGAAGTGCTCGAGCGGCAGGCTTCCATCCGCGATGCCGCGCACGAACGGGTGGGCGAGCTGGGCGGCCCAGATGGGCTCCGCGGCCCGTCGGAGCTGGAGCGAGAACGGCTCGCCAGTCATCGACCCGCCAGTATAGGGGCACCTCCGCACCCGCTAAGGTCTTCCCTCATCGACCAGGGAACCCCCGATGCCGATAATGGCGTCGAAAGTGTCGCATCGCGCCCTGGACCCGCTGCTGTTGACGCTCGCTCTGGTCGCGGCCGGCCTGGGCGGCGCGGGCCGGGCGGCGGCCCAGGTGGCCACCAACACGCCGACCGCGACGCGCACGACCACGGCGACGCCGACCGCGACGCCGACCGTGACGATCAGTCCGACCGCCACGCTCAGTCCGACCGCCACGCCCACGCTCGCCCCAACCGTCACGCCCGGTCCGACGCAGACGCCAACGCAGACGCCGATCCCGACCGCGACGGCGGTGCCGACGCCGACGCCGGCCGGCGGCATCAACGTCGTGGTTTCGCCGTCCAACGCGCGGGTCCGGCCAGGCGAGACGGTCGCGCTGACGGTCAAGATCGACTTCAACCCGACCAACGCGGCCGTGGCCTTCACCCAGTCGGCTGGCGACGCGCTCTCCGGGCCGCTGGTCGCGAACAGCACCTGGTCGCCGAGCGCGACGATCACCGGCACGGGCTCGACGCAGCTCATCCTCGGCACGACCGGCCAGCTCGCGCCCGGCCTCTACACGATCCAGATCACCGGCGCCGGACCGCTCGGTCCGAACGTCCAGAAGGCCACTCTCGAGGTGGTGGCTTCCAACAGCCTGTTCGAGAACGAGGTGCTCCGCCGCAACGAGCTCCAGACGTTCGGGCCGGAGGCGCTGCCCCCCTACCGGGGGGGCGACTCGTTCACGTACGAGCCGCGGATCTACGGGCTGCTCCAGTGGCGGCCGGAGAAGAACACCTACTTCAACGCCAACACGTCCGAGCTGCTCGACCTGAGCGCGAGCGGTTCCGGGCAGTACCGGCTGCCCGCCGCGGTCGTGGACGACGGCTCGGGCGGCAACTGGGACAAGGCTGTCCAGACGAGGTTCGACTGGATGACCGACCCGACGATCAAGAACAAGTACCTCCAGCCGCCACCCAACTTCTCGGGGAGCTGGAACGTCAACGGCTCGATCACCCTCTACGGGCTCCCAGCCTCCAAGCCGACCCAGCTCGGGCCGTACGTCGTGCAGCGGTTCCAGCGCGCGCTGTTCCGCCACTGGATCGCCAACACGCCGGCCCACCCGGACTGGAAGGACTCAGTCGCGGTGATCCCGCTCGAGCAGGCGGTGCTGAACTACATCCCCGAGATCGACCCGGTCGCCGCCGACGGCATCGTCCGTGCCGTTCAGGGCAGCACCGGCTCCAGCTTCGGCGGGTTCTGGGAGGTCGACGGGTCCTCCGCCAACGGCTTCGCCTCGGTCTCGCTCGACGGCGACGACGCAAACACCGCGCGCGTCACGCTGGCGAACCCGACGGGGATGTGGGTCGAGGTGTCGCTGATCGGACCGGTGGGGACTCAGGCCGAGCTGGCGCCCGGACAGACGATCGTCGCCGACTGGCCGGGCCTCCAGCCGCTATCGTGGATCCTCGAGCCGGGCCAGAAGATGACGGTCCAAATCCACCCGAACCTGGTCCACCCTAACCCCGACGTCCGCAAGCTCTCGGTCGTCCACCTGTGGGTCCGGCCGACAGCCCGCGCGGCGATGGCGCACGTCGCTCAGGCGATGGCGGGCGTTGGGCTCCCGGAGCTGGGCGACCTCCACGGCGCACGGCTCACCGCCTACTACCGCGGGCTGCTGAGCGCGACGGCCCAGGCCGGCGCGGGCAACGCGGGCTGCCTCGTGGCGTTGGACGGCGACGTCAACGCGGGCGACGAGGTCCAGTTTGCGAGCGACCTTGGCTGCGCGGCCAGCCAGCCAGTTACCGGCTACGTGATGGCACAGGCGGCCGCCTCGATCGGCACTGGCGTCGACCCGAACGCGGTGGCCGGACGGATAACGCTCCCGGCGCTCCAGGACCGGATCGGGCCCGATCCGGCGACCGGCTGGTTCTGGTGGAACTTGCAGCTCGCCGGGCGGGAGCCCGGCGGTCGCATACGCGTCAGCCGGACCGGCCAGGCGGCGGGCGTGTAGCCGGTCGGCCTCCGCCTCGAGGCGCTCCAGGGCGCGGCCCAAGCCCAGCTCGACGTCCCGCGGACAGGCGCGCGGTCGATGCGCGGGCCCTCACCCCGGCCCTCTCCCGGTGGGAGAGGGAGCTGGGGTCGGCGGCCGGTCGGCGGATGCGATGAGCGACTCGGCGAGCCAGCCGCGCTTCAGCCCGTCGAACGAGCGGACCTTGTAGAAGCGCTCGCCGCCGACGGCCTGGACGCCCGTGATGAAGACGCGCTCCCCCGGGAGCACGGCCAGTCCGGTCGGGTCGGCGCCGCGGCCGGGACTCGCCCGCAGCGTAATCTGGTAGTCGATCTTGCGGCCGCTTTGCGGGTCGACGTCGGCGACGCGCGCCTGGTAGGTCGGCAGCGGCGTTGCACTCTCCTCGATCTTGCCGACCCAATCCGGCGTCGGCGTCGGCGTCGCCGGGAGGAGACGGCTGATCGCGGCCCGGATCCCGAGGCCGCACGCCGTGGAGCCGATCATGAAGGTCGGGAGCGCAACCAAGATCAGACCGCGGCGGAAACGGTTCGACCGGGCCACGCGCCTAAGATAGTGCCCGTGAACGTTAAGACGGTCGCGGTGGTTTTCGGCACGCGGCCGGAGGCCGTGAAGCTCGCGCCGGTGGTGGCCGAGCTGCGGCGGCACCCGGATCTGCGGGTGCGGGTCGTGGCGACGGCGCAGCATCGCGAGATGCTTGACCAGGCGCTGGCGGTGTTCGGTGTTGCGCCGGACGTCGACCTCGACTTGATGCGGCCCGGGCAGACGCTGCCCGACCTGACCGCGCGGCTCGTCACGGCGCTGGCCAATACCTTCGAGGCCGAGCGGCCCGACGCCGTGCTGGTGCAAGGCGACACGACGACCGCGTTCGCGGGTGCGCTGGCCGCCTTCTACGCGCACGTCCCAGTGGGCCACGTGGAGGCGGGGCTGCGTTCGGGCGTGCCGGACGACCCGTTCCCCGAGGAGGCGAACCGCCGTCTCGTCGGCGTCCTGGCCGACCTGCACTTCGCGCCGACGCCGCGCGCGGCCAACAACCTGCGGCGCGAGGGGGTGCCCGAGGCGCGGATCCTGGTCACCGGCAACACGGTGATCGACGCGCTCCTGGGCGTGCTGCGCGCGCTCCCGTCGGCCCCGGCGCCGAACGGCCGTCGGCGTCTCCTGATGACGATGCACCGACGCGAGAACTGGGGCGGGCCGATCCGCGAGGTGTGCGTGGCGGTGCGGGAGGTGTTGGAGGCGCGACCCGACGTCGAGCTGCTGTTCCCGGTGCACCGGAACCCGCTCGTGCGCGAGGAGGTGGGTGGCGTGCTCGCTGGCCACCCCCGCGTGGAGCTCGCGGAGCCACTGGACTACGGCGAGCTGGTGCGCGCCATGCGCGACTGCACGCTGGTGCTGACCGACTCGGGTGGTATCCAGGAGGAGGCGCCGACGCTGGGGAAGCCAGTGCTGGTGCTGCGCCGCACGACGGAGCGGCCCGAGGCGGTCGAGGCCGGCTGCGCACGATTGGTCGGCACTGAGAGGGCAGCCGTGCGCGGGGAGCTCATGCGGCTGCTCGACGAGCCGGCCGCCTACGCGGCGATGGCGCACGTGGCCAATCCGTTCGGCGACGGTCGTGCGTCAGAGCGCGTGGCGCTGGCGCTTCGGCAGCGGCTGGGGCTGGTCGGGCATTAGAAGACCGTCAAAGATCGACGTAAACGCCGCCAATCCGCCAAAACGGGCGGACGGGCGAGCCGCCGGTGCTAAGATGCCCGTCATCGCGGGGTGACGGTATGCGGCGGCGAATCAAGGTAATCTCTGGCCTGGCTGTGGCTGGGGCTGCGGCCGGCCTGGGCACGCTGGTCGCCATCAAGATCCGGCACAACCGCGCCGAGGTGACGTTCACGGACGGGCACTCGGCGGTCGCGACGATGGCGCCGACCGGTGATGTCGAGGTAACCTGCGCGTGCGGTAAGCCGAACTGCGAGCACGTCCACGCGGCGGCCGTCGTCGCCGCGGCGCGCATCCCGCGGGCCGGGAACGCGCTGTGGCACTCGCTGCGGAGCTCGCTGGACGACCTGCTGCGGCGGCCGTCGAAGGAGAAAGCTGAGACGACGGCGAACGTCGCGCAGCACGTCCTCGAGACCGAGGGCCTGGCGCTCAATCAGCCGGAGCGCGTCGCCGCCGCCTAGCCTCACTACGTTTCACCTAAGGTCGCCGATCGCTCGGTCCGGCCCGCCCACGTCCCCTCTCCCTCCGGGAGAGGGCCAGGGTGAGGGCGTCCCCCGCGGCCGCCGGTGCTTCAGTGAACCGTATTGCGCCTAGCTCGGCGTCCGACCGCCCGTGCCAGCACCGTGCCGGCGTGGCACACTTCTCCGCGTCCGACTATGCGCATCAACGACACCGCGATCGGCGCGGGCGCTGGCTGCCTGGCGGCAGCACCCATCTCGCTGGCGCTGAGCAGGCCGCACGACCGCGGGCTGCGCACGCTGGCAGCCGACTCCGCACGCGGAGCCGGCTGTGGTGCGCTCTACGGAGCCATCGCCCCACCGCTCGGACTCGCCAACCCGCTCACCGGCGTCGCGGTCGGCATGGCCGTCTGGCTGGTGGACGCCACCGGCCTTCTGCCGCCCGGCGGTCTGTTCGGCGCATCGGATGGGGAGTCGGGCCGCGCCCGGTGGCGGGCCATCGCCGCCCACGTTCTGTGGGGCGCCGCGCTCGGCGGCGCCCTGCTCATCCTTGCCGGCGACCGAGCCGCGGACGCCTACGACCGCGACCTGTAGCTCCTTCCGCCGGACAACATCCACTCCCCCATTCCAGGCCGCCGGACACCCGCAGCGGTTCATCCGTAATACTACAATAGGATGTAGTACATCGAGATGAAGTATTACTGATGGGCATCCAGCGCCAGGCAGATCGGCCCTTCTTTGATCGTCGGGGCGAGTTGGACGCCCTCGACGGGTTCTGGTCCGCCCGTGCTGCCCAGTGCGTACCGGTGGTGGGGCGGCGCCGCGTCGGCAAGACCTATATGCTGGAGCATTTCGCCGCCGGCAAGCGCCACGCCTACTACCGATGCACGCTGAAAGGATCGGACGAGCAACTCGCCGCTCTGGGCGCCGCTCTGGCCGACGCCCTGGGCGACCCCATCGTCAGCGCCCAACCGCCGTCGAGTTGGGGGGCCGTCTTCGCCGCCCTCGATCGCCTCGCCGGAGAGGGGCGCTTCCTCCTCATCCTCGACGAAATTCCCTACTGGGTCGCCAAGGACGACAGCGTCCCGTCCGTGCTCCAGAACTGGTGGGACGAGCGCGGCCGCTACCTGGA
>DASRFH010000076.1:0-15132 GCA_035651675.1 Chloroflexota bacterium | reverse complement strand
CCCCTCGAGGTCGAGGCGATCTTCGGCGACGTGTGCGAACGTGCCCGACGGGTCGGCGTCCCGGTGCCGAAGCTCGAGGTCGTCCGCGACCTCATACGAGCCATCGACCCCGGCCGCGCCAGCTCTCCAGCGCGGCCGGGTTGACGACCCCGACCGGCACCCTGGCCAGGAGTGCGCCGGCGATCTGGCGGCCGAGCAGCCGACGGCGGGCGACGCTGGAGACGTCGGAGACCGACGCCATGTGCGGCGTGATCGCGACGTTCGGCATGCGCAGCAGCGGGTTGTCCGGGTCGGGCGGCTCCTGCTCGAGCACGTCGAGGCCGGCGCCGGCGATGCGGCCTTCCTCGAGGGCGCGGATCAGCGCTCGCTCGTCGACCACCTTGCCGCGGCCCGTGTTCAGGAAGATCGCGCTCGGCTTCATCAGCCGGAAGTACCGCTCGCCGATCATGCGCGTCGTCTCCGCCGTCCACGGCAGGTGGCAGGACACGACGTCGCCACATCGGAACACCTCGTCGACCGAAACGCGCTCGACGCCGTGCGCGGCGAACACGTCGTCGGCGACGTACGGGTCGAACGCGACCACCTCCATCCCGAACGACTGCGCCCGCCGCGCGACCGCCCGTGCGATCCGGCCGAACGAGACCAACCCCAGCGTCTGCCCAGTGACGCGGGGCATCGCCAGGCGCTGAACCGGGAACAGCTGGTCGAGCGCCTCCGCCCAACGGCCGCTCGTCGCCATCCCGTGCAGCCACAGGCCGCGGCGCGCGACGAGCAGCAGCAGCATCCAGGTGTGGTTGGCGACCTCTTCGACGAAGGTGTCCGCCATGTTCGTGACCAGGATGCCGTGCGCCGTCGCCGCCTCGACGTCGATGTGGTCGACGCCGATGCCGCCGGAAGGTATGTGCCGGCAGTGCACCAGCCCGGCGACCGCCGCCGCGCTCAGCCGGTAGCCCATCGGCACGACCACGTCGGCGCCGGCCGCCGCGGCGAGCAGCTCCTCGTCTGAGCCCACCCGCAGCCGCTCGATCGCCACGCCGATCGGCGTCAGCGCCTCCAGCTCGTGCTCGAACGTCACCTCCGGGTGGGCGTTCACCGCGACGACCCGAGCCATTACTCCTCCTCCAGCAGCGCCTTCATGAACCGCAGGCTCTCCCTGGCGTAGCTCCATGGGTCCGGCACGAGCGGGCGCCAGATCGCGGTCGCGGCCGCGATCTCGGGCACCCCGCCGGCGAACGTTTCGGCGACGATCCAGCGGTCGGAGGCCAGGTAACCCGCGTCCCGCAGCGCCGCCCGCACGCCCGGCCAGTCCACGTGGCCGCTCCCCACGACGCCCCGATCGTTCTCCGAGAAGTGCATGTGCGCCAGCCGCCGGCCGACCAGCCGCAACGCGGCCGGCACGGACTTCTCCTCCACGTTCATGTGGAACGTGTCCAGGTGGGCGCCGACCCACGGCGAGTCGACCGCGTCGATCAGCGCGACCGCGTCGGCGGCGGTGTTCATGAAGTACGTCTCGAAGCGGTTCAGCACCTCGATCGCGAGGACGACACCGCGCGCCCGCGCGCGGTCGGCCAGCGCGCGCAGACTCGCGAGGCACGACTCGCGCTCGGCGTCGGTCGGGCCGCGCCCGACCAGCTCGCCGACCGGCGCGCAGAAGGGGCCGCACAGCACCTCAGCGCCGCACGCGGCGGCGCAGGCGAGGCAGTTGTCGATCCAGTTGACCGCCCGCTGGCGGCGCGCCGGGTCGAGCAGGCTGGCCTTTGGCGGCAGCGCGCCCGAGGCGGTGCAGCGCAGGCCGGCCTCGGCGAGCGCGCGGCGGACCGCCGACGCGTCGACCGCGTCGGGCGCCAGCAGGGGCAGCTCGACGCCGTCGTACCCAAGCCGCGCGATGCGCGGGAAGAGCCCGACGTCGACCTGGCCCGACCAGGCCATGAGGTTGACGCCGAGCCGGACCATGGAACCGCCATCATAACCTCGGTTCGGCCATCACCCCGAGCGTGTTCCCCGAGGGGTCCTTCAGGAAGAACATCCAGACCTCGCGGTCGGGCAGGCGGGCGATCAGGTGTGGCTCGTCGACCAGCGGTGCGTCCTTCGCTTTCAGCGCATCGTAAGCGGCACGGACGTCCTCGACCCGGTAGTAGACGATCGACGACGCGCCGGCGCCGCCCTCAGCCGTCAGCATCAGCCGCACCTCGCCGCACTGGAAGAAGGCGAGCTCACCTGCCCGGAAGAGGAACGGCACGCCGAGCACGTCACGGTAGAACGCGATCGACGCGTCCAACTCCTTGCTCGGAATCGCGACCTGGCCGACCGATCGGATCACGCGCCGCCTCCCAATGAATTTCGTTAGACTAACTATATGACGACCGAGCAGCTCGCGGATCGCCTCCACTCCGTGGCGATCCACCTGCTGCGCCGGGTCCGCCACCAGGACGACGCGAGCGGCCTGACCGCGCCGAAGCTCTCAGCGCTCTCGGTCCTGGTGTTCGGCGGCCCGCGCACGCTCGGGGCGCTCGCCGCGGCCGAGCAGGTGCGTCCGCCGACCATGAGCGCGCTCGTCGCGCAGCTCGAGCGCGAAGGACTGGTCACGCGCCGGCGGGGCTCGGCCGACGCGCGCGAGGTGCTCGTCGAGCCGACGGCCCAGGCCGAGCGGCTCCTGCGCGAGGGACGGCGCCGGCGCACCGCGTGGCTGGCACAGCGCCTGGTGGGCCTGCCCGACGACGACCGCGCCGCCCTCGAGCGCGCCGCCGAGCTGCTGGAGGCTGTGGTCAGGGCCCCGGACGGCTAGCACCGGCCCGTCGTTCCGTGCGGGCGCGAGTGGCGAGGTGCTCTTCCGCTCTCACGGCCGATTAACGGCGCGCAAGGCCGCCTGCCGGGTAGACTGATCGGGCCCGTGCGATCCCGTCTCCGCTGGCCGCTGGCCGTCCTTCTGATCGGCTGGCTGGGCCTGATCCCGTTCTACCTGCTCACGCCCGTCCACGACGCGGTGTGGACGCTCGTGGCTCGCTCGACCCCACCGCCTGCCCCGACGGCGGAGCCGGCCGCCGAGGCCTCTCCTGAGACGACGCCCGAGGCGGAAGAAGTCGCTGCCGCGCCAACCGATACGCCGACACCCGAGCCCGCGCCCGAAAAGCGGCTCGGCGCCGACACGGCCTCGCTGGTCGACCCGAGCGTCGAGGCTGTCGACACTCCGACGCCGGCGCCAGTCGACGGCCGCTACGCCTTCCTGCTGCTCGGGTACGGCGGCGCCGGCCACGACGGCGCGTACTTGACCGATTCGGTGATGGTCGTGGTCGTCGACCCGGCCGCCAAGTCGCTCGCGCTGCTATCGGTGCCCCGGGACGCCTGGGTCCCCATGAGCCTCGACGGTAAGACGACCTTCTACAACAAGCTGAACACGGCCTACGCGTTCGCCAAGGACTCGAGCTTCTACCCCGACCGCCTGCCGAAGTACACCGGCGACCAGGGCGCTGGCCAGTTCGCCGCGGACACCGTCTCGCGCATCCTCGGCATCCCGATCAAGTACTACGTCGCGCTCGACTTCGCCGGCTTCCGGCAGATGGTCGACGCGCTCGACGGGATCGACGTCGACGTCCCCCGCGGGTTCGCCTCGCTGTACCCGGCCAACGACGATCCCCAGATCGACCCGACCTGGACCACCGTGCGCTTCAAGGCTGGCCCACAGCACATGAACGGCGAGCGCGCGATCCAGTACGCCCGCGCCCGCGAGGTGATCGACGACTCCGGCGAGGCCGGCGACTTCGCCCGCTCGCGCCGCCAGCGGCTGATCATCGAGGCGTTCAAAACGCGCTTCTTCCGTGCCGACGGCCTGCTGCGGTTGCCGAAGCTCCTCGCGATCGCCGCCAAGCACGTCGACACCAACTACGACATCGGCGGCGCCGCCCAGCTCGGCCAGCTCGCGCTCGACTGGAAGGACGTCGAGATCCGCCAGACCGCGCTGACGCTCCAGAACTTCCTCGAGGAGGGTACCGGCGCCGACGGCGCTTACCTGCTCGTACCCCGCCTGCCCGACCATTCGTGGGCGCAGGTGCGCGCCTTCGCGCGGCGGCTCTGGAACGACCCCGCCGCGGGCGTCGCCGTCAGCCAGACGCCGATCACCGTCGTGAACTCGACCGGCGTTGGCGGGATGGCCGGCCGCCTTGGCGAGAACCTCGCGCGGCTCGGCTACCTCGTCGCGCCGCCCGCGACCGGCTCGCTCCACCCCGAGACCCGCCTAGTCGACCGCACCGGCGGTCAGGCCACCGCCCTCGCCCGGGCGCTGGAGAAGGACCTCGGCGCGACGTTCGCCGACGCAAGCGAGCCCATCGCGGCCGATGGCGCGCCGGCGCTGCTGCTCGAGCTCGGCAGCGACGACCTCAGGCTCGCCGACGTCACACCCGAGCCCGACCCGTCGGCCCCGAGCAGCGCCTTCGGGATCAAGGCGTTCGGCGACTGGGCGCCGGAGCCGGAGGCTACCCCAACGCCCGTTCCGCGCCCGTCTCCCGCGGCGGCACGCACCGGCACGCCCCTGGTTTCGGCGAGCCACACGGCCACACCCGCGGCCCCTCACACCCCCGGCCCCGCCGCCGGCCGCGGCCCCACGCCCCCGCTGATCAAGCCACTCCCAACCGCCACCCCCCGCCGTCGGTAGCGCGCCCGAGCCTGCCGCTTCCCACTGACGTGGATGCCCGCGGGCCAGGCGACCGCGTCGGCCCCCTTCTACAGCTCCAGCAGCGCCTGTTGGACGGCGTCGCCGGCCGGCTGCAGCTTCCCGGCCCGTACGCCGAGCAGCCGGATGGCCCGCGCTCTGTCCCAGTGCCGCCGCATCAGCGCGGCGGCGGCGGCCGCGATCAGCTCCGCGTCGTCGGTCGGCGCGCCCAGGCGCATCTGGCGCGTGATCGTCTCCCAGTTCGCGTAACGCAGCTTGATGGCGACCTCACCCGCCAGCAGCCGCTCGCCGCGTAGGCGGCGCGCCACCTCCCACGCCTGCGAGCGCAGCTCGCGCCAGAGCGCGACGCGGTCACGCGTGTCCGCGCCGAACGTGTTCTCGGCCGAGATCGACTTCCATTCGCGCGCATCGGTGAGCTCGGAGTCGTCCTCGCCCCGGCTGGCGCGGTGGAGGTAGCGCCCGTACGACTGGCCGAACGCCTCCACGAGATCGGCCAACGGCCGCTCGGCGAGGACGCCGATCGTCTCGATCCCGAGCGCACGCAGCCGCGCCTCGGCCTTCGGCCCGACGCCGATCAGCGCCCGCACCGGCATCGGGGCCAGGAACGCCGCCTCCTCGCCCGGAGGCACGACGTGAACGTGGTCCGGCACGCTCTTGGCCGCCTCGCTGGCCATCTTCGCCACCAGCGGATTCGCCGCCAGTCCGAGCGAGACGGACAGACCGAGCTCGTCCAGGACGCGCCGTCGGAGCCGAACCGCCGGCTCCCGGTCGAAGCCGCGGTGCTCCCAGCGCAGCGCCGCCTCGTCGATCGAGTTCTGCTGAACGAGCGGGCTCTCCGTGCGCAGCAGCGCCATCAGCCTGGCGGAGTGCTTCGCGTACAGCTCGTGCCGCGGGGGCAGGAAGACCGCGTCCGGCGCCCGCCGCAGCGCGATCGCCGCGCTGAGCGCCGACGTGATCCCGAGCTTACGCGCGGCGTCGTTCGCGGTGGTCACCACCGCCCGGGGCGCCACGCGCGGGTCGGCGCTGATCACCACCGGCCGCGGGTCGTCGGCCAGGCCCGGCCGTTCCAGCGCCTCGACCGAGAAGAAAAACCGGTCGGCGTCCACGTAGAGGCAAGCGCGCTCCACCGCCATCAGGTCGGATCGCCCGCCGCCTCGCGCCGCGCCTCGGCCAGCAGGTCGGCGACGCCGAGCCGCTCGGCCCACTCGTCCAGGTACCGGTCGTCCAGGTTCCCAGCCTGCACTTGAAGCACCCCGACCACGTCGCGCCACTGCTGCGCGGCGACCTCGTTGCCATCCCGGTACCAACGAAGTTTCCGCAGCACGTGGTCCTCGGGGGACTCGACGACGAACGTGCGGAGCCCGCCCTCGACCTCGAAGGAGTGTGGGCGGGCCCGAGCCTGCTCCGATCGATCGAACTGGGCATCTGGCGGCACGAACAGATCGACCTTGATCATCGTCGCGAGATGGATGGCGTTGAACGAGCTCCGCCGCCGGATCGCTTCGCGAACAGCACCCTCATCCAGATAGAAGTCCTGGCCCAGCGCGCCGGCGAGCACCGCGGCGTGCTCGTCGCGCAGCTCGGCGACGACGTCGGCGTCAACGGTCGCCCGTGGCAAGCCGTGCGCGAGAGTGACGAGCGATCCGCCCAGGCGGTAGGGCACGCCCAGGTGCTCCAGCACGGCGACGACAGGTGCGAGCGCGCGCAGGATGTCCGGACCGATCACTCGGCCCGGCGCGCGAGGTAATCGCGGAGCCTGGTCGCGAGCTCGCGGCCGTAGGTTAGCTCGACGAAGCGCAGCTTGACCTCCGCCTCGCTCGCGCCCGGGTGCGCCTGGCGGATCGCACGCCACGTCTGCCCGATCGCGAACGCGCTCATCGAACGCCCAAGCTGCAACCGCCGCTGCGGTCCGGCCTGACGCAGCAGCTCGACGTGGATGCGATGGGCCTCGGGCGACGTGTCGTCGAGGCCGGTGCGGGGCCGAACCCTCATGCTGGGGATCGTACGCTAGTACCGTCCGTCCGCGTAGTCGAGCGGGCGCTGGACTAGCGCACCGGCGGGCGCCGCGGTCGCCCCGTGGGCGGCCCAGGCGCAGAGGGCGGCCGACACGACGAAGTCGTCGTGCCCCTCGCTCTCAGCCACCCAGAAGTTCAGCTGCTGGCCCCGGCGGATCGCGTAGCGGCAGAGCGCCGCCTCGCGCCAGAACTCGGCCGCCGCGCCATCCTCGGACGACTCGGGCTCACGGTACATCTTGAAGCGCCCGCCGTTCACCGCCGCGAGCAGGCCGAAGCCGAGCCGGCTCTTCGCCTCGGCGGTGAAGACGAACGGCTCGACCACCTCCCCGAGCGCGTTCCTCAGGAACGCCGCGACCCCCGCGCCGATGCCCGAGGCGTCCACCACCACCCGCCGGCAGCCCCACACGTCGCGCAGCGTTGCGAGCAGCCCTTCGTACTGCGCCTGGTGGCCACGGCCGGTCCACCAGCAGTGCTCGACGACCTCGACCCGCGGCTCGACGATCGACTCGGCCACCTGCGTCGGCACGACGCGCGCGATCGTGACGACGGTGGAGTCCTTGCGCGGCCGCGCCCGCCGCAACAGCTCATCGGCCGCCTCCTCGTCCGGACCGGCGAGGTCGACGCCCGCGACGTACACCGCCTCGTCGTCGGGACGGTGCAGCCGCGGGTGGTCGCCGCGGATCAGCTCCCGCTGCTGGGTCGAGAGGAAGCCGGCCTCGCCCCCGAGCGGGACCAGCCGGTACTGCGTCTTGAAGAGCGGGTGGTCCTCGCCGAGCCGCGCCCGCTCGCCCTCGACGTAGCGGCCGTAGTCTTCGTTCCACTCCGCGATCACCCACCACGGGTACTCGAAGTGGCGCACGCGGCCGTCGGCCAGCGCCAGGCGCTCGTTCTCCTCCTTGACCCGCTGGAGCAGGTCGTCCGACTGCCACGCGGTGCCGTAATAGACGCGCGTCGCGTTGGTCGACGCCGCCATGGGCGCGAAGTCGCGGTCGTGCTTCTCCGGATCGACGTCCTGCGCCTCGTCGACCTCGAGGGCGATGGAGGCCGTCGCGCCGACCACGTTCGCGCCCGGCTCCGCCGACAGGAACTGGCAGCGCGCCCGCCCGAGCCGGATCGCGCCCCGGTCTGAGCGCCAGCGGCCGTGGTTGAGCGGGTTCTCCAGCGCGTTCTCGAGTCGGATGCGGCTGGTCAGGCACTGCGGCACGTAGGTCGGCGCAGCCTTGACGATCTGGCCGCCTTCGTGCTGGTGCAGGTTCAACAGGTACGCCTCGATCTGCGCGGACAGCTCGTTCTTCCCGGCCTGCCGCGCCATCATCACCGAAATCGTGTCGCCTCGACGGCTGAGCACCGACTCGAGGATCGCCCTGGCCGGCTCGAGCTGGTACGACCGCAGCGGACGCCCGACCACGAAGCGCGAGAAGAGCGCCGGGTCGCTCAACAACCGATAGGCCATCCGCTCCAGCTTCTCGGCCCGCATCCCGCCCTCCTATCAGAACGTTAGTTCTATATTGCCGGGCGGACAGGCCCTTGTCAACGGGGCGTGGTAAGATGCGCCACCAGCCGAATACGAGGGAGGAAAGCCGTCATGCCGCGTCGCGCTTTCAGCCGCCGCACGTTCCTGGGCACGGTCGGGATCGCCTCGGCCGGCGCCCTCCTCGCCGCCTGCACGTCCCCCGCCGCGCCGACGCCAGCCCCAGCCGCGACGACCGCGCCGGCCGCCGGTGGGGCGCCCGCGCCGGCCGCCACCACCGCGCCAGCCGCCACCAGCGCCCCGGCCGCCGCCGCGACGAAGCCGGCCGCCGCGGCAACCACCGCCCCGGCCGCCGCGACGAAGCCGGCCGCCGCCGCGGCTCCGGCCGCCCAGGCGCCCGCCACCGGCGGCAACTTGCCCGAGGTGATCACCGACCCGGCCAAGATGCCGAAGCAGTTCAAGGAAGCGCCGATGCTCGCCGACCTGGTGAAGGCGGGCAAGCTGCCACCCGTCGAGAAGCGCCTCCCCGAGGAGCCGCTCGTCCTCAAGCCGACCGACGCGATCGGCCAGTACGGCGGCAACTGGCGCATGGCGTTCACCGGCCCGGCCGACACCCAGAACATGGAACGCCACATGCACGA
This sequence comes from Chloroflexota bacterium, assembly GCA_035651675.1. Classification (GTDB taxonomy): domain Bacteria; phylum Chloroflexota; class UBA6077; order FW602-bin22; family FW602-bin22; genus DASRFH01. The sequence continues at coordinate 6,339 of DASRFH010000076.1, read as the reverse complement.
CCACCTCATCTACTGGGACCCGAAGGTCGAGAAGGTCGTGCCGCACATCGCCAAAGGCTGGGACGTCCAGGACGGCGGCAAGACGATCCTGATCCACCTGCGCAAGGGGCACAAGTGGTCGGACGGCGAGCCGTTCACGGCCGACGACATCATGTTCTGGTACGAGGACCTGTACCTGAACGAGGACCTGAACCCGTCGAAGGCGGCGTTCATGGCGATCGGCGGCAAGCAGGGCACGGTCTCGAAGGTCGACGAGACGACCGTCGCCTTCAAGTTCGACCAGCCTTACTACATGTTCCTCGAGCTGATCGCCTCGCTCGGCGTGGCCGGCCACATGACGAACGGGCGGAACGCGATGGGCCTGTGGGCGCCCAAGCACTACATGAAGCAGTTCCACCCCAAGTACGCCCAGGGCGGCAAGGACGCGCTCGAGAAGATGGCGAAGGACCAGAAGTTCGACAACTGGGCGGCGCTCTTCAAGTTCAAGAACGACGTCAGCCGCAACGTCGACTGCCCGACGACCGCACCCTGGAAGATGGTCAGCCCGGTCACCGGCCCGCAGGCCGTCTACGAGCGCAACCCCTACTACTTCGAGGTCGACACCGACGGCAACCAACTCCCGTACATCGACAAGATCACGTGGACGCTGGCCGAGAACCTCGAGGTCGCCAACTTGCGCGCCATCGCCGGCGAGTACGACCTGCAAGTCCGGCACATGGACATCGCCAAGCTGCCGGCCTTCAAGGACAACGAGGCGAAGGGCAACTACAAGATCGGCTTCTGGAAGTGGCTCCACGGCGCCGACGCCGGCTTCTTCGTCAACCAGAACTACGACGCCGACCCCGAGGTCGCCAAGTGGCTGCGCTCGAAGGAATTCCGCCAGGCGCTCTCGCTCGGCATCGACCGTAACCAGCTCAACGAGGTGTTCTGGCTCGGCCAGGGCGAGCCGGGCAACGCCGCGCCGGCCGAGACCACGCCGTTCAGCCCCGGCCCGGGCTCGCGCAAGACGTGGGGGACGTTCGACGCCAAGAAGGCGAACGACATGCTCGACGCGCTCGGGCTCAAGAAGGGCCCCGACGGCGTGCGGCAGCGAAGCGACGGCAAGGGCGCGCTGATCCTCGAGGTGACGACGGTCGGCGCCGCGTTCGTCAACTGGACCGGCATCTCCGAGATGGTCGCCCAGCACTGGCTCAAGAACCTGGGCATCAAGGCGAACGTCCAGGAGATCGAGCGCAGCCTGATGGTGCGCCGCCTCGCCAACAACGAGCTGCAGATCCGGGTCTGGTCGAACGACGGCTCCGACAACCCGTTCACCTACCCCGACCACATCCTGCCATACAACAACGGCAGCGGTTGGGGGCCGAAGTACGGTGACTGGTACCAGTCGGGCGGCAAGATCGGCGTCAAGCCGGAGGGCGATGCCGCCAAGATGCTCGAGCTGTTCGACCAGGCGAAGGGCGTGCCGGCCCAGGAGCGGGTCGCGATCGGCAAGCAGATCGAGCAGCTCTACATCGACAACGATTGGGTGATCGGCACGGTCGGCGTCTCGCCAGCGCTGCTCGGCATCGTCGTGAAGAAGAACAACTTCATGAACGTGCCGGCCAGCGTCACCGGCAGCACGCCGGGCCAGACCCCCGGCAACGCGCGACCGGAGCAGTTCTACTTCAAGACGTAGACCGAGGCGGGGGCAACCCGTGCTGACTTACATCGTCCAGCGGCTCGTGATGGCGGTGTTCACGATCGTCGTCATCTCGATCTTCTCGTTCCTCGTCATCAAGCTGCCGCCGGGTGACTACGTCGACGCCTACGTCGCCCAGATGGCTGCCTCCGGCTCCATCGTCTCGCAGGAGGCGGCCGCCAACCTGCGCGCCCAGTACGGCCTCGACCAGCCGATCTACATCCAGTACCTGCGCTGGGCCAACCTCGCGCTACACGGCAACTTCGGGATGGCCATGGAGTACGGGCGCCCCGTCACCGACGTGATCGGCGACCGGCTCTGGACGACGATGGCCGTCTCGGTCGCGGCGCTGCTGTTCACCTGGGCGGTGGCGCTCCCGATCGGCATCTACTCGGCTGTGCGCCAGTACTCGATCCTCGACTACGTCTTCACCACCTTCGGCTTCATCGGCCTGGCGGTGCCGAACTTCCTGCTCGGCCTGCTCGTGCTCTACGTCGGCTTCAAGTACTTCAACCTCAACGTCGGCGGGCTGTTCTCGCCCGACTACCTCGACGCGCCCTGGAGCTGGGCGAAGGTCGGCGACCTGATCAAGCACCTGCCGGTGCCGATGGTGATCCTCGGGATCGCCGCGACGGCCCAGCAGATCCGGATCATGCGCGCCAACCTGCTCGACGAGAAGCGGAAGCCGTACGTCGTGACGGCGCGCGCCAAGGGCCTGCCCGAGTGGCGCGTCATCCTCAAGTACCCGGTCCGCGTCGCGCTCAACCCATTCGCCAGCACGATCGGCTACACGCTGCCCTTCATCGTCTCGGGCAGCATCATCCTGTCGCTGGTGCTGAGCCTGCCGACGGTCGGCCCCCTCCTGCTGAAGGCGCTGATCGCGCTCGACATGTTCCTGGCCGCGACGATCATCATGATGACCGCCGTCTTGACGGTCATCGGCACGCTGATCTCCGACTTGCTGCTGGTCTGGATCGACCCGCGCATCCGGCTGCAGGGGCGATGAGCGCCGAGAGCCTGGCCGCCCCGGCGCTCGTCCCCGAGGCGGGTTCCGTCACCGAGGCCGAGGAGCGCATCTCGGTCGCGACCCAGTGGCAGCTCATGTGGTGGCGCTTCCGCCGCCACAAGCTGGCGCTCGTCGCCGCCGCGGTGGTCGTCGTGCTCTACGTCCTGGTCGCCTTCGCCGACTTCTTCGCCTACGCCGACCCGGAGGCGTCCGAGGCGCAGCGCTCGCTGATCGCGCCGCAGCCCATCTATTTCCAGTACCCGGACGGCGGCTTCGGCCCGCACGTGCTCGGGATGAGCGGCAAGCGCGACCCGAACACGTTCAAGCGCGTCTACGAGCCCGACCCGAGCGTCAAGATCCCGATCCAGTTCTTCGCCCACGGGTTCGAGTACAAGCTGCTCGGCCTTATCCCGACCGACGTCCACCTGCTCGGCGTCGCGAACGGCAAGCCGGAGGAGGCGCTTTTCTTGCTCGGAACCGACGTGCAGGGCCGCGACCAGTGGTCGCGCCTGATGTACGGCACGCGCATCTCGATGCTGATCGGCCTGCTCTCGGTGGGCATCAGCCTCGCGCTCGGCGTGCTGCTGGGCGGCGTTTCGGGCTACTTCGGTGGGCTCACGGACGTCGTCATCCAGCGCGTGATCGAGATCCTGCGCTCGATCCCGCTCATCCCACTCTGGATGGGCCTGGCTGCCGCGGTCCCCAAGGACTGGGACATCACCCGCGTGTTCTTCATCATGACGATTATCCTGGCGCTCTTCTCCTGGACCGAGCTCGCCCGCGTCGTGCGTGGCCGGTTCCTGGCGCTGCGCGAGGAGGACTTCGTCACGGCGGCCGAGCTGGTCGGCTGCAGCCGGATGCGCATCATCTTCCGGCACATGGTGCCGTCGTTCCTCAGCCACATCATCGCCGCCACGACGCTCGCGCTGCCGGGCATCATCATCTTCGAGACGTCGCTCTCGTTCCTCGGCCTCGGCATGCGGCCGCCGGCGATCTCGTGGGGCGTGATGCTGCAGCAGGCAACCAACGTGCAGACCGCCGCGGTGTCGCCGTGGCTGCTCTACCCGGCGATCCCGGTGATCCTCGCGATCCTGTCGTTCAACTTCCTGGGCGACGGCCTGCGCGACGCGGCCGATCCCTACGGGGGTTGAGGGCTGAGCAAGGTTGAGGGTTGAGGGTTGAGGGCGGCTCCGCCGTGGGCAAGCGCGACGCCCGCGTCGACGACCCGGGCCTCGCCGCGGCCGGGTCCGCGAGGCCCGCGCGGGGCTGGGCTGAGCAAGGTTGAGGGTTGAGGGTTGAGGGTTGAGGGCGGCTCCGCCGTGGGCAAGCGCGACACCCGCGTCGACGACCCGGGCCTCGCCGCGGCCGGGTCATCGAGGCCCGCGCGGGGCTCCGCCGTGAGCAAGCGCGACACGCACCGCGTGAGCGGCGCCAGAGTACAGCCGACGCCGGGCCAGCAGTGAGCGCCCCGTCTCCGTCCGTCCCTCAACCCTCAACCCTCAACCCTCAACCCCTCCTCTCCGTCCGCGACCTGAAGACCTACTTCTTCCCGGAGGAGGGCACGGTCCGCGCCGTGGACGGCGCGAGCTTCGACGTCTACCCCGGCGAAACGCTCGGCATCGTCGGCGAATCGGGCTGCGGCAAGAGCGTGACTGCGCGCTCCATCCTGCGGATCGTCGAGGAGCCTGGGAAGATCGTCGGCGGGCAGATCGTGCTGAACGACGGCTCGCGCCGCGTCGAGCTGACCAGGCTGAAGGCCGACGGCCGGGAGATGCGCGCCATCCGCGGCGCGACGATCTCCTACATCTTCCAGGAGCCGATGACCTCGTTCAGCCCGGTCCACACGATCGGGAACCAGATCATGGAGGCGATCCTCTTCCACCGCCGCGTCTCGAAACAGGAGGCGCGCGACCGCGGCGTCGAGCTGCTCCGCCGCGTCGGCGTTCCGCGCGCCGAGCAGCGGATGGACGAGTACGCCTTCCAACTCTCCGGCGGCCTCCGTCAGCGTGCCATGATCGCGATGGCGCTCTCCTGCGACCCGCTGCTCCTGATCGCCGACGAGCCGACGACGGCGCTCGACGTGACGACCCAGGCGCAGATCCTCGACTTGCTGCGCGAGCTCCAGCAGCAGAACGGTATGGCGATCATGCTGATCACGCACAACCTCGGCGTCGTCGCCGAGATGGCGAACGACGTCGTCGTGATGTACCTGGGGCGCGTCGTCGAAGAGGGTCCAGTCGACGACATCTTCTACAAGCCGAAGCACCCGTACACGCAGGCGCTGCTCAAGTCGATCCCAAGCGTCCACTCGACGCCGCGCGTGGTGCTTCCGACGATCTCCGGCTCCATCCCCCACCCGTACAACCGCCCGCGCGGCTGCCCCTTCCACCCCCGCTGCCCAAGCTTCATGCCCGGCACCTGCGACGCTTACGAGCCGGTGCTCATGACCGTCGAGGGCAGCCAGAAGGCGAGCTGCTTCCTGTACCAAACGCCGGCGCCCGACCACGCGGTCGCCCCGGTGGCCACGCGATGAGCGCTCACCTGCCGACCCCGAACGGCGCGCGCGCCGACCAGCCGCTGCTCGACGTCCGGCACCTGAAGAAGTACTTCCCGATCCAGCGGGGTTTCCTGCGCCGCGTGGTCGGCCACGTCCGCGCGGTCGACGACGTCAGCTTCCAGGTCCGGCAGGGCGAGACGCTCTCGCTCGTGGGCGAGTCGGGCTGTGGCAAGACGACGACCGCGCGCTGCATCCTGCGCGCGCTCGACCCCTCGGCTGGCGAGATCCTGTTCCGCACCGAGCATGGCGAGGTCGTCGACGTCGCGAACGTCCCACGCAGCCGCATGCGGCCGCTGCGGCGTGAGATGCAGATGATCTTCCAGGACCCGTTCTCGTCGTTGAACCCACGCATGACGCTCCTGGAGATCGTCGGCGAGCCGCTCCTGGTCAACGGGGTCAGCAGCCGAGCTGAGCGGATCGAGCGGGTCGCCCAGCTCTTGCGCCTGGTCGGACTGCGGCCCGAGTTCATGCGCCGCTTCCCGCACGCCTTCTCCGGCGGCCAGCGCCAGCGCATCGGCATCGCCCGCGCGCTCGCGCTCGAGCCGCGGCTGGTCGTCGCCGACGAGGCGGTCTCGGCGCTGGACGTCTCGGTGCAGGCGCAGATCCTCAACCTGCTCGAGGACATGAAGGCCCGGTACCGGCTGACGATGATCTTCATCGCCCACGACCTGGCGGTGGTGAAGAACGTCAGCGACCGGGTAGCCGTGATGTACCTCGGCAAGCTCTGCGAGCTCGCCCGCCCCGACGCGCTCTACGCCGAGCCCCGGCACCACTACACAGCGGCGCTGCTGGCATCGATCCCCATCGCCGACCCGACCGTCCGACCAGGCCTCGTGCCCGATGCCCTGCGCGGCGAACCGCCGTCGCCGCTCGCCCCGCCCAGCGGTTGCCGGTTCCGGACCCGCTGCCCGCGGGCGGAGGCACGGTGCGCTGACGAGGAGCCCTTGCTCCGGGCCATGGGTGACGACCACTGGGTGGCCTGCCACTTCCCGGTGGAGCGGGCGGAGTTCCGTCCGCCGGGGGAACCCGCACCGGAATAGTTGCAGCTGCAACTGGTTGCACTGAGGGAACTTCGAGGAGGTCCCGTGCCCGCTGTGA
>DASRFH010000075.1:0-3107 GCA_035651675.1 Chloroflexota bacterium | reverse complement strand
CCGGCAGCTGCGCTGTGCCTGGCTGTACGTCGGCCGCCATCACCCTGAACCGTCCGCTGACCGTGACGGTCCAGGACAGCACCGGCGTGGCGCTGAGCGGCATCGCCGTGACCGCCATCGACAGCTCCGGCAACTCGACCGTCATGGCGAACACGAACGCGTCCGGGCAGACGGCGCGCAGCTTCCCGACTGAGACGTACCGGTTCACGCTGGTGAGCAACGGCTTCACCTTCGCGAGCTCCCCGACGCCGAACTGCGCCTACCCGAGCGCCTGCCTGAGCGCGACGATCACGGTCGACCGCGTGTACGTCACCGTCGTGGACGACACCGGTGCCCCGGCCAACGGCGTCGCGGTCACGGCGCTGGAGAGCAGCGGGACGAACACGGCGATGGGGAGCACGGCCGGCGCGGGCCAGACGGTCCGCGCGCTGGGCGCGGGCAGCTACCGCTTCCGCGTGACCTATAACGGCACGAGCTTCTACAGCGCGGCGACCTTCAACTGCGCTGTCCCGGGCTGCACCAGCGCCACGATCACCGTCAACCGGCCAGTCACCATCACCGTGACGGACGACACCGGTACCCCGATCGGTGGGGTCATGGTCCAGTACGAGGACGCCGCCAACCCGGGCATCTGGAACAACACCGCGAACACCAACGCCTCGGGCCAGGTGGTTCGGTCACTGGCGACGGCGAACGTCCGGTTCCGGGTCACCTACAACAGCGGCGTCTTCTACAGCGGCGCGGCCGGCTCCTGCGCGATCCCGGGCTGCACGACCGCGTCGATCACGGCGAACCGGCCGATCGCGATCACGCTGACGAGCTCGAGCGCGTCGAACGCGAACGCGAACGGCAAGACCATCCAGTACTGGGACCCCAGCACGTCCACGTGGACGAACACGCCGGGCGGCAACACCGCCGGGGCCGTCAACGGCGTGGTGACCAAGACGGTCAGCCTGCCGATCTCGGCGACGACCTACTTCAGGGTCCTAGTGGGCGGGACCTACTACTACAGCAACGGCTCGGCGAACTGCGCCTACCCGACGAGCTGCCTCACCGCCGCGATCACCATCCCGTAGCCCGTGGCTGGCCCCGCTTACCGGCCGACCGCGGTCCGCCAGGCCTGGATCAGGCGCGCCCGGTTGTCGACCGCCCAGGTCCGGTCGTACGGCGCGGCCGGCGCCGCGTCGAGAGATGGCAGGCCGGCCGGCGGTGCCATGCCTCTCAGCGTGGAGCTCCGGTTGCCAACGGAGACGACGATTTGAGCGGCGTCCTTGCCCAGCAGCCACTCCATCACGGCGCGCGCGGCGGACGCGTTCGGTCCACCCTTGACGAGGCCAACCGCGCCGACGTCGAACAGCAGCTGTGCTGGCGGCGAGAGCGCCACCGGGTCGCCGCGGTCGACCGCGCTCAGCGCGTCGTCGGCCCAGCCGACCGCGATCGGGACCTGGCCCTTGGCGATCGCCTGAGCTAGCGCCGCCTCGGTAGCGGCGTACTGCGCGACCTGTCCGTGCAGCTCTTTCATATAGTCGAGCGCCTTGCCCTCGTCGCGGCCGAGGCGGAAGTACTGCCCGCTCAGGAACAAGTAGCCGGCGTCGGTCGTCGCCGGATCGGGCAGCGCCACGCGGCCCTTCAGCTCGGGCTTCAAGAGGTCGTCCCAGTCCTCCGGCGCGTCGACGCCGGGCAGGTCGGCACGGTATCGGTCGCGGTTGATCAGCACCGCGAGCAGGCTAGCGTACCAGCCGGTCCAGGCGGCGCCGGGGTCGCGCAGGTCCGCCGGGATGGCGTCGATCGCCGGCGACCGGAACGGGTCGAGGAGGCCCTGCTTCGCGAGCCCGACGTGCAGTCCACTCGAGCCGCCGAGCAGCAGGTCCGCCTTGGGCGCAGCGCGCTCGGCGAGGACGCGGGCCGCCGCCTCGGCCGGCGTCGCGAACTGCTGGATCCGCAGCACGCGGCCCAGGTTCGAACGCTCGAGCTCGACCGCGATGCCCGCTGCGAGCGACGGCGGCAGGCCGGTGTACGCGACCACCGACGAGACGGGCGTCGTCGCGAACTGTGCCTCGGCGACGACCGTTCCCGGACCGATCGTGGCGGTCGGCGGGGGCGTCAGCTCTGCCGGCGGGACGGTGGGCGCTGTCTGGGGCGTCGGGTTCTCGGTCGGCCCGGGCGACGGGGCGGGCGTCGAGGTCGGCGCGACGCGGGTGCACGCCGCGAGCGCGACGCCGGCGGAGGCGAGGAGCACTGTTCGGCGTGCGAGTCGGTTCATCGGCGCGCAATCCTACGCCAGGCCGGCGAGCCAGGTCTAACCGCCCGAGAACCCCGGTAGCACGGTCAGCTCGTCGCCCGCGACCAGCGGCCTCGCGAGCCCACCCTGGCCCTCGAAGGCGCGGCCGTTGACGAGCAAGGTGCAGTGCTCGTGCACCCGGCGCTCGGGCCGGTCGTAGACCCACTCCACGAACCCGGGGATCTCGTCGCAGAGGCGTGAGAGGAGCGACTCGATCGTGTCGCCTGGCAGGAGCGGCCGCGTGAGCCGCGCCTTGCCGGGTCCCAGGCCGAGCTTCTCGGACGTCCAGGGCAGGACGTCCAACGTGACATCCTGCCCCGTCATGCCCGGCGATCCGTCATCTTGCGCGACGCGGAGGGTCTCACACCGAGGACCCCGATTCGGACCGAGGTCTCGCCCCGTGGGGAACGTCAGAACGTGCCGACGAGCTCACCCAGGCCAAGCTTCTCGAGCGTCTCGGGCAGCGGGCGGCCGGTCGACGGGTCCCAGCCCATCCGTTCGCGGTAGAGGCGCACCATCTCGTCCCAGTGCTCGCCGATGCCGATGCCGGCGTTCGGGCCGTCGGTCGGCGTCGAGCCGTAGCGCGGCGATGGCCGCTCGAGCGAGGGGTCGAGGCCGTGGCGGAAGTTGAACACGCGGAGCTGGTTCACGATGCGCCGCCCGATCGTCATCGCCTCGTCGAGCGTGACGTCCCAGCCCGTGATCGCGTTCAGCACCTCGATCGCGAGCTGAGCGTGCGTGTTGCAGAAGCGGCAGACGCCCAGGCAGTCGTCGAACTGGTGCCAGCCGTTGAAGTCGGCGGAGAGCGTGGCCGTTTCGACCGGGT
>DASRFH010000074.1:0-19515 GCA_035651675.1 Chloroflexota bacterium | reverse complement strand
GGGGCCTTCTTCGACCGCCCGCCGGCGATCAGCACGATCGGCTCCTCGAACGAGCGGAGCGCCGCGATCGTCTCGGCCGGCGAGGTCGCCTTGGAGTCGTTGTACCAGCGGACGCCGTCGAGCTCCCGCACCGGCTCGATGCGGTGCTCGACGCCGGTGAACGTCGTCGCGACTTGCCGCATGGCCTCGACCGTCGCGCCGCGGAGCCCGGCGACGACAGCCGCGGCGAGCAGGTTCCGCAGGTTGTGCTCGCCGCGCAGCTTCACGTCGCCGCGGCGGCAGATCGGCGCCTCGAGATCGCCGAGCGCCACGTACAGCTCGTCCCCAGCCATGCAAGCGCCCTCGACCACCGGCGACTCGATCGAGAAGAACATCTTGCGGCCGTTGCCGCGGGTGCCGAGCGACGACGCGATCGGGTCGTCGAGCCCGAGGACGGCGACGTCGTCGAGCCGCTGGTGAGCGATCAGGTTCGCCTTGGCGTCGCGGTACGCTTCGAGCGTCGGGTGGCGGGGGTCGTCGAGGTGGTTGGGCGTGACGTTCAGGATCGCGCCGACGTGGGGGCTGCGCCGCAGCGGCTGGATCTGGAACGACGACAGCTCGAGCACGACGCGTGCGTCGGGTGGGAGGTCGCCGAGCCGGTCGATCAGCGGCGTGCCGATGTTGCCGCCGACGTAGGTCGGCAGGCCGGACACGCGCAGCATCTCGCCAGCCAGGATCGTGGTGGTCGTCTTGCCAGCCGAGCCGGTGATCGCCGCGATCGGCACCGGGCAGAGCTCGAACAGCAGCTCGATCTCGGAGGAGATGGCCACACCCTCGCGCGCGGCGGCAGCGACGAGTGGGTGGTGCGTGCGGGGGATGCCGGGCGAGACGAAGACGACGTCGGCGTCGGTGAAGTCGCGCTCGTCGTGGCCGCCCAGTGTGTACCGGATCGGCAGGTCGGCGAGCTGCGCGATCTGCGGCCCGAGCTGCTCGGCCGGCTTCGTATCGGTGATCGTCACCTCCGCGCCCTGCCGCACGAGGAAGCGGGCGAGCGCGACGTTCGTGCGTGCGAAGCCCATAAGCGTGGCCCGCTTGCCCTTGAAGACGGCCGGATCGAGGGGGCTCACAGCTCGGCCAGCACCAGGCCGAGCGCGGCGCACAGCGCGCCGACGAGCCAGAAGCGGAACACGACGTTCACCTCGGGCACGCCCAGCAGCTCGAAGTGGTGGTGGATTGGCGCCCGGCGGAAGAACCGCTTGCCGCCGGTCGCCTTGAAGTAGCCGACCTGGATGATGACCGATAGGATCTCCGCGACGAACAGCGCACCGATCACGGGCAGGAGCAGCACGTCGCCGCTCAGCAGCGCGACCGTGGCTAGGCCGGCGCCGATCGCCAGCGAGCCGACTCCGCCCATGAACACGCGCGCCGGATGGACGTTGAACCAGAGGTACGCGAGCAGCGCGCCGATCGTCGTCGCGCACGCGGCCGCGAGCGGCAGGTCGTCGTGGCGCAAGGCGATCACCAGGTAGGCGAGGAACGCGAACGCCCCGGTGCCGGCGCACAGGCCGTCCAGTCCGTCGATCAGGTTCGTGCCGGCGGTCGTCGCCCAAATCGCGACGACGGCGAGCGGCACCATCCAGACGCCGATACGCAGCACCCCGACGAACGGCACGTGGACGGCGTCCACGCCGAAGAGCCAGTAGAGCGCCGCGCCGACCGCCGCGGCGATGACGAGCTGCCAGAGGAGCTGGTAGCGGACCTGGAGCCCGAGACCCTCGTTGTTCCTCAGGTTCGCGTAGTCGTCGACCGCGCCGAACAGCGCGTACAGCAGGACGCCGAGCGTGAGCGGCACGAGCACGCGCGTGTCGCGGACGAACAGCCACGTCGCGACCAGGCTCGTCACGACGATCAGCGCGCCGCCCATCGTGGGCGTGCCGGCCTTGGCGAGGTGGTGCTCCTGGCCCTCCAACCGGATCTGCTTGCCCAGGCGCAGCTCCCTGAGCCGGTCGATGAGCCACGGACCCCACAGCATGCCCCCGACGAAGCAGGCCGGCACGAGCGCGAGCACCCCGACCACTATCGTTTCTCCGATGGTTCGGCTGGCGGGGCGCGGCGTGTCTCGCCCGACAACACACCGCCGATCGAGCCTTCGGAGGGGATGCCCGGAGGCCAGGCGAGGGTGCCCACGGGGCGGACGGGGCAGCGGTTGGCCCCGCCCCCAGCCTGCGCCCTCACTCCGATCCTCTCCCCGCGGGAGTGGGAGCAGAAGCGTGCCCTCCGGTAGAGGCCGAAGGCACGTCCTCGGTCTCGGCCAGCCGGTCGGCCAGCAGGTCGAGCCGCATGCCGTGTGAGCCCTTGACGAGCACCAGATCGCCGGGCTGGGGGTGGAAGTCGACCGCGCTGCCGGCCTGTGCGAAGTGGACGTCGCGCAGGCCGGCCGACTGGGCGGCCTCGCCGATGATCCGTCCGCGCGGGCCGACCGCGATCAGGACGTCGGCCGCCGCGGCGGCACGGCGGCCGACGCGCTGGTGGGCTTCGGCTTCGAGCTCGCCCAGCTCGAGCATGTCGCCGAGGATGGCGACGCGCCGCCCGCCGTGCCGCGCCAGCACGTCGAGCGCCGCGAGGACGGAGATGGGCGCCGCGTTATAAGAGTCGTCCAGGATCGTCGAGCCGTTGCGCCCCGGCCGAGGGCGCATGCGGAGCGCGGGCGGCGAGGCGGCGGCGAGCGCCGCCGCGATCTCGGTCGGCTCGACGTCGTCGGCCAGCGCGACGGCGGCCGCGGCCAGGCAAGGGTAGACGTTGTGCTCGCCGATCAGCGGCGTCTCAACCCGCACCTCGCCGCCCGGGAAGCGCATGGTGAACGAGATGCCGTCGAGGCCGCGCGAGCCGACGTCCACCGCCCGAACGGCGTTCATCTCACCGCGCCCGTAGAAGACGACCGGGCAATCGGCGCGCGATGCCATCCGGCGCACGCGCTCGTCGTCGCCGTTCAGCACCGCCAGGCCGGTCGGCGGCAGCGCCTCGATTAGCTCGCCCTTCGCTCGCTCGACGGCGTCGAGGGAGCCGAAGCTTTCGAGGTGGGTCGGTCCGACGGTCGTGACGATGCCGACCTCGGGCTGGGCGATCGCGCAGAGCTCGGCGATGTCGCCCACTTTATAGGCCCCCATCTCGAGCACGGCCCGATCGGTCTCCCAGTCGGCGTCGAGCAGAGTGATCGGGAGGCCGATCTCGTTGTTGAAATTGCCGGGGCTGGCGAGCACTCGGAAGCGGCGACGCAGCACCGCCGCGACCGCCTCCTTCGTCGAGGTCTTGCCGACCGAGCCGGTGATGCCGACGACGCCCACCGCCAGCCGTTCACGGTGGGCGCGCGCCACCCGCTGCAGCGCGCGGACGGGATCGGGCACGACGACGTAGGCGAAGCCCGCTCGCTCGCCCGGCGGCAGCCACGGCTCCAGCTCGATCACCCGGCGCGCGAGCACGCCGATCGCGCCGGCCGCGTGCGCGGCCGGGATGAAATGGTGGCCGTCGCGTGCCGCCTCGATGGCGAGGAACAGGGCGCCCGGCCTGGTCGTGCGCGAATCGTTCGAGATCGAGGTGAACGTCAGGTCCGGGTCGGGTTCGTACGGCAGCGAGTGCTCGCCGACGTGGTCGCGCAGGAAGTCGAGCGTCAGTTTGGCCATCAGCTCAGCGGCGGACCGAGCCGCGCGGCGACCCGGAGCTTGGCGCTGCGGGCGCGCGGGTTCGTGCGCAGCTCGTCCGGCCCAGGGGTCACCGGCTTCCGGGTGATCGGCGCCAACCGCGGTTGGCGCCCGCACACGCAGATCGGCGTGCGCGGCGGGCAGGCGCATGGGCGCGCCTGGGCGGCGAAGTACTGCTTGACGATGCGGTCTTCGAGGGAGTGGAAGGAGATCACGGCCAGGCGACCACCATCCGACAGCACGTCGTGTGCCCCGAGCAGCGCCTGGCGGAGCGCCCCGAGCTCGTCGTTGACGGCGATGCGCAGCGCCTGGAAGGTGCGGGTCGCGCCATGAATCCGGCCGCGCGGCACGACGCGCGACGCGACGGCGGCGAGCTGGCCGGTCGTTTCGATGTGGGCTCGGCGCCGGGCCGCCACGATAGCGCGGGCCACGGCCCGCGCGCGCGGCTCCTCACCGTAGCGGTGGATGAGGTCGGCCAGCTCGCGTTCGTCGAGCGAGGCGACGAGCTCGGCCGCGGTGGTGCCGCCCGACGGGTCGAGCCGCATGTCGAGCGGCGCGTCGGCCCGGAAGGAGAAGCCGCGTTCCGCGGTGTCGAGCTGCATCGACGACACGCCGAGGTCGAGCAGCACGCCGTCGGCGGCGTCGAAGCCGCGCGAGCGCGCCACCGCGGCCACGTCTCGGAAGTTGGCGTGTACGAGCTCGACACGCCCGCCGAACGGGGCGAGCCGTTCGCGGGCGAGGGTGAGCGCACTCGCGTCGGCGTCGAGGCCGAGCAGGCGGCCGTCTGGCCCGCTCGCCTCGAGGATCGCGCGCGCGTGCCCGCCCGCGCCAACGGTGCAGTCGACGTAACGCCCGCCCGGGCGGGGCGCCAGGAGCTCGACGGTCTCGTGCAGAAGCACGGGTGCGTGTGGGTCAGGGCCGGCCTCCACCGAACGATTCTAGGGAGGGGTCGGTTACCGTCAAGGTGGAGCGCCGTTAGAAGGGTGCACCAGGCGAGCGTGCTGCCAGGTCGCCTGTATAATCTCCGGTGGACGTAAAGGAGGCTTGAGAGATGGCTTACCAACTTCCTCCGTTGCCGTACGCGTTCGACGCGCTGGAGCCGCACATCGATGCGCAGACGATGCAGATCCACCACGATCGCCACCACAACACCTACGTCACGAACCTGAACGCGGCGATCGAGAAGCACCCCGAGCTCGGCAGCAAGAGCGTCGAGGAGCTGATCAGCGACCTGAACGCCGTGCCCGAGGACATCCGCACCGCGGTGCGGAATAACGGCGGCGGGCACGCCAACCATTCCTTGTTCTGGCAGATCATGGGGCCGAACGGCGGCGGGCCACCCCCAGCCGGGCGCCTCGCCGACGCGCTCGCCAAGCTCGGCACCTTCGACGAGGTCAAGCAGAAGGTGAACGCGGCCGGGGCGGCGCGCTTCGGCTCGGGGTGGGCCTGGATCTCGGTGGACAAGGGCGGCAACCTGCAGATCGAGTCCACGCCGAACCAGGACTCGCCGCTGATGGAGGGGCGCACGCCGATCCTCGGCATCGACGTGTGGGAGCACGCCTACTACCTCAAGTACCAGAACCGTCGGCCTGACTACCTGAACGCCTGGTGGAACACGGTGAACTGGGCGAAAGTCCAGGAGCTCTACGAGAAGGCAGTCGGCCAGTAGGGAGCGGCTGCTCGGCTAAACCGACCTCGAGCGGCGGGCTTGTGCCCGCCGCTCTTTGTTTGCTCGCGCTGTGGCTGCGGCTCCGCGGCCTGGGCGACCTCTCGCTGTGGGTGGACGAGGCGTTCACCTGGCAGAACAGCCACGCGCCCCTCGCCGAGCTGCTGAGGGCGCGGCTCAACGTACACCCGCCCCTCTACTTTCTCATGGAGCGGTACTGGATCCGACTGGTCGGCGAGAGCGAGTACGCGCTGCGCCTCTCGAACGCGCTGCTGGGCGTGCTGGTGGTGCCGGCGGTCTGGCGCGTGGCTCGGTCCTTCGCCGGCCGCGCCGCCGCGCTCGCGGCCGGACTCGGGATGGCGGTGGCCCCGGCGGCGCTGTCGTACGGGCGCGAGGCGCGGATGTACGGCACGCTGATGGCACTCGCCGCGCTCCTCCTGCTCGCCGCCGAGCGGCTCGCGGCGCGGCCCACGGGCCGCCGCTGGCTCGGCTACGGGCTGCTGGCCCTGGCGACCGGCCTCACCCACTACACGGGGATGGCGGCCGTCGGCGCCGCGCTTGTGCGGACGGTCCCGTGCTGCCGCGATCGCGTGGCGCGCTGGCTCGGCGCCCACGCGGCCGTCCTGGCGCTGCTCGCCGCCTGGGGGTGGCACTTCTGGCAGAACCGAGATGCCTGGGCGGGGCTCGTCTGGCTCCCGTGGGCGGCGCCCGTGTCCATCGACGGGCAGGTCGTCGACTGGCTCACGACGATCGGCGGGCTGCCGGTTGGCCCGATCGGGTTGGCCGCCGCGCTGGAGCCCGCCCGCCGGCTGAGCCTCGCGCTCGCCGCGAGCGTCGTGGCTTTTGCGTTGGTCGGCCTCGTACTCCTCTGGATGCGCCACGGATGGCGGCTCGGAGCAGCGCTTGCGCTGCTGAGCGTCGCACCTCTGGTCGCGATCGTCGCGCTCGAGCCGGTGCGGCCGATGTGGCATGTGCGGTTCACGCTGGTGGGGATGCCGACGGTGGTGGTCCTCGCGGCCGTCGGCGGCGCGCGGTTGGGCGGTTCCGTCCCCCGGTGGCGCAGGGCTAGCGCGAGGCCCCAGGCGCGGCAGGGCTCTATGGCTTCGCCGTCGGGGGCGGCGACCCCTGGGGCTTCGCCGAGGCCGTTTCCGAGCGAGCGATGGGGGCTGGCCATCGCCACGGCGCTGGCGATCGCCGCGGTCGCACCCGAGCTGTATGGGTCCTGGACGGCGCCGCCCGAGCAGCGCGACGACTGGCGGGCGGTGGCGCGCGCTGTCCGGCCGCTCGCCAGGCCGGGCGACGTAGGGCTCGGCTCGCTCGATGCGCTGGCCGGGTACTACCTCGGCTCCTTCGTAACGGTGCGCCAGCGGCCGCCCGCGATCGGGCGGCCGGCCGAGACGACCGTTGCCGAGCTGAGCCGCGCCGTCGGCCCCGCGACGGTCGTCTGGCTGCTGCCGGCGGGCGACCCCCTGCTCGACCCGAACAGCCTCGTCAACACCGCGCTCGAGCGCTACGCAGCTGCGCGCGAGGAGCTGGAGGCCGGCGGCCTGAGGATCACGCGGCTCTCGCTGCGGCCGCACGACGCCATCCAGCTCCAGCCCGCGCTTCGGCAAGTCGACGAACGGTTCGGCGGCGCGCTCCACCTGGTCGGCTATGCGGCGGAGCGTGCGCCGCTCAGGGACGGGCTCGTCGTCCGCCTCTCCCTAGACCTGCGCGTCGAACGGAATCTCGCAAAGGACTACAAGCTGTTCGCCCATCTGCTCGACGCCAGCGGCCAGACGGTCGCGCAGCGGGACGTGCTGCTGCTGGATCCGGCGCGGCGGCCGACCAGCCAGATGGACCCCGGCCCGCTACGGGTCGAGGTGGCTATCGAGGGACCGCGCGAGAAGGTGCAGGCGGGCCGTCTGGTCGGCGTCGGGTTCTACGACGAGAAGAGCGGCGAACGGCTGACCGCCGAGCCGACGGTGCCCGAGAACCGCCTGCCGCTGCCGGTCGTCGACGCGAGCTAACGGCCTGGGACGTCGACCGGGGTCGGCAGGATCAGGAACGTGCCGCTCGCCCGCCCGTCGATCGTTATGGGTAGCTGCTGGCCGGTTGCCCAGTTGTAGAGCCCGATGCGGAGGCGGTAGCGTCCGGGTGGGACGCGGGCGAGGTCGAGCTCGTGCAGGTCCGCGACCGCGTCGCCCGTCGACCATCGCGTCGGCGGGAAGCCGGCTGGCTGGCCGGGAGCGTGGTCCTGCTGCGCGACGATCTGGTCGTGGTCGTCGATCAAGTGGACGAAGGCCGAGTAGTCGAAGTCGGGCGCGCGGAGCGCCTGCCAGTAGAGGGTGACGGCCACCGTGGCGCGGTCGCTGGCTGGGACGACCTGCCAGCCGCGCAGCGCGAAGAGGTCGCCGACCGCTGTCGCCGGGATCGGGTCCAGCCGCCAGAGCTGCCACTTCGCGAGCGGCACGGTCGCATAGGCGGGGCGGATGACCGCGAACGGAACCCAGAGCGCGATGGCGACGAGCGCCGCCGCAACGAGAGCGGCCGTTGGCCCGAGCGCCGGCCGCGGGACCAGCGCTGCCAGCCCGGCGGCGAGCAGCAGACCGATCGGCGCGACGACCGGGAAGAGGTAGCGTCCCTGGTAGCAGGAGCTGTTGCAGTCGAGCACGACCGCGAGCATGTAGAGCTCCTGGGCGGCGGCGAAGAGCGCGGCGAGTCGGAGCACGCGCCGCTCCCACGGGCCGACGAGCTCCCGCCGGCGACCTAACAGGATCAGGACGAGGCCGGCCGCGGCGAGCGCGCAGAGCGCGAGCGCGGCGTTATGCAACCAGTCCGGGCCGGGCACGGTCATCCAGCCGAACCAGGCCCAGAACGACCGGAATTGGAGCGATGCCATCTCGCGCAGGTCGCTCAACGCGAGCGGGCTCGTCCGGAGGCTAGGCCACCAGGCGCGGCGGTAGACGGCGTAGCCGAGCGGGTCGCCGTACAGAAGCTGGTTCCGGGCGAGCCACGGGCCGGCCAGCAGCACGAACGGCGCGGCGACGCACGCCGCGGCGCGCACGAGCCAGCCAACCGAGCGACGCTCCGCTGCGAGGACGAGCACGAAGATGCCGACCGCCCCGAGGAGAGCCACGGCCGACGACTTCGCCAGCATCGCCACGCCCAGGCATGTGCCGACCACGATCCACCGCCCGACCCGCTCGGGTGCGCGCGCGGCGTGCAGCACCGCCAGAAACGTCGCGCTCCCGGCGAGCGCGATCGATGAGTCGTTGCTGACCGCGCCGTTAACGAACAGAAACTCGGGGTCGAGCGCGATCAGCGCCACGGCTAGCAGCCCGATCGCGGGTGCGCGGGGGAAGGCGGCACGGCCGGTGGCCGAAAGCAACGCGACCGTGAACATCCCGAGCACGACCGATCCGAGGCGGGCGAGGTGCAGCGCGAGAGCCTGGCGCGTATAGGGGAACGTCTGGGCGGTCGTGTGGCTCGCGACGTTCGGATCGCGACCGCCGTTGCCGGCCCAGATGAAACCGGGATTGAAGCGCGGGGCGAAGGAGGGGTCGGTCAGGTCGGCCGGCCACGCCAGCGCCGCGGCGTAGAGGTAGTACAGCGGCGGGTGGTGGGCCAGGTTGGGCGACTGGACGCTCTGCACGGGAAGCGTGCGCGTCGTCAGGATGTGGACGACGTAGTCGAAGTGGCCAAGCTCGTCGGACGCTTCCCACGGTGGGTTGGCAACGCTGTACAGGCTCGCCAGGGCGCCGAACACCACGCTGAAGACGAGGCCGGCTCGGAGAGGTGTGGGCCGACGCGGAGTGAGCTCGTGGGCTGGTGCGGCGACCGCCGACGTCGCCGCGGCGAGCTGCGTGGCCAAAGCGGGGCAACGCTAGCACAGGGCGGGCCGGGTGCCGGGGGCCGCTCCGGTATAATCGCCAGGTCCCAGGAAGGAAGAAGCTGGAAGTAGAAGGTCCAACGGTGGATCGTCGTTCGCAACGACCGGATCCTCCCGCCGCCGAGGTCGCGGTTGCCGACACGCCGTTGGCCGACCCGGCGAGCGACGAGCCCGATGTCGCGTCGCCCGAGCCAGACGACCTTGCCGAGGAGGTCGAGGACCTCGCCGTCGAGGAGCCGCCGCCTGAGGAGCTCGCCCCGATCGTGGCTGAGCTCGAGGCCGAGGCGGCCGCCGAAGAGCCGGAGCCGGAGCCCGACGAGGCGGGCTCGATCGACGACCCGGTTCGCCAGTACCTGCGCGAGATCCATCGGGTCAAGCTGCTGACCGCGGCGGAGGAGCGCTACCTGGCGGCGCGCATCGAGGACCAGGTCGTGCTCGCCGGCGCGGCGTCTGAGGCGGCCGTCGACGACGAGCCGGCCGCGGACGTCGAGGCGGCGGTCGTCCTCTGCCGGCGCCTTTTCGAGCGGCAACCGCTCGTCGAGGCGCTCTGGGAGGACGTCGGGTGCGACCCCGACGCGCCGGTGTTCGCCAGGCTGGCGGACCGGCGGCTGCGGGTCGCGATCGACGAGCTCATCGAGCCCGAACGGGTGGCGCGGTTGGCCGCGCGGCTCGGCTGGTCGGCCGGCGAGGTCGAGCGTGGGATCGTCGGGCTGTCCGTCGAGTCGCGGCTGCTGCTGCCGATCCTCCAGTCGATAACGCGCTACGCGTACGCGCGCTCGATGCCGAACGTCGACGGCGTCTGCGCGGCGCTGCGCGAGCGTGCCGCCGACGTGCGCCGGCACTTCACCCGCGTGCGGCACGTCGCCGAAGACTCCGAACGGCACCTTATCGAGGCGAACCTGCGCCTCGTCGTATCGATCGCCAAGAAGTACACGAACCGCGGCATGGCGCTGCTCGACCTGGTCCAGGAGGGCAACCTCGGCCTGATGCGCGCGGTCGGGAAGTTCGACTACCGGCGCGGCTTCAAGTTCTCGACCTACGCCACCTGGTGGATCCGCCAGGCGATTAGCCGCGCGCTCGCCTACCAGGCACGTACGATCCGCGTGCCGGTCCACATGGTTGAGATCATCAACCGCCTGGGGCAGGTGACGCGCGAGCTCACCCAGCAGCTTAACCGCGATCCAACGCCGGCCGAGATCGGCCTGATCATGGGGCTCTTCGATCCGAACCTGGAGGAGGAGCTCGTGCGCGTCGCCGCGCGTCGCGACCCGCAGCTGCTCGGGTCGAACGACCAGGGCGACGAGGCGCGCCGCGGGGCCATCCTCAAATCGAACCTGCTGAACAACCCGCGGCTGATCCCGCCGCTCATCTGGGAGGAGATCCAGGCCACCGCCGGGCGCGTGGAGCAGGCGATCCAGGTCTCGCGTCAGCCGGTGTCGCTCGAGTCGCCGATCGGCGCCGAGCAGGACAGCCAGCTCGCCGACCTGATCGAGGATCTCTCGTCCCCAGCCCCCTCGGACATCGCGACCGCCGCGCTGCTGCGTAGCCAGGTGGATACGATCCTGAGCTCGCTTAGCGACCGCGAGAGCCGGGTGCTTCAGCTCCGTTTCGGTCTGGAGGATGGCCGCTCGCGAACGCTCGAGGAGGTGGGGAAGGTCTTCAACGTCACGCGCGAGCGGGTGCGGCAGATCGAGGCGAAGGCGCTCCGGAAGCTGCGTCACCCAAGTCGGAGCCGGCGGCTGAAGGACTATTTGGAGTAGCCGCCCGGGTCACACGCCAGGCCACCGCGGCGGGGACCGCCAGGGAGGCGAGCCCGCCTCCGCCGTGGGACAGCAGCGCCAGAGACAGAAGAGGCAGCAGCCACCAGGCCAGGGCGAGCAGCCAGCTGCGCGTCGCCCGGCTAGTCCCGAGGCGCAGCATCAGCGGCGTGGCGAAGAGCATTTCGTACATGCGCGCGTATGGCAGGCCGACGAGGATCAAGGCGGTGGCCACTTCGACGCCGCTCCCCGCGAGCCGCCGTCCGCGCAGTCTCAGCACGGTCAAGGCGGCCAACAGCCCAACGATCAGCGCCAGCGCGACGAGCTCGACGACGGTCCGAGCAGGGCCGGCCGGCAACAGGGTGCTAACCGGGACGCCGACCAGCTCCTCGTCGAGTCCGCCGATCGTGTAGAGCGCCCGACCGAAGGCGACCAGTCCGCCTGGCCCGGCCACCGCGAGCGACCCCAGCGGCCACAGGAGGCTGGCGAGCACGAAGCCGATCAGAGCGGCCAACGGCCCGCCGAGGAGGGCCGGAAGCGCTAGAAGCACGAGGTGGGGCTTTGCCCCCATCAGCGCGAAGGCCACGCCGGCGAGCCATGGACGGCGGTCGAGCAGCCACAATCCGGCACAGAAGCCGGCGAAGCAGAAGCCGGTCATCTGACCGAGGTAAAAGAGCGTCAGGAAAGGCGGTCCAAGAGCCACCGCTGCCCACCACAGCCGCGGCGCGGTGGGGTGGTCGGCGAGGCGCAGCCGGAGCAAGTAGAAGCCGACGAGCCCGGCGAGGCTGCTGAGGCTCGATACGACCACGCCGGCAAGCCGCTCGGGCAGCAGCGCGAGCGGCGCGCAAATCGCGGCGACCAGCGGCCACTGCCGGAACGTGAGGTCGACGTACGGATCGACGCCCGCCAGGTGCGCTCGTCCGGCGCGGTAATAGACCGCCGCATCGTGGAAGCGCTCGAGCGCGTACCCCGACGGCGCGAGGACGAAGGCGATCGGCGCGCCGATCGCGAGCCCGACGATGGCCTTGAGGAGCACGCGTTCGACGGCTGCGCCGAGGATCGGTCGACGGAGCGCGGTGTTAGAGGCCAGAGGTCGACGTTCTCGCCACGAAGCTGACGAACGTGTGCTTGAGCGACCCAACGACGACGGGTTGGCTGTAGGTCCCGTCAGCCTCGGCCAGCACGACCTGATCCTTCGCGAGCGGCGCCGTCGTCGCGCAGAACTTGCCATCGGCGCCGACCGTGCCGGTCGCCAGGATGACGTCGGCGGTCGGCGAGCTGAGGTCGTGGATGCGCAGCGGCGCGTTGGGCGCCGCCGTGCCGCAGACCTTCGTGTCGCCCACGTTCAAGTAACCGACGATCTTGGTGGGCAGCGCGACGACGGCCCACGCCGACCAGACGCGAATCCCGGTGGGGCTCGTGAAGGCGGCCGTCCCTGAGTAGCCGCGCGCGAGGGGCAGAGGCTTCTTGGCCACGTCGAGGAAATTGACTGGCCCCCACGCCGTGAGTGCGCGCGGCGGCAGCGCCGTGAGGTACGGGATCACGCCCGAGAGCGTGGTGCCACCCGGCCAGCCGGATGGCCCGACGCCCGCCACCGTGCTGGTATCCACGTCCGGCACGGCGAGCACCCTCGGCTGGTTCTGCACGGCGAGCGTGACGCTCCGGGTGTGACCAGCAGGTCCCTCGTCGAACGTGGCGGATACCGTGTCGCCCGCGCGCACGACGATGGGCTGGTTCGAGGCGTCCGACAGATCGATCCGGACGTGCCCGCTGCCGGTGAAGTCGGTCGATCCTGAGAGGGTGGTCGCGGCCGAGCCATCGCGCGGCGTCAGGGTGACGGTCATCTGGCGCTGCGGCGGGAAGGGCCACCAATCCAGGTCGCGAAGGATGAAGGCCCAGACCTCTATGGTCCGGTCGTTCTGATTCACCCACATGGTGCGCCCGAAGTGGGCGAACACCGCGTTTCCATCGGCGTGCCAGTAGTAGACGCGCCCCGAGCTCGCCGCGACGAAGTCCTCGGTCTTGTCGACCTCGGTGCAGTTGAAGCCGATGAAATTGCGGTAGCGGTTGTCGGCGGTGAACCGGTTCGAGCCGTCGGCGGTGGCGAGGTGGTAGGCCGACCGATCTCCCCTCGGGATGATCCGCAGGCTCGCCCCCGCCGGCGCGTCGCCGAAGATGTTGTCGCCGTCGACGTCGACGTAGCCGGTCAGCTTGTCGACCGGCACCGTCGCCTTGCCGGTCGGCAGCCCGCTCAGCGTCACCACGTCGCCGGGGTTGATGAATTGGTCGGTGACGACGTCGAAAAAGACGTTCAAGAAGAGCTTCTGGCCGCTGAGCCACAGCAGCGTCGGCGTCACCGTCGAGGAGTGCTTGATGGCCCCGCTACTGTCGACGACGGCGAGCGTCGGTCGCTCCGCGCCGTCCGGCAGCCAGCCCTCGACGTAGGGAAAGTCGGCCATCACCTCGGTCGTCGGCGCCGCCACGGCCTCGTAGATGAAGTGACCCTGGCCGTCCTCGAAGCCCGCGTAGCCGAAGCTGCCGGGACCGAGTCTCAGCGCGCCGCTTCCGCACGCGAAGCTACCCGAGGCGAACACGCCACCCCCGTCCGTCGTCACGTGGTTCACGATGAAGTCGTAGAACGAGTCGGCGCTGAGGTAGCCCGAGATGCGTCCGGCCTGCACCGTCATCGACGTGTTGGCAGGGCCGGTCCCCAGGATCTGGCCGCTGCCGACGTCGACGCGCGCGTCGATCGGGCTCACCGCGATACTCTGGGTCGGTATCGAACCGACGTTGACCGAGACGGTGTCGCCGCCCTTCACGACCTGGTCGAGCGTGATGACCCACGGGTCGAACGAGCCCCCGGTCGAAGTGACGGTACCCTTGAGCGCTCCACCTGGCGCGGCGACGGAAACGGTGAGCGTCAGCCCGACCCGATCGACCACGACGCCCTGGTCGAGGCCAGATGGGGCGGTCGGCAGTGGGAACGCGTACCCGTGTACGGTGTAGGAGTTTTCGAGGACGAACGTGTCCTGTCCGTGGACCGTGTAGATCTCGTTGCCGTCGGAGTGCTTGACGCGGACGTACCCCGTGCTGCCCGGCAGCAGGTCGACTTTGCGCGGCGTCGGGTCGGCGCTGGTCCGGAATTGGCCGACCGAGAAGCGGCCCGAGCTGTCAGCGGTCGTGTCGGCGTAGGTGAGCAGGTTGCCGGGGGTGACGTAGTCGGCGATCCAGAGGAAGTTGTCGAGCGACACCGTCATCTGCGCACCGGCGGGAGCGAGCCCAGAGACGCTGTCGTTGTCGTAGCTGGTCCACGCCCGGACGTCGTCGACGACGATCCGCTTGTCCTCGGTCGCGTTGAGCCCGGTCGATGGATCGACGCCCGTTGTGACGACGTGGACCCGGTCGCCGGGCAGGATGTTGACTACCGGGTGCAGCGGATCGTTGGGGTCTTTGAAGATGGTCTCGTAATAGAGCTGGTTGTGGTCGACTTTGACGTAGTTGTTCGGCGGCGCGAGGAGGCTCTGCGCCGACACGCCTTTGACCGTGCCGCCGCTGTTCTCCAGCGTGATCGTGACGCCGAGGCCACCGAAGTTGGTGCGGCCCCACATGAACGGCGTGTAGACCTGGACGAAGTTCACCGACCCGACGTTCTGCGCGCCCCGCATCGCGGTTGGCGGCAGGGGCGCGTTGGCCGCGGCGGCGGATGCGGGGCGCGCTGTGCCGGTCGGATCAACCGAGGCGACGAGCGGGTCGCCGACCAGGCGCTGGCGGCCCCGGTCGGTGAGATCGACCCGATACGCGTCGAGCGCGGCATCGTACGTCGCCGGGCCGGCGTCGTCGGTCCGTGCGAGCTCGGCGAGCACGCGCCCCAGCGCGTCGACGGTCGTGGCGTGCGCCCGGCTCGTTAGCTCGCCGATCGAGCTGTTCGCGACGCTGACGACGCCCGGCTTGCCGACTCGGACGACGTAGCTCGACTTCGTGCTCGCGGCCTCCGCGTTCCGGATCGTCGACGTGCCCGCACCGTCAATTCGCGCCGCTCCCGACGAGCTGATCGCGACCATGGCGGTCAGGAGGATCGGCAGAGCCCGGCTGGCCAGGCGCCCAAGCGCGCTGAACAGTCTGGACCCCACTCGCCGCACACCTCCGCCAGAGTGCACCCAGTGTTGCCAGCGGCACACCACGGGGCAACGGCACGACGGTCCCAGACTGGGTAGCCCCGATTGGGGACCCATTCGCCACCAGGCCTGCCAGGACCAGGCAGAAAGCGGCCGGGTAGGCCAGGCCGAGCGTCGCCATCAACACGGGGGACCTGTCGGTGAGGCTCACGAGGTTAGGGGGCGGGAGCACCAGGAGCACCGCGGCGGCCCGAAACGCCCGCCGCCAGGGCCGTTCGAGCAGCGCCGGGAGCAGCAGCAGCGAATAGCCGATCCAAGCGAGCGGGGCGGCCAGGAGGGCCGCGGCGATGGCGATGGCGCTTGCCTCGCCGGCCGGTGGACGGCGACGCCACACCACCAGCGCGACGCCGACGAGCATCAGCGTGCTGCCAGCCCAGGACACGTGGGCGAGGCCCAGATGGTCGAACGCGGCGAAGAGCGAGCCGTTGTGGACGAGCTCGGGGCGCGCGTAGAGCCGAGTGGCCGCCCACCACTGCTGGTAGGCATTGGGCCCGAATGCGACTAACGCCAGCAAGCTGGCGGCGCCGGCTGTCCCGCCGGCTACCACGGCTACCCGCCTGTGCCCGGCGAGGTAGAGCAGCGCCGGCCAGATGAGGAGGTTCGGTTTGAGCGCGGCCATCAGCCCGATCAGCAGCGCGGCGGACGACGCGTGGTGCCGACGCAGTAGAACCCAGGTGACGGTGGTGAGGGTCGCCAGCGGTATGTACAGGTTCTTCGACTGGAGCGAGTGCCAGAACCCCGCCAACGCGAGGAGCCAGGCGACATGCCCGATGGTGGCTCTGGTGGGAGACAACCGGAGCAGCAGCCAGCAGTTCGCCGCGTAGAGCGCGATCGTCGTCCAGTACCAGACCCGTTGGGCGATCCACGGATCCGCGTCGGCCAACGGAGCGATGAAGAAGAGCGAGAACGGAGGGTTCAGGTTCGGGAACGGAACCGCGAACTGGACGGTGTAGGCGCCGTACGGATCGAGTCCGGCGCGCAGCGCACGGGCGGCGTCGACGAACGCCTGGAAGTCCGTTGGGATGGCGTAGGTGGCGCAGGCCCAGGCGAGGCCGACGACGAAAGGCACGGATAGGGGAACGAGTGAGGCCGGCGACGCCAGGTCGAAGTACCGGCGGAGGAGGGTGCTCACGCCGGGGCGCCGATTGGCCGGACGACGAGCAGATCGCCGACGGTCGTGTTGGTGCGCGCCAGCGTGCCCTCAGGCAGCTCGAGCACCCAATCCGTGCGGAGCGAGATCGGGCCGATGCGCCACG
This sequence comes from Chloroflexota bacterium, assembly GCA_035651675.1. Taxonomy (GTDB): domain Bacteria; phylum Chloroflexota; class UBA6077; order FW602-bin22; family FW602-bin22; genus DASRFH01. The sequence goes on along the minus strand of DASRFH010000074.1, from coordinate 3,113 downwards.
GTCGGAGGTCGCGGACCGCCTTGACGACCCGTCCGCTTCTGTCGACGTAAACGACGTCGATCGGCATGCGCATGAAGAAACAGTGGATCGCGTTGCAGCGCGACAGGACGAGGCCGTCGGACGTCGACCAGCCTCGTCGGCCCATGAGGCCAAGTCCGCGCCGCACCGGACTTCGCGCCACTTCAGCGCGAGCCGCCAGCCGCGACCCGATGCTGGCGTTGTCGACCGCGACGACGTGCGGCGCTGGCTTACCCGGCCGGAGCACCGTCGTCCCGAGCAGCAGCGCGAAGGCGGCCGGGTAGACGCCGCCCAGGATCGCCCGCGGCAAAGGGCCGGCCAACGACGTGTCGAGCAGTGCGAAGGCGGGCAGCACCAACAGCGCGACCGCGCGGCGCTCCGCGTTTCCCCACCGACGGGTGGCGAGGATCGGCAAGAGCAGCACAGCGTAGCCGGTCCACGTGAGCGGGCCGATCAGGAGGGCGCCGGCGAGTCCAGCGGCCATCGCCGACCGCGGGTCGGGACGACACCGCCAGCTCCACGCTGCCAGCCAGACGACGAGCATTCCGACGGCCACGAAGCCCGTCTCGGCCCATCCGAGACGGGCGAGCTCGCCGACCAGCGAGCCGTTGAGCGGGTACCAGACGGTCGGCCGGCTCGTCGCCGCCGCCCACCAATGTGGGTAGATCTCCCATCCGTACCACGCCGGGGGGAGCGCGCTCACGGCCAGGGCAGCCACGCAGGCGGTGGCGGCGGTCCTCCTGTGGCCCGCCAGCGCAAGCAGCGCTGGCACTAGCAGCAGGTTGGGCTTGGCGGCCGCGAGGAATCCGAGCAGCGCGCCGGCCCGGCCCGGCCGGCGCTCGACGGACAGCCAGGCCAGCGTGAGCGGTGCGAGAAGGAGCACGTAGATCTGGCCGAGCAACAGCGTGTCCCATAACCCCGACAACGCCGCCAGCGCGATGACCTGGTTCGTCGGTGGCCGGTCGTCCGCGTGTCGCACCAGCAGCCAACCGCAGGCGGCGTAGAGAAGGAACGACGCAGAGTAGACCAGCGCGTACGCGGCCATCGGCGGTAAGCCGGCCAGGAGCGCAAAGGCCGGCAAGAGGACCGGCGGGTTCAGGTTCTCCTGCGCCAGCCCGCCGAGGTACGGGTCGACGCCAGAGCGCACGGCCCTCCCCGCCGCCAGAAACGACGTCAGATCGGCCCAGTGCTCCCAGCTCGGAACGCGCTGGATGTGGAAGACCACCTGGAGGACGAGGCAGCCGACCAGCCCGACGGTGACAGCCAGCCGCCGATCGGGCCTGGCGCCTCGACGCCGGAGATTCACGGCGGCGGCGGCTGCCTGGATCAAGAGAGGCTTTTGAGGATGCCCGGCAGCGCTGGACCAAGGATGACGACGAAGATCGCCGGGAAGATGAGGAAGACCATCGGGAAGAGCATCTTGATCGGAGCCTTGTGCGCCAGCTCCTCGGCGCGCTGGCGGCGCCGAATGCGCATCTGCTCGGCTTGCGTGAGCAGCACGCGCGAGATGCTGACGCCGAGCTGCTCCGACTGGATGATCGCCGACACGAACGTGTTGATGTCGTCGACGTCTGTGCGCTCGCCGAGGGTCCGAAGTGCGTCGCGCCGGGACCTGCCCATCCGCATCTCGGCGAGGACGCGACCGCACTCGCGGCTGAGCTCGTCGTCGCGCTTCTCGACGACGCGCCCGATCGCAGCGTCGAAGCCAAGACCGGCCTCGACGCAGATGGTCAGCAGGTCGAGCGTGTCGGGCAGTGCGCGGCGCAGCTCGTTCTGCCGACGCTTGATCTTGCGCGAGAGCCAGACGTTGGGCAGGTAGAACCCCAGGATCGCGAGCAAAATCGCGACGCTCACCGGCGATGGGCCAATCTGCGCCGCGCCGCCGAGGATGAGCCACCCGCCGCCCATGCCTATCGCGAGCAGCCCCTTCATCCCGAGGAAGTCGCGCACCTCGAACCCCGCCGAGCTGCCGGCGAGGATCAGCTTGCGACGGTAGCCCTCGACGGTCGAGCCAGGCGTGTAACGGAGGACCAGGCGCGCGCAGGCGTCGATCAGAGGGCGCAAGACGCGGTCGCCGAACGAGAGGCCCAGCTCCAGGTCCTCGAGCGAGGTCGGCGTCGACGTGTAGGTCCCGAGGCGGGCCGCGACGAGGCCCGGCGTTTGCAGGCTCATCGCGCCCCAAGCCGCGAGCAGCACGCCGAAGGCGGCGAGGATGGCCAACGTCAGGGGCGCCGTCGCGATCACCGGAACCGCTTCGAGAACCGTCGCGAGGGGTGTCATCAGTCCATCCATCGTCAGACCTCGATCGCCACGATCTTCCGGATCGAGATGTACCCGGCGATGACCATCACCGCGGCGATGATGGGCATCATGAACGTGGGCATGCAGATGAACTGTTCGTCCGACAGCAGCGGCAACAGGAACGTCGGGTTGAGCAGGAACAACCCGCCCGCCAGCGCGATCGGAAGGAGCGCGATCACGTATCCGCCGAGCCGCTGCTGGGCTGTCAGCGTCCGGATCTCGCCCGTCACCCGCTGCCGCTCACGGATGGTTTCCGCCAGCGTGTCGAAGATCTTGGCGAGGTTGCCGCCCACCTCGTGCTGCACGTTGATCGCCGTCACCATGAGGTCGAGGTCGTCGCTGGGCATCCGGCGATGGAGGTTGAGCAGTGCCTGTTCCGGCGAGAGGCCGAGGCCGACCTCGCGGATCACGCGGCCGAACTCCTCCGCCGTCGGCTGTGGCGCCTCGCGCGAGACCGCCTCCATCGATTGGAGCAGCGAGTAGCCAGCGCGCAGCGAGTTCGACTGGAGCATCAACGTGTCGGCGAGCTGGGAGCTGAACGCCTGCAGCCGCCGCCTCTGCGCGATGCTCACCCATAGACGAGGTGAGTAGAAGCCGAAGATCGCCAGCGCCGCTGTCAGTGGCAGGCTGCCGAGCACGACGCCGATCACGATGCCGGCGCCGATCGCGCCGACGTGCAACAGCAGGTACTCGGCCACCGTCAGCCGCACGTTCGCGCGCGCGAGGTCGCGCTGGATCGAGGCGGCGAACGAGCGTTTGGCGACCGCCGACTCGAGCCTGGTCGAGATCGAGCG
>DASRFH010000073.1:0-22708 GCA_035651675.1 Chloroflexota bacterium | reverse complement strand
AGAGGGTCAGATCGAACGGGCGCGCCACGCGGGCGAGTATAAGGGCCTACGGCGCGGCGATGACCTGTTCCCAGCGCGACGTGGCCGCGTCGATCTTCGCCTGTACCTCGGCGAGCTCGTCGACCACCGTCGCCGCCTCCTCGGGCTGGCTCCAAAGCGCGCGTCGGCCAGACGAGCCTCGAGCTCGGCGCGGCGCGCTTGCAGCCTTTCGACCTCCGTCTCGATCTTGGCGAGCCGGTCGTACGCCTGCCGCGCCACGCGCTCGGGCTTGGGACGCGAGGCGGGCGCACTGCGCCGAGTCATAAGCGTCGCGGCGCGTAACTCGGCCAGGTAACGCCGCGTTTCCGCGCGGCGCTGAGGAAGCTGGATCGCGACGACGAACCTACGCTGGTGGTAGCCGGTGCGGTCGAGATTCCTCGTGGCCGCGCTCCACGGCTGGTGCCTGGCGAGGAGCGGGACCCAGGGAGCTCAGGCGCGCGCGGCGGCGCGCCGCGCCTCGATCTCCTGGAGCCGCGCCGGGAACTGCACGATGGCGTCGATGCTATTCACCGACAGCGCTTGCAAGTCGCGCGAGACGCGCCGCGAGAGGCCCGAAAGCGTCTCGCCCGGACCGATCTCGACGATCGTCTGCACGCCCTCTTCCACCATCGCCAGGATCGACTGTGACCAACGCACGCGGCCGGTGATCTGCTCGACCAGCTCGCGGCGGATGTCCTCGGCCGAGCTGATCGCCTTGGCCGACACGTTCGCGATGATCGGTACCCGTGCGTCCGCCAGGCCGGCGGCCGCGACAGCGCGCGAGAGGTGCTCGCTGGTATGGCGCATCAGCGGGGAGTGCGAGGCGATCGAGATCGCCAGCCGGACGACCTTGCGCGCGCCGCGTTCGACGGCTAGCTCCAGCGCGGCGGTCAGCGCGGCGAGCTCGCCCGAGATCACGACCTGGCCGGGCGAGTTGTAGTTGGCCGGGTGGACGACGCCTTTGTCGGCGACCTCCTGGCAGACCTCTTCGAGCGCTTCGTCGTCGAGGCCGATCACCGCGGCCATCCCGCCGGGGTTCTTGTCGCCCTCTTCCTTCATCAGCCGACCGCGCTCGCGGACCAGCTTGACGGCGTCGCGGAAGTCGAGGCTGCCGGCGGCGACCAGCGCCGTGTACTCGCCGAGGCTGTGCCCCGCGAAGAAGCGGGGCTGGATTACCTCGCCGAGCGCCGCCCACTTCTCTTTGAGCGCCTCCCAGCAGGCGATCGACACGGTCAGGATCGCGGGCTGGGAGTTGATCGTCTCGCGCAGCAGCTCCTCGGGCCCCTCGAAGCACAGCTTGCGCAGGTCGATCCCGAGCGCCTCCTCGGCCTGCTGAAAGATGCGTCGCGCGGCCGCCGAGGCCTCGTAGACGTCCTTCCCCATGCCGACGAACTGCGTGCCCTGGGGCGGGAACACGACGGCTATCCGGCGAGCCGCTTCTTTGAGTGTTTGATCCATCCGCTGCTCCTACCCGTGGCGGGCTCGCGCCGCGAGCCGGCCGCACCCCACGAGGGGCATCACATCGCCAGCCCGCCGTCGACGGCGAGCACGTGTCCGGTCACGTAGGCGGCGGCGTCCGAGACGAGGTAGGCGACGGCCGCCGCCACGTCGTCGGGCTCGCCGAAGCGTCCGACCGGGATCTGGTTCAAAATCGCCTCTTTGACCTTATCGGGAAGGCCCACGGTCAGCTCCGTCGTTACGAAGCCGGGCGCCACGGCGTTGACCGTGACGTTTCGACCGGCGGCCTCGCGGGCCGTCGCCTTGGTCAGGCCGATCAATCCGGCCTTGGCGGCCGCGTAGTTCGCCTGGCCGGCGTTGCCCATGATGCCGGAAACCGAGGTGATGTTCACGATCCGACCCCACCGCTGGCGCAGCATGGGCCGCAGCGCGGCACGCGTGCAGAGGAAGGCCCCGCGCAGGTTCGTCTGCAGCACGGCCTCCCAGTCTTCGTCGCTCATGCGGACCAGCAGGCCGTCGCGGATGATCCCGGCGTTGTTGACCAGGATGTCGATCTTGCCGAACGCTTCGGTGGTCGCCTTGACCAGCGCCTCGGGCGCGGCGACGTCGGCGACGTCGCCCTGGATCGCGACCGCCTGACCGCCAGCGGCCTTGATGTGCTCGACGACCTCGTTCGCGGCGGCCGCGTCCTGGCGGTAGTTGACGGCGACGCTCGCGCCGAGCTCGCCGAGCCGCAACGCGATCGCCCGGCCGATGCCCCGGCCGCCACCGGTCACCAGGGCAGCACGCCCCTGGAGAGACCGACTCACGGCGTCCCGGCGACCGCGCGCCGCGCGATCGCCCGTGCCCGGTCCGCGCGCCCGTCGATACCGCTCGCGACGACGTGCCACGACGTCGTCGAAGGAATGTCGCTCGGCACGCCCCACTGGAAGATGGCCGTTCCCCAGGTCAGCCCCGCGCCGAAGCCGCACATGGCGACGTTGTCCCCCGGGCGCAGCCGACCAGCCTCGATCGCATCGCACAGCGCGAGCGGGATCGAAGCGGCGGACGTGTTCCCGTAGCGGTCCACGTTGGTGAACACTTTCTCAGGCGGCAGGCCGAGCGCCTTGGCGGCGGCGTCGACGATGCGCACGTTCGCCTGGTGCGGGATGAACAGGTCGAGGTCGTCGACCGCCATGCGCGCCCTCGCGAGCGTAGCGCGCACGGAGTTGACGATGATCTGCACGGCGAACCGGAAGACCGCCCGGCCCTCCATCTTGATGAAGTGGGCACCAGCTTGGACCGTCTCGATCGTCGAGGGGGCGGCCGAGCCGCCACCCGGTATCTCGAGCAGGCCGGCACCACTACCGTCGGCCCCTAGCTCGTGGGCAAGTAGGCCGGTCGGCTCGTCGGTCGCCGCGAGCAGCACCGCGCCCGCGCCGTCGCCGAAGAGGACGCAGGTCGAGCGATCGCGCCAGTCGAGCCAGCGGCTCAGCGTATCGGCGCCGATGACGAGTACGTTGCGCCACATGCCCGACGAGATCATCCCCGACGCCATCGCCAGGCCGTACCCGAAGCCGGCGCAGGCGGCGTTGACGTCCGCGGCGCCCGCGTTCGGCGCGCCGATCGCCTGCTGGACGATCGGGGCGGTCGCGGGCATCAGCCGATCGGGCGTACAGGTCGCGACGAGGATGAAGTCGACGCGGCGTGGGTCGAGGTCGGCCACGGCGAGCGCCTCGCGCGCCGCCTGGGTCGCCAACGTCGCGGTCGTCTCGCCGGGGCCGGCGACGCGGCGCTCGACGATGCCGGTCCGCTCGCGGATCCACTCGTCGGACGTGTCGACGATCGACTCGAACTCGCGGTTGTGCATCGCGCGGGCCGGCAGGGCCTTACCCCAGCCGACGATCTGAGCGTAGCGGGCCAACCGCGGCGGCGCGCTCACCGCTCGAACCGTCGGAAGATGAGGCAGGAGTTGTGTCCGCCGAGGCCCATCGAGTTCGAGAGGGCGACACGCACCTCGCGCTCGCGCCGCTCGTTCGGGGTGTAGTCGAGGTCACACTCCGGGTCAGGAACCTCGTAGTTTATCGTCGGCGGGATGGCGCTTTCGACGATCGAGCGAACGCAGACCATCGCTTCGACAGCGCCGGCCGCGCCCATCATGTGCCCGGTCATCGACTTTGTCGAGCTGACGACGAGCCTGCGCGCATGCTCGCGGAAGACCTGCTTGAGCGCCGCCGTCTCGTACTTGTCGTTGAGCGGCGTTCCGGTGCCGTGCGCGTTGACGTAATCGACTTCACACCGCTCGATGCCGGCCTTGCGCAGCGCCATAGCCATCGCCCGGACGGTACCCTCGCCGTTCTCCGCCGGAGCGGCGAGGTGGAACGCGTCGTTCGACGAGCCGTAGCCGATCAGCTCGGCGTAGATCCGGGCGCCGCGCGCCTGTGCGAACTCGAGGTCTTCGAGGACCATCATCGCCGACCCCTCGGACATCACGAAGCCCTGGCGGCGCGCGTCGAACGGCTTGGACGCCTTCTCTGGCGCGTCGTTGCCGCTCGCCAGCGCGCCCATGTTGGTGAACCCGGCCAGCACGAGCGGGACGAGGCACGCCTCGGTGCCGCCCGCGATCATCGCGACCGCGTCTCCACGCCGGATGACCTCGGCCGCCTCGCCCAGCGCATGGCCGCCGGTCGCGCAGGCCGACACGATCGCGAGGTTGTGGCCGCGCGCCCCGAAGCAGATCGCGACCTGGCCCGACGCCGTGTCGGGTATGAGGTTCTGGAGCACGAACGGGCCGACGCGGGCCGGCCCTCGCTCGTCCAGGACGTGCTGGCCGTCGATCAGCGTCTTGATGCCGCCGACCGCCGTCCCCACGACCACTCCGACGTCGTCGCGGATAGCGTCGTCGATGACGAGGCCCGAGTCCTCGATCGCCTGCCCGGCGGCCGCGACGGCGAAGTGGACGTTGCGGTCGACCCGGCGGGCCTCCTTCTTGTCGATGGCCGGCGACGGAGTGAAGCCCTTGACCTCGCCGCCGAACTGCACCTCGAACGGCTCGGGGTCGAAGAGCGTGAAGCGAGCGATACCGGACCTACCGGCGAGCATCGCGTGCCACGTCTCGCACGCGGTGTTGCCGAGCGGTGTGACCGCGCCGAGCCCTGTGACGACCACGCGGCGGCGCCCTAAACCGTTACTAGCTCCCAAAGCGGCTCCCGGTGGATAAACACGCCGCGCGGCGTGGCGATACGTAGGCGGACGCCCTAGAGGGGTCCGCCACGCGAACGTCTAACGCAGTTCTAACGCTTGGTGTACTGCGGCGCCTTGCGGGCCCGCTTCAGGCCGTACTTCTTGCGCTCTTTGACTCGCGCGTCGCGCGTCAGGAGTCCGGCCTTGCGCAGCGTCGGCCGCAGCGTCTCGTCGGCCTTGACGAGCGCTCGGGCCAGTGCGTGTGAGATCGCGCCAGCCTGGCCGGAGATTCCTCCGCCGACCACCTTGGCGCGCACGGAAAACCGCGCGCCGCCGACGGCCCGGAACGGCTGCGTCGCGATGTACTGGAGCGTCGCGCGCGGCAGGTGGACCTGCAGCGGGCGGCCGTTCACGGTGATCTGGCCGTTGCCTGGAGCGAGCAAAACGCGTGCGACCGCGGTCTTGCGCCGCCCGACGGCGGTAATCTGGTTGCCTTGAGCCAATGCGCTCTCCTACGTCTCTACGCGGTCACGCTCTCGGGGAAGGTGACGCGCACCTTCTCGCCGCGGGCGTCGATGTTCAGTGGCTTCGGGCCGTTGCTCGCATGCGGGTGGCTCGGCCCGGCGTACACCTTGAGCTTTCGGTACATCTGGCGGCCGAGCGCGTTGTGGGGGAGCATGCCTTTGACGGCGCGCTCGATGAGCCGCTCGGGGAACCTCGCGCGGACCTGCGCCACGCTCTCGGCGCGCAGCCCGCCCGGGTACCCGGAGTGGCGGTAGTAGAGCTTGTCGCTCTCCTTCGCGCCCGTGACCCTCACCTTCTCGGCGTTCACGACCACGACGAAGTCGCCGGTGTCCAGGTGGGGTGTGTAGATCGGCTTGTGCTTGCCGCGCAGGACGCGCGCGATCTCCGAGGCGAGCCGGCCGAGCACCTGACCGTCCGCGTCGACGACGTACCAGCTGCGCTGGATGTCCGAGGCTTTAACGGCGTACGTCTTCATAGGTGAAGGTCTCCGTAGTTTACTCTGACGAGGCAGAGGCCATGGGGCGGCGCAGTCGCGGCGGCGCGCGACCGGTCACAACTGGCCAGAATGGTAGCCAACTCGGATGCTTTGAGACAGCCCTTTCCAATTTGGACGAGCGTGCCGACGACGTTGCGGACCATGTGGGGCAAGAAGGCATCGGCCGCGACGTCGACGACGACCTCGTCGCCCTGCCGGGCACAGGACGCCGCGAGGATGGTGCGGACGGTCGCGTGTCTGCGGGCGTCGCCCGCGAACGCGGCGAAGTCGTGCTTGCCGACCAGGGACTGCAGCGCGGCGTGCATCGCCTCGGCGTCCAGCGGCTGCGGGACGTGCCAGCGGTACTGCCGGCCGATCGCTGGGCGCGCGCGGCGGTTCACGATCGTGTAGCGGTACTCCCGACTGCGCGCCGAAAAGCGGGCGTGGAAGTCGTCTGGCACCACGCTCGCCCGCACGACGGCGATGGTCGGCGGCAGGTGGGCGTTGAGCGCACGAGGCCACTCGTCCGGACCGAGGCGTGATTCGGTTGTAAAGCTCGCCACCTGGCCGGTGGCGTGGACCCCGGCGTCGGTGCGCCCGGCACCAGCCACACGGACGGGCCGACCGACGATCTCGCCAATCGCCCGCTCGATCTCACCTTGGATAGTCGGGCGACCACGCTGGCGCTGGAACCCAGCGAAGCCAGCGCCGTCGTACTCCAGGACGAGGGCGAAGCTCGGCGTTTACTCCACCAGCTCGATGATGGCCATGTCGGCGTTATCGCCGATGCGCTTGCCCAGCTTCAAGATGCGCGTGTAGCCGCCCGGGCGCTCGGCGAAGCGGGGACCGAGGACGGTGATCGCTTTGTCGACTACCTCGTCGCCGTAGAGTCGGCCGCTGAGGAGGCGCCGTGCGTGCAGATCACCCCGTTTCGCCAGGGTGATCGCCTTCTCGGCGATCGGTCGGATCTCCTTGGCCTTGGGCAGCGTCGTGCGGATGCGCTCGTACCGGAGCAGCTCCGTGACGAGCCCGCGGTAGAGCGCCTTCCGTTGGCCGGTGTCGCGGCCGAAGCTCCGGCCGGGCTGGCGGTGTCGCATGTCGTTGTCTCCTGGGAGGGTGCGGTGTGCCTCCTGCGGAGGCACACCGCGGGTTGAACGAAGCTACCGGCGCCGCCGGCCGCGGGCGCGGGTCTGCTCTTCTTCTTCCTCCTCGTCCTCGTCGACGAACTCCATGTTGTCGAACGTGTACTCGGGGATCTCTTCTTCCTCTTCCTCCTCGACCACCGGCGGCACGGGCGGCATGCCGCGCTGCTGCCGGGCGACACGGATGGAGGGGGCCCGGGTGAAATCCTCGAGCTCCTCGTCCTCGCTGACCCGCAGCGGAGCGGGGCGCGGCGGCGGGACGGGCGCGGTCGGCTGGGGCGGCGGCGGAGCGACCGCCGCGGGGGCGGCCTCCTCGCCCTCCTCTTCGGTCCCCTCCTCTTCCTCGACGCCCTCGCTCGAGACGCCTGGGGGCGCGGTGAGCGTGGCCGCGAGCCGCGAGCCCTCCAGGAACCCGCGCTCGGCAAGGCTGTCGCGCAGCTCGTCGAGCGACTTGCGGCCGAAGTTGCGGACGCCGAGCAGGTCGTCCTCGGTCATCTCGAGGACCTGGCCGACCTTGGTGATGCCGGCCCGCTTGAGGCAGTTGTAGGCCCGCACCGAGAGGTCGAGGTCCTCGATCGGCACGTCGTACAGCTTCGACGGGATCTGGACCGCCGACGTCGGCTGCTTGTCGAAGCGCGCCGTCGGCTTGGCGACCAACTCGGTGAGCAGCTCGAGGTGGCGGATGAGGATCTGTGCGCTCTGTGCGACGGCCTCATCCGGCGCCATCGTGCCGTCGGTCCAAACCTCGAGCACCAGCCGCTCGTAATCCGTCACCTGGCCGACGCGCACCGGCTCGACCGTGAAGTTCACACGCTTGGTCGGCGTGTAGATCGCGTCGACCGGGATGACGCCGATGGCCAATCCCTCGCGCTGCTCGGCCGGAACGTACCCCTTGCCGCGTTCGACCGTCATCTCCACGACGAGGCGGCTGTCTTCACCATCCAACGTCGCCAGGTGCAGCTCAGGGTTGACGATCTCGACGTCCGGCGGAGCGATGATGTCGGCGGCGGTGACCTCGCCGGTCCCGCTGGCCTCGATCCGGAGCTGCACCGGCCGGTCGGCGAACGACCGCAGCCGGATCTGCTTGACGTTGAGCACCAGCTCGGTGGTGTCTTCCTTGACGCCCGGAATAGCCGAGAACTCGTGGAAGACGTTGTCGATCTTGATCGACGTAACGGCGGCGCCGGGGAGCGACGAGAGGAGCACGCGCCGGAGCGCGTTGCCCACCGTGACGCCGAACCCGGGCTCGAGCGGCTCGACGTGGTATCGGCCGTAGTTCGGCTCGGCGGCGACGTTCTCGATCTTCGGCAGCATCACATCAGTTAGCAATTCCAGTCACTCCTCCGGCAAAACAGACCCATGACACCGTGCCTGGTACGCGCGTGGATGGCTGCCTACCGGGAATAGAACTCGACGATTAGCTGCTCCTGGAGAGCAGAATCGATGTCGGCCCGTTCGGGCAGGGCGACCACCCGCCCGGCGAAGTTGGCGGCGTCGACCGACAGCCAGGCCGGGACCGTCTTGCGCGCGATCTGCTCCATCGCGGTCTTGAAGTGGTCCATCGCGCGGCTGCCCTCGCGGACGGTGATGAGGTCGCCGGCCTTGACCTGGGCAGACGGGATGTCGGTCTTGCGGCCGTTGACGTCGAAGTGCCCATGGCTCACGAGCTGGCGCGCCTGGGCGCGCGAGTCCGCGAAGCCGAGCCGGTACACGACGTTGTCGAGCCGGCATTCCAGGATGCGCAGCAGGTTCTCGCCGGTCTGGCCCTGGCGGCGCTCGGCCTCGGCGAAGTGGCGTCGGAACTGCCGCTCGAGCACACCGTAGATGTGCCGCGCCTTCTGTTTCTCGCGGAGCTGCAGCGAGTACTCCGACACCTTTCGGCGGCGGGTCGACTGCGGACCGGGTGGGTAGGGCCGCCGCTCGACGGCGCACTTCGGCGTGAAACAGCGGTCGCCCTTGAGGAAGAGCTTGACGCCTTCCCGGCGGCACAGCTTGCAGACCGCGTCGTGGTAACGGGCCATCCTGGCCTCCTAGACGCGGCGCCGCTTCGGCGGGCGGCAGCCGTTGTGGGGGATCGGCGTGACGTCGGTGATCGAGCTGATGAAGAGGCCGGCGGCCTGAAGCGATCGGATCGCCGCCTCGCGGCCCGAGCCGGGTCCCTTCACGAAGACCTCGACCTGGCGCATCCCGTGCTCCATCGCCTTGCGCGCCGCGGTCTCGGCGGCCATACCGGCCGCGTAGGGCGTCGACTTCCGCGAGCCCTTGAAGCCCGACGAGCCGGAGCTCGACCAGGCGATCACGCCGCCGGTCGGGTCCGTCATCGTCACGATCGTGTTGTTGAACGTCGACTGGATGTAGGCGCGGCCGCGCGGGACGGACTTGCGCTCGCGGCGCCGGCCGCGGACAGGCTTCTTCTTCGCAGCTTGCTGTGCCATCTACCCTCGTTCGAACGCGCTTTGAAGCCAGCTACTTCTTCGCCGCGGCCTTGCGCTTACCGGCGACCGTCTTCCGCGGCCCCTTGCGGGTCCGGGCGTTGGTGCGGGTGCGCTGTCCACGGACAGGGAGCCCGCGCCGGTGGCGCAGGCCGCGGTAGCAGCCGATCTCGATCAGCCGCTTGATGTTCAGGTTCACCTCGCGCCGCAGGTCGCCCTCGACCTTGTACTCGCGGTCGATGACCTCGCGCAGCCGCGCGACCTCGTCCTCGGTCAGGTCGCGGACGCGGGTGGCGGGGTTGACGCGGGTCTGCTCGCAGATCCGCCGCGCGATGGTTGGCCCGATACCGTAGATGTAGCGCAGCGAAATCTCGACGTGCTTGTCGCGTGGGATGTCGACGCCGGCGATGCGTGCCATCGGCGAACTTACCCCTGCTTCTGCTTGTGCTTCGGGTTCGAGCAGATCACCATGACGTTGCCGTGCCGACGGATGATCTTGCACTTCTCGCAGCGCGCCTTCACTGAGGCACGGACCTTCATAACAGCGCTCCCTCGCCCAGCGCAGGGCACACTCGACCCAGATTGACAGCCGAACGATCAGTGTACCAGATGAACGAAAAACGGGTCAAGATAGCTTCTTGACGATGCGCGCACGCGATTTATCGAACGAGGAGACCTCCAAGAGCACGCGGTCGCCGGGCAGCGCGCGGACGTAGGTCATGCGCATGCCGGTGGCGATGTGCGCCGTGAGCAGACGGCCGTCGCCCAGTTGGACGCGGTACAGCGCCTGGGGCAGCGCCTCGACGATCGTGCCTTCTGTCACGTCGGGAACCTCGTGAGCACAAGCGGCCCGTCGTCCGTGATTGCGATCGTGTGCTCGAAGTGCGCTGAGAGCTTGCGGTCCTCGGTGACCACGGTCCATTTGTCGGCGAGCAGCTCGGTCTTCTCGGTGCCGACGTTGAGCATCGGCTCGATCGCGAGCGTCATCCCGGGTCGGAGGATGACGCCTCGGCCGGGCACGCCGAAGTTGGGCACCTGCGGCTCCTCGTGGAGAGCGCGCCCAACGCCGTGGCCGACGTACTGACGGACGACGCCGTAGCCCTTCGATTCGCCGTACGCTTGGATCGCCCAGGAGATGTCGCCGATGCGGTTGCCTGCCTTGGCCTGGGCGATCCCGCGGTTGAGCGCCGTCTCGCAGCAGAGCAGCAGCCGCCTCGCCTCCTCGCTCACCTTGCCGACTGGAAGCGTGACGGCCGAGTCGGCGTGGAGCCCGTGGTAGAACGCGCCGAAGTCGAGCGAGACGATGTCACCCTCCTTCAGGACGCGGTCGGCCGACGGGATGCCGTGGACGATCTCCTCGTTGACCGAGATGCAGACGGACGCCGGGAACCCGTAAAGGCCCTTAAAGGATGCCGTTGCGCCCAGCTTGGTGACGGTCGCCTCGGCGATCTCGTCGATTTCTTTGGTCGTCTGTCCGGGACGCAACCGCTCCTTGATAGCTGCGAGCACTTCGGAGACGATCTCGCCGCCCCGGCGCATGATCTCGATCTCACGCTCGGATTTAAGGACGATCGCCACGTCAGCCCGCCTGGGCGACCCCGTCCACCGCTCGCAGCAGCGCCTCGGTCACCGCCTCGCGGCTCCCGGCCGCGTCGATCGCGCGCAGAAGACCGTGCCTGGCGTAATAGTCGACGAGCGGGGCGGTCCGCTCGCGGTAGACTTGCAGCCGCACACGCACCGCCTCGGGCCGGTCGTCCGGCCGCTGGTATAGCTCACCGCCGCAGCGGTCGCACACGCCGGGCACCCGGGGGGGCGCGAACAGCTCGTGGTACGTCGCGCCGCAGTTGCGGCACGTCCAACGCCCGGCGAGCCGGCGCAGGAGCTCGGCCTCGTCCACGTCGAGGTCGACGACGCGCGTCAGGTGCGCGCCGCGGTCGGCGAGAAGGCGGTCGAGTGCCTCTGCCTGTGGGACCGTGCGTGGGAAGCCGTCGAAGATCGCGCCGTGCCCCGCGTCCGTCTGGCTCAGCCGCTCGGACAAGACCTCGAGCGTCGTCGCGTCGGGGACGAGGTCGCCCTTGTTGATGTACCCCGCCACCTCTCGCCCGAGTGGTGTGTCGTTCGCGATCGCCTCGCGGAAGAGGTCGCCGGTTGAGATGCGTGGCACGGCGAGCCGCCGCGCGAGCAGCTCGGCTTGCGTGCCCTTGCCGGCCCCTGGAGGCCCAAGGAGCACGACGAAGATCGGCGCGCCGTCGGTGGGTGCTACTTGATGAACCCTTCGTAATTGCGCATCAGCAGCTGAGCCTCGAGCTGCTTCATGGTATCCAACACGACGCCGACGACGATGAGCAGGCCGGTGCTCGACAGCGCCAGCGTCGACCCGAGGAAGACCTCGCCGAGGAACGGCAGGACGGCGACCACGCCAAGGAAGATCGCGCCCAGCCAGGTGATACGGAACAGCACCTTGTTCAGGTACTCGGCAGTCGGGCGTCCTGGACGGATGCCGGGGATGAAGCCGCCGTAGCGCTGGAGATTCTCGGCCAGGTTCTGCTGTTGGAAGATCACCATCGTGTAGAAGAAGGTGAACCCGACCACCAGCATGAAATAGAAGACCCAGTACAGCGGGCTGCTCGTCTGGAAGATGGTGTAGATCGTCCGCGCGACGTCGCCGACCGTGCCGCCGGCCTGGATGAAGTAGCTGGAGATCGTCCCCGGGAAGAGCATGATCGACATTGCGAAGATCAGGGGGATCATCCCGGCCGAGTTCACTCGCAGCGGGATGTGCGTGCTCTGGCCGCCGACAAGCCGCTGACCGCGGATCCGCTTGGCGTAGTGCACCGGCACGCGGCGCTGCGCCTCCTGGACGACGACGATCGCGAGCACGGTTAACACGCCGCCGATGCCGAACACGACGAAGGCGACCAGGTTGCCCGTACCGAAGAAGCCCTGGGCCACGATCTGCGGCAGGCGGGCGACGATGCCGCCAAAGATGATCACCGAGACGCCGTTGCCGATCCCGCTCTCGGTGATCAGCTCGCCCATCCAGGTGAGCAGCAGCGTCCCAGCGGCCATCGAGATGAGGATCGCGATGGTGCGAACGACGTCGCCACCCGGTCCGAAGCCGAAGTTCTCGAGCACGCCCTGGCTCTGGAGCAAGACGCCCGTGCCGTAGCCTTGCAGCATCGCCAGAGGTACTGTGATCACGTGCGTGATCAAGTTGATCCGCGCGCGTCCGGCCTCGCCTTCCTTCGCCATCTCCTCGAGCTGCGGGATCAGCGGCTGGAGCAGCTGTATGATGATCGAGGCTGTGATGTAGGGGTACACGCCGAGCGCCGCGACCGAGAAGTTCGTCAGCGCGCCGCCGGAGAAGAGGTCGAGCATACCGGCGAGCGGGTTAGCCTGGAAGAACTGCGACAGCCGGCTTGGGTCGACCCCCGGCACCGGCACGTGCGCGATGAACCGGAAGATGACGAGGACCACGCCGGTGAAGATCAGCTTCCGCCGGAGGTCCGGCAGGTTCCATGCGTTGGTGAGCGCGCTGAGCATCTAGCCCTCGGCTGCCCCGCCGCCGGCCCCGTTGTAGCGGCGGCGCGCCTTCGCTTCGGCCCTCTTCGCACGGACGTCGACCTGCCGTCGCGGCTCGCCGTGCGTGATGGTGACCGCGGCGGCGGAGATAGCGCGCCGCTTGCCGTGGACCGCCTTGACGCCGAGCTCAGTCACGGTGCCGCCGGCCGCCTCAATCTTCCCGCGTGCGCTTTTCGAGACCTTGTGCGCGGTGACGTTCAGCGCCACCGTCACGTCGCCATCGCCGAGCACTTTGATCGGGAGGTCCTTCGAGCGCAGTCCGGCCGCCTCGAGCGCGTCGACGTCGATCGTCCCGCCGTTCGGGAAGCGTCCGGCGAGATCGCCGACGTTGAACACTTCGTACTCGACGCGCCACGGGTTGGTGAACCCGCGCTTGTGCGGCAGCCTCTTGACCATGCGGATCTGGCCGCCCTCGAAGCCGGGAATCATGTGCGGTCCCGACCGCGCCTTTTGCCCCTTGGTGCCCTTCGTCGCGGTAACGCCGTGGCCGGAGCCGACGCCCCGACCGATGCGCTTCTTCTTGCGCCGGGCGCCCGGTGGCGGCCTCAGCTCGTTGAGCTTCACGGAGCTACTCCTCGATCGGCTCGACGCGTACGAGGTGCCTCACCGCCTCGACCATGCCGAGGGCGGCCCGGTTCTCCTCATCCACGACGACGCTCTGGTTCAAACGGCGCAGCCCCAGCGACCGGACGGTGTCCTTCTGGCTCTGCCGGTAGCCGATGGCGCTCTTGACGTAGGTGACGCGCAGCTTACCCATGTGGTGATCTCCGTCACTCGGCCGTCGTCGGCTCGGGCACGGCCGTGGCGTCCGCGCCAGGCTGCCCCTCAGCGGACGGCACGGACTGTGCCGGGCTCGGTCCCGGTGCGTAGCTGCCGGGGCCGCCGAAGCGACCTCCGCCGCGCGGGCCGCCGAACCCGCCACGGCCGCCGCCCGGACCGCCACGCCCGCCGCCGCGTCCGCCCGGACCGCCGCGGCCTGGCCGACCCGGCCGGCTCTCCTCGCGGCGCGGCTGGCGCACCGGCGGCTCCGGCGCGCGGAGCTTGACGGCGCCCGGGATCGAGTCGCGCCCGCGGCGCGCGGCCTCGACGTCCGGTTCCTTGAGCTGGCCGAGACCGGTAACCGTCGCCTGCGCGACGTTGATCGCGTTGGAGCTGCCGAGCGACTTCGTCAGGATGTCGCGGATGCCGGCCGCCTCGACGACGGCGCGCACGGCACCGCCGGCGATGACGCCGGTCCCGGGCGCGGCCGGCCGCATGATGACTTGCGCGGCACCAAACTCGGCCACTACCTCGTGCGGGATGGTGTTGCCCGCCATCGGGACCTGGATCAGCCGCTTGCGCGCGTCCTCGGCCCCCTTGCGGATGGCGTCGGGCACCTCGTTCGCCTTGCCGAGCCCGACCCCGACGTGGCCCATGCCATCGCCGACGACGACGATCGCGCTGAAGCTGAACCGCCGTCCGCCCTTGACGACCTTGGCGACGCGGTTGACGTTGACGACGCGCTCTTCGAGGTTGAGGTCGGCCGTTTCGACTCTAGGCAATTAGAACTCCAGTCCCGCGGCGCGGGCACCCTCGGCCAGCGCCTTGACGCGCCCGTGGTAGAGGTTCCCACCGCGATCGAAGACGACCTTGCTGACCCCGGCCGCCTTGGCCCGCTCGCCGATCGCGCGGCCGACCTCGGCCGCGACCTCGGTCTTCGTGCCCTTCTTGCCACGAAGGTCGGCGTCGAGGGTCGACGCCGACGCTAGGGTGCGACCGGCCGCGTCGTCGATCACCTGTGCGTAGATGTGGGCGAGACTACGGAACACCGCCAGGCGCGGCCGCTCTGGGCTGCCGACCACCTTCTTGCGGATGCGCCAGTGGCGGCGGACGCGAGCCTCGCGCGGGCTCAGACGACCCATCGCCTACTTGCCTCCCTTGCCGGCGGCCTTACCGGCCTTCCGACGGATCCGCTCGCCCTGGTAGCGCACGCCTTTGCCCTTGTACGGCTCGGGCTTGCGCAGCGCCCTGATCTCGGCCGCGAACTGGCCGAGCTTCTCCTTGTCGATGCCGCGCAGCGTGAAGCGGGTGGAGAGCCACTCGTTCGCCTGCGTCGGCGAGAACGTCTGCAGCTCGCCAATCTCGATACCGGGCGGCGCCGTCAGCTCGATCGGGTGCGAGAAACCGAGCGCCAGCACGAGGCGGTCGCCCTGCTTCTGGCCGCGGTAGCCGACGCCGTACACCTCGAGCGTCTTCTCGAAGCCACTCGTCACGCCGGTGACCATGTTCGCCAGCAGCGTCCGGGTCAGGCCGTGGAGCTGCTTGTGCTTGAGGCTCTCCGTCGGGCGACGCACTTCGAGCGTGCCGTTCTCGCGGACGAGCTGCATGTCCGGATGGACATCGCGCTCGAGCGTACCCTTCGGGCCCTTCACGGCCACGTGCGAGCCGTCGATCGTCAACTCGACGCCGCTGGGTATGGGGATGGGCGCTCTACCGATACGAGACATATCTCACCAAACGTAACAGAGGATCTCGCCGCCGACGTTGGCGCGCTTGGCCTCCGCGGCCGTCATCACGCCCTGCGGCGTCGACACGATCGCGACGCCAAGCCCGCCGAGGATCCGCGGCATGTCCTTGCTCTTGACGTACACGCGCAGGCCCGGCTTGCTGACGCGCTTGATGCCGGTGACCACCGGCTCCTTCTTACCACTGTAGCGGAGTTGGATCTTGATGTCCCGCTCCTGGTCGGTTGGGAGCTCATAGTCGCGGATGAAGCCCTCGGACTTCAGGATGCGTGCGATCTCGCCCTTGATCCGCGAGGCGGGCACGGCCACCGAGTCGTGCCGCGCCGCCTGCGCGTTCCGGATGCGCGTCAGCATGTCGGCAATTGGGTCGGTCATCATGGGCGGTCGTCCTCTACCAGCTCGACTTGACGACGCCCGGGATCTCGCCCCGGAGCGCCAGCGTGCGGAAACAGATGCGGCAGAGTCCGAACTTCCGGATGAACGCACGCGGCCGCCCGCAGAGGTGGCAGCGGTTGTGCTGCTGCACCTTGAATTTCGGCGGGCGCTTCGACTTGACGATCATCGACGTCTTGGCCACGTGATATCAGCTCCCTGAAGACCTGAACGGCATCCCCAGCTTCTGGAGAAGCGTCCGCGCTTCCTCGTCGTTCTTCGCGCTGGTGGCGATGGTCACCTGCAGCCCGCGCAGCTTGTCGATCTTGTCGTACTCGATCTCCGGGAAGATGAGCTGCTCGCGCAGGCCGAGGCTGTAGTTGCCGCGCCCGTCGAACGAGTTGGGTGAGACTCCCTGAAAGTCGCGCACGCGCGGGAGCGCGACGTTCACAAGCTTGTCGAAGAAGTCGTACATCCGCTCGCCGCGCAGCGTGACCATCACGCCGATCGACTGCCCGGCGCGCAGCTTGAACGCGGCGATCGACTTCTTCGCCTTCGTGATCACAGGCTTCTGGCCCGTGATCGTCGCGACGTCGGCCGAGGCGGCCTCGAGCGCCTTCGCGTTCTGAAGCGCCTCGCCCAGCCCGACGTTCACGACGATCTTCTGCAAGCGGGGAACCTGCATCGGCGTCCGGTAGCTGAACTCCTTGACCATGGCCGGCACGACGTCCTGCCGGTACTTTTCGAGCAAACGTGCTGCCATTTCTAACTACCCGGCTTCACGTCTGGGATGACCTGGCCGCTGCGCTTCGCGAACCGCACCTTCGTGCCGTCCGCCTCGAAGCGGAAGCCGACGCGCGTCGGCTTGCCGTCGCGCGGATCGGCGATAGCCACGTTGGAAACGTGGAGCGCTGCTTCCTTTTCGATGATGCCCCCCGGCTGGCCTGGGCCGCGGGCCTTCGTGTGCCGCTTGACGAGGTTCAGCCCCTCGACCACAACCCGGCTCTCCCGCGGAAAAACCGAGCGCACCTTGCCGCTCTTGCCGCGGTCCTTGCCGGCGAGGATGACGACCGTGTCGCCGGAACGGATGCGTGCCGCCATAGCTAGAGGACCTCCGGTGCGAGCGACACGATCTTCATGAACTGCCGGTCACGCAGCTCGCGGGCGACCGGCCCGAAGATGCGCGTGCCGCGCGGGTTGGTGCTGTCCGCCAGGATCACGGCGGCGTTGTCGTCGAAGCGGATGTACGAGCCGTCGGGGCGGCCGTACTCCTTGGCGGTCCGTACGATCACCGCGCGGACGACCTCGCCCTTCTTGACCGATCCACCCGGCGCGGCCTGCTTGACCGTGGCGACGATGACGTCGCCCACATGGCCGATCGTGGCGTTCTGGTTGATGACGCGGATACACATGATCTCGCGTGCGCCGGTGTTGTCGGCGACACGCAGACGGGTTTGCGGCTGGATCATCGGGGGGACTCTTCCTCAGCGGACGCCGCCGGCTCGAGCGAGTCCGGGTCGACGATTTCGACCGGCACACCCTGACCCTTGCGCACGACGTCGGCGACGCGCCACCGCTTCAGCTTGGACAGCGGCCGTGTCTCGACGATGCGGACGAGGTCGCCGATCTGGAGGCTCCCCGCCTCGTCGTGGGCGTAGTACTTCTTCGTCAAGCGGATGGTTCGCTTGTAGAGGCGGTGGTGCTTCACCTTGTCGACCGCGACGACGACCGTCTTCTGCATCTTGTTGGAGACGACGCGGCCGACCATCTCCTTCCGGCGGCCCTTCGCCGCCGCCGGCGCGCCGGGCTCCGGCGCCACCTTGTCAACCATTGGCTGCTCCAGCGAGCTCGCGCTCGCGCAGGACCGTCTTCATCCGGGCGATGTCCTGCCGGACCGAGCGGAAACGAGCGGTGTTCTGGAGCTGACGGGTCGCGTGCTGGAAGCGGAGGTTCCGAAGCTCTTCGTACGCCTCCTCCAGCCGCCGTTCCAGCTCCCCCTGGGCTAGATCGCGGATTTCCCGTGGCTTCATGACGCTTCCTCTGCCTCCGCCGCCTCGTGGACGGCGGCCTCGGCCGCGGCCGCCAGTGGCCGCTCGACGAACTTCGTGGCGATGGGGAGCTTGTGGCTGGCCAGCCGAAGCGCCTCCGCCGCCGTGGCGCGGTCGACACCGCCGATCTCGAACAGGATCCGACCCGGCTTGATCACCGCGACCCAGTGGTCGGGCGCACCCTTGCCGGAGCCCATGCGCGTCTCGGCCGGCTTCGCCGTGACCGGCTTGTCCGGGAAGATGCGGATCCAGACCTGGCCGCCGCGCTTGATGTGGCGTGTCATCGCGATGCGGGCGGCCTCGATCTGGCGCGAGTCGATCCAGGCCGACTCCTGCGCTTGCAGACCGAAGTCGCCGAACGCAACGGCGTTGCCTGAGGTCGCCTTGCCTCGGCGGTGGCCGCGGTGCTGCTTGCGGTACTTGACCCGCTTCGGCATCAGCATCTAGACCGACTCCTCCGTCGCCGGCGCGCCTGGCTGCTCGACGCCGACGATCAAGTCTGGGTCGCCCGTGTCGACCACCTGCCCGTCCTCGCGGCTGCTCGATTCGAAGGCGGCGTCCAACGCCGCCGTGTCGTCGGCGGTGGCCGGGCCAGGCCGCGGCGCCATCATCTCGACCCCGCGCTCCTGTCGGCGCTGCGGGATCACTTCGCCACGGTAGATCCAGCACTTGACGCCGATCACGCCGTAGGTGGTCAGCGCCTCGGCCGTGCCGAAGTCGATGTCGGCGCGCAGCGTGTGCAGCGGCACGGACCCGGCGACCTCACGCTCACGGCGAGACATCTCCGAGCCGCCGAGGCGGCCCGAGATGACGATGCGGACGCCCTTCGCACCGCGCTGCATCGAACGCTGGGCCGCCTGCTTGATCGCGCGCCGGAACGCGACACGCCGCTCGATCTGCTCGGCGACGGAGCGGGCGACGAGCTCGGCGTCGAGTTCGGGCTGGCGGATCTCCTGGATGTTGAGGCGGACCTTCTTGCCGGTCTTCTCCTCGAGGAGCTTGCGCAGCTCTTCGACCTTGGCGCCGGACTTGCCGATCACGATGCCCGGCTTGGCCGTGTGGATCGTGACGGTGACCTGGTTCGCCGACCGCTCGATGTCGATGCGCGGCACGCCGGCGTCCTGCAGTCGCTTGCGGATAAGCGAGCGAATGTCGAGGTCCTCGTGCAGGAGCCGCTTGTAGTCGCGCTCGGCGAACCAGCGCGCCTCCCAGTCCTTGATGACGCCAAGGCGGAAGCCGATCGGGTGTGTCTTGTGTCCCACTAGCGGGCGCTCCTTTCGTCGACCACGACCGTGATATGGCTCGATCGGCTCAACAGCGGGCTCACCCGGCCGTGGGCGCGCGGCCGCCAGCGCTTCAGCATCCGCGCCTCGTTCGCCCAGATGCGCGACACGTACAAGTCGTCGGCGTCGAGGCCGTAGTTGTTCTCCGCGTTGGCGACCGCCGACTTGACCGCCTTGAAGACCTCACGCGCGGCCTTTTGCGGCATGAGCTGGAGCTGCGACATCGCGCGGTCGACGGGCATGCCACGGACCGCGTCGACGACGAGCCGCACCTTCCGCGGTGCGATCCGGATGTTGCGCGCGTGAGCGTAGACTTCCATGGCGGTTCTCCGAGCCGGTCCTTACTTCTTGACGCCGGTGGTCCGCTCGGTCGCCTTCCCGCCGCTGTGGCCGCGGAAGTGGCGCGTAGGAGCGAACTCGCCGAGCTTGTGACCAACCATGTTCTCGGTCACGTAGATCGGGACGTGGCGCCGGCCGTCGTGGACGGCGATGGTGTGCGAGACCATCTGAGGGAAGATGGTCGAATCGCGCGACCAGGTCTTCAGGACGCGCTTCTCGCCAGTGCGGTTGAGCATCTCGACGCGCGTCAGCAGCCTGGCGTCGACGTACGGGCCCTTCTTGAGAGATCGTGACATAACACCTGCTCCTGACGGTTACCGGGTTTCGCGCCGGCGGACGATGAGACGGTCGCTAGCCTTCTTCGGCTTGCGCGTCTTGACGCCGTAGGCCGGGCGGCCCCATTTCGTCTTCGGGCCAGGATGGCCCACCGGCGCCTTGCCTTCGCCACCGCCGTGCGGGTGGTCGCGCGGCGTCATCGCCGACCCGCGGACGACCGGCCGACGGCCGAGGTGGCGTGTCCGGCCGGCCTTGCCGAGGCGGAGCTGGTCGTGCTCGACGTTGCCGACCTGGCCGATCACGGCCATGCAGTTGGCGAGCACGCGCCGCATCTCGCCCGACGGCAGCCGGATGGTGACGTAGCCGCCCTCCTTCGCCATGAGCTGGGCGGCCGTGCCGGCGCTGCGAACCAGGGCCGCGCCCTGGCCCGGGCGCAGCTCGATCGCGTGGATGGTCGTGCCGACCGGGATGCTGTCCATCGGCAGCGCGTTGCCCGGCCGGATGTCGGCGTCGGCGCCGTTGCGGACGGTGTCGCCGACCGAGAGCCCGACCGGTGCGAGGATGTACGCCCTGACGCCGGTCTGGTACTGCACGAGCGCGATGCGCGCCGTCCGGTTCGGGTCGTACTCGATCGCGACGACCTTGCCGTCGACGCCCTGCAGCGACCGCTTGAAGTCGATGATCCGGTAGCGGCGCTTGGCGCCACCGCCGCGGTGGCGCGTCGTGATGCGGCCGTTGTCGTTGCGGCCGCCGCGCTTACGCAGCGCGACGGTGAGCGATTTCTCCGGCTCCTTCTTGGTGATCTCGGCGAAGGAGTAGCCGCTCGCGTTGCGCCGGCCGGGCGAGGTTGGGCTGTACTGTCGAACGGGCACCTGGCTCCTCCTCGCCTACACGCCTTCGAAGATCTCGATGCGCTGGCCGGACGCGACCGTCACGACAGCCTTCTTCCACGGCTGCGTCATCCCGAGCGTCCGGCCGACGCGGCGCTGCTTCGGCGGGACGCTGACGACGTTCACCGCCAACACGTTCACCTTGAAGATCTGTTCGACGGCGTCCTTGACCTGCGTCTTGTTCGCGCGCCGGTCGATCTTGAAGGTGTACTTGTTGAGCCCGCCCAGCATCGTGTTCTTCTCGGTGATCAGTGGCTTTATCAGCACTTCGTTGACGTTCATTCGGTCGGCTCTCGTGCTTCGCTGCGCTCCTGGGCCATCCGGCGGGCACGAGGCGCGCGGGCCGGCTGCTCAGCCGGGCTCCCGGCCGCTGCCTCGCCAGCTTCCACGGGGCCCGCAGGCGCGATGGACGCCGGCGCGGCTGCTGCAGCCGTTTCCTCGCCGTTCGAGCTCTCCGCCGTCTTGCTATGGCGCCGCACGGTGGTCAGCCACGCCTCTACCTGCCGGATCGCCGGCACGGTCGTCACGACGTAGTCGCTGTTCAGCAAGTCGTAGGTGTTAAGCGCGGTCGCGGGGCAGGTGCGTAGGCGCGGCACGTTCCGCGCCGAGCGGACGACCGCCTCCTGGAAAGCGTCCATCGCCAGCAGCACCTTGCCGCTCACCGGCAGCTTACCGAGCAGCTCGACCATCGACTTCGTGCGCGGCTGGTCGAACCCGGCCAGCGAGTCGAGCACGACCAGCTGGTTGTCGCGTGCCTTCGCCGAAAGCGCCGACTTGACCGCCGCGCGCCGCATCTTCTTCGGCATGTGCTGGTCGTAGGACCGCGGGTGCGGGCCGTGGGCTACGCCGCCGCCGGTCCAGAGCGGCACCTTCCGCGACCCGTGCCGGGCCCGCCCTGTGCCCTTCTGCTTGTACATCTTCTTCGTCGTCCCGGCGACGACCGCGCGCGTCTTGGTCGCGGCAGTGCCGACTCGACGGTTGGCCAGCTGCTGAACGACGGCCTGGTGCATGAGGGGGATGTTCGGCTCGGCGCCGAACACGGCGTCGCTCACGTCGACGTCGCCGACGACCTCGCCCTGGACGTTGTAGAGGGACAGCTTCATAGGAGCTGCGCCTTCCGCGCGCGTTTGATCAGGACCAGGCCGCGCCGCGCGCCGGGGACGGCGCCGCGCAGGACGAGCAGGTTGCGCTCCCCGTCGGCCTCCACGACCTGCAAGTTCTGGACGGTCACGCGTTCGTTGCCCATCTGGCCGGCCTTCTTGGTGCCCTTGAGCACGCGGCCGGGCGTCGTCGTCGAGCCGCTCGACCCCGGCGCGCGGTGCCGGTCGGACTGGCCGTGGCTGCGCGGCCCGCCGCGGAAGTGGTGCCGCTTGACGACGCCGGCGAACCCCTTGCCCTTCGAGGTGCCGACGACGTCGACCAGATCGCCGACCCGGAAGACCGACGCGTCGACCTTCTGGCCGAGCGCCACGTCCGCGACATCCGCCGCGCGGAACTCGCGGAGGTGCCGCAACATCGGCGCCTTTGCCCTCTGGAGGTGGCCGCGCGCTGGCCCGGTCACCCGCTTGACGGCCTCGAAGCCGAGCTGCACGGCCTGGTAGCCGTCGTTCTCGACCGTCCGAATCTGCGTGACGTAGCAGGGGCCGGCTTCGATGACGGTGACCGGAACCACCCGGCCGTCCGCGGTGAAGATTTGCGTCATCCCGACCTTACGGCCGAGCAGACCGTCAACGGACATCGTACGCCGTCCTCTAGAGTTTGATCTCGATGTCGACGCCGGCGGGCAGGCTGAGGCCCATCAGGGCGTTCACCGTCTTCGGCGTCGGATCGAGGATGTCGATGAGTCGCTTGTGCGTGCGGATCTCGAACTGCTCCCGCGAGTCCTTGTCCACGAACGGACCCCGGATGACGCAGAACTTCTGGGTGCGGGTAGGCAGCGGCACCGGACCCGCCACGCGCGCGCCCATCCGCGTCGCCGTCTCGACGATCTGGTGGGCCGACCCGTCGAGGGCCTTGTGGTCGAAGGACTTCAGCCTGATGCGGATCCGTTGCCGTGCCATTTACTTGAGGACCTCGGAGATGACGCCGGCGCCGACGGTGCGGCCGCCCTCGCGGATGGCGAAGCGCAGGCCCTGTTCGAGGGCGACGGGCTCGATGAGGGTGATGGTCATCTGGATGTTGTCGCCGGGCATGACCATCTCG
>DASRFH010000072.1:0-49420 GCA_035651675.1 Chloroflexota bacterium | reverse complement strand
TCGCCGTCGGCGTGTCGGTCGGGGTCGACGTTGGGCTATCGGTCGGGGTCTGGGTGGGTGTCGTGGTCGCACTCGGGGTGGCGCTCTCGCTCGGGGTCGGCGTGGGCGTCACGGAGCTCGTGGGGGTGGTCGAGCTCGTCGCGGTTGGCGAGTCGGTCGGCGAGCTGGTCGCGGTCGTGGTTGGGGTCTCGGTGCCGGTCGGGGTGGACGTCGGCGTTCCCGTGCCGGAGGCCGACGGGGTCGGGGTGGGGGTTTCCGTCGCAGTGTCGGTCGTCGTCGGCGTGGTGGTCGCGGCCGGCGTGTCGGTCGCGGTGGCGGACGGCGTCGGCGTGGCGCTGGTCGACGGCGTGCCGGTCGCGGTGGCGGACGGCGTCGGCGTGGCGCTGGTCGACGGCGTGCCGGTCGGGGTGTCGGTGGCCGACGCGGTGGCGCTTGGCGTCGGCGAGGCGGTCGCCGTGCTCGTCACTGTCGC
The DNA here is from genome assembly GCA_035651675.1 of Chloroflexota bacterium. Lineage (GTDB taxonomy): Bacteria > Chloroflexota > UBA6077 > FW602-bin22 > FW602-bin22 > DASRFH01. Next base: position 48,948 of record DASRFH010000072.1, on the reverse strand, counting down.
GCTCACCGTCGACGTCGTCGTGGCGGTCGCCGTCTCGGTGGTCGTCGCGGTGAACGTGGCGGACACGGTGGGGGTCGGCGTCTCCGAGGGTGTGGCCGATGCCGCGGGGGTGTCGGTTGGCGTGTTGGTCGGCGTGGTCGAATGAGTGGCGGTGGGCGTCCCCGTCTCGGTCGCGGTCGTCGAGGCCGTGGGGGAGGCCGTGGACGTCGCCGTCGGGATCGGCGTGGCGGTCTCGGTCGGCGTCGGGGTCTCAGTCGGGCTGGGCGTAGCCGTCGACGAGGCGGTGGCGGTCGTGGTGCCGGTCGCGGTGGCCGTATCGGTGGCGGTGGAGGTCTCCGTGGCGGTCGGGGTAATCGGGGCAGTCGGGCTGCCGGTAGGCGAGGCAGAGGCGGTGCCGCTCGGCGTGGTGGTCGGCGACGCGCTGGCGGTGCCTGTCGCGGTCGCGGTCGCCGAGGGACTCGGCGTCGCCGTGGCGGTGGTGGCGGTAGCCGTCGGACTGCCGGTGGCGGTTCCGGTCGCGGACGCGGTGGGCGTGTCGGTCCGGGTCTGGGTTGGCGTACCGGTCGGAGTCCCGGTCGGCGTACCGGTCGAGGTTTCGGTCGGCGTCGCCGTCGGGGTGTCGGTGGCCGTCTCCGTCGGGGTCGGCGTCGGCGTGTCCGTCGGCGTCGCGGTGGGCGTGTCGGTCGGTGTGTCGGTCGGCGTGGCGCTCGGCGTCTCGGTCGCGGTGTGGGTGGGCGTCGGCGTGGTCGCCGTCGGCGTGTCGCTTGGAATCGAGCTGGCCGTCGGCAAGCCGGTGGTCGTCGACGTCGGGGTGACCGTGCCGGTGGGGGTGTCGGTCTCGGTGGCCGTCGGGGTCGGCGTGTCGGTCGGCAGCGGGGTCACGCTGCCGATCGGCGTGTCGGTGGGCAGCGGCGTGATCGTGGGCAGGCGGGTGGCGGTGGCGGTGGCCGAGAGGTCGGGCGTGGCGGTCGGCACCGGCGTGCTGGTCGCCGAGTCGGTGGGGCTCGGGCTCGGCGACGGCGCGGTCGGCGTGCTGCTGACCGTCGGCGTGGGCGTCGGCGTGCTGGTCGGCGTCGGGGTCGCGGTCTCGGTCGGCAGGTCGGTCGGGGTGGGCGTGACGGTGCGCGACGGCGTCGGCGTCCGGGTGGGGACCGCCGTCGCCGTGTCCGTCGCGGTCGGGGTGCCGGTGGCGGTGGTCGTGCCGGTCGGCGTGTTGACCGGTGTCGGAGTGACGGTCGGCGTGCGCGTCGTGGTCGGCGAGATCGTCGCGGTAGGGGTATCCGACGCGGTCGCGCTGGGGTTGAGCGTCGGCGTGACGGTCGCCGTCGCGGTGATCGTCGCCGTGCTGGTCGGCACACCCGTGGCGGTCGGGAACGCGGTGCTCGTCACGGTCGACGTCTCGGTCGGGGTGGGCGTCGCCGTGGCCGGGTCGGGCGAGGTGCCGACCGCTCGAACGACGCCGTACACGCCGCCGGCGGCCAGCAGGAACGAGACGAGCAGCGCGAGCAGGCCGTCGCGGAGCTCCCGAGACATGCGCGGGCGGCGGGACCCGAACGGGACTAGTCCGCCACGATCGTCGTCGTCCTCGGGCGGGCGGCCGCCGGGCCGGCCTGAACCAGGGCCTCCCCGGCCCTGGTTCCCACCGCGTGGACGCCGTTCCTCCGCCACTACCCCCTGCTACGCGCAGCGAAACCGGGGCAGCATCCCAACGCCCCCCGGCTCTGAGGACCGCCGGCCGCGCTCAAGCCGACGTCCTGGCACCCCCCGGCCTGGCCGCCTCCGCGGCCTCCCCTAGCCTATGTGGTCTAGCCTTTCCAAAACGTGACGGTTCCGTTGCAGTTTGACCAACGGCCCCGCGACCGCTGGCCCGAGTTATCCTGCGGCGGAACGTTCGGAGGCGCTATGCCGCAGATCACAATCGTCGACAGTCACGTGCACCTGTGGGATCCGAGCCGTTTCCGCATGTCATGGCTCGACGGAAGCCCCGACATCGATAGGCCGATGGGCCTCGCCGATTACCGGAGCCACACCGCCGGCGTGGACGTGGGCGGGATGGTCTACCTGCAAGTCGAGGTCGAGCCGGCGTACGGGCTGATGGAGGCGCGTTGGGCGGTCGAGCGGGCGAACGAAGAGCCGCGACTCGGCGCGATCGTGGCCTGGGCGCCCCTCGAGTTCGGCGAACAGGCACGCGCGTACCTCGACGAGCTGGTCGCGATCGACCGGCGCATCAAGGGCGTGCGCCGGCTGATCCAGGGCGAATCGCTCGACTTCGCGCTGCAGCCGCGCTTCGTCCGCGGCGTTCAGCTGCTGGCCGACTACGGCCTGACGTTCGACATCTGCCTCAAGCACCCGCAGCTCGCCGGCGCGGTCGAGCTCGTCCGCCGCTGCCCGAACGTGCAGTTCATCCTCGACCACATCGGCAAGCCGGACATCGCCGCCGGGCTGCTCGACCCGTGGCGGGCGCAGATCCGCGAGCTAGCGTCGCTGCCGAACGTCATCTGCAAAGTCAGCGGTATGGTCACCGAGGCCGACCACGCCCGCTGGACAACGGACGACCTCCGCCCGTACGTCGAGCACGTCCTCGAGAGCTTCGGCGAGGACCGCGTCGCGTTCGGCGGCGACTGGCCGGTCGTCCTGCTCGCCTCCCCCTGGCGGCGGTGGGTCGACACGCTGGACGCGCTCACGTCGGGCCTCTCCGACGACGCGAAGCGGAAGCTGTGGGCCGCGAACGCCCGCCGCTTCTACCGCATGTGACTTCTACCGCATGTGAAAAGAAAAGGGCCTGCCTTCCGGCAGGCCCTCGCCGCTGGCGCGCGCTACGGCGCGGTTCGCGGCGCGAGCGCGCGCAGGATCGCGATCAAGATCACCGCGCCGATGAAGGCGACGACGATCGAGCCGACGAACCCGGCGCTGCCCGTGACGCCCAACAGCGTCAGGACGAAGCCGCCGACGAAGCCGCCGATGATCCCGACGACGATGTCGCCGAGCAGCCCGTAGCCGCCACCCCGCATGAACATCCCGGCCAGCCAACCGGCGATCGCGCCAACCACCAGCCACGCGATGATCCCACCTGGGTCGAGGTTCATTGCACCATCCTCCTAAGAAGCTCGCCCTACGGCTTCGACGGAGCGGTCGACCCGCCCGTGCCGCTCGATCCGCTCGTCGTGCTCGATGCGCCGCCGCTGGTCGTGCCGCTGCTGCTCGTGCTGCCCGACGGCGGGTTCACGTTCACGCTCGGCGCCACGTTTATGCTCGAGCCGCTGCTCGAGGCCGGCGCGCTCGTCGCGACCGCCGGGGCGCCGGACGGCGCGACCGACGTGGTCCGCATACCGCCCAGCGCGAAGGCCCAGACGAGGAACGCGATGATCAACAAGGCGACGAGGACGCCGAGCACGGTGCCCACGCCGTAGCCGCTTCGCGGTCCCTCGTCGGGGTAGTTCACGTTGACTTGACCCACGCACTTTCTCCTTCTCGGGGGTTTCGCCGGGTCCGACAAGGCAAGGGACGTGCCACGGCGCCGCCCGGTCGGCGGCCAACGGTGCCGGCATTGCCACACCTCGGGCGCGGGCCGCGGCGTGCCGCGTCAGCCCTCCGGCGGCCAGCCGTAGGCGGTCTCCGCTACCGGCACGCCGAAGAGCTCGACCGTCCGCTCGCGCACGGCCAGGCCGCCCATCGCCTCGTAGAAGCGGCGGGCCGGGTCGTTCGCGGTGGCGACCCAAACGAGCATCCCCTGGTGGCCGAGCGCCCGGAGCCGCCCACGGACGAGCGAGAAGAGCGCGCGCCCGAGCCCGCGCCGCTGGTGCTCGGCAAGGAGGTAGATCGCGTACAGCTCGCCGGTGAGGTGGGGCTCGCCGGTCGATTCGGCCCCGCCGTGCGCGAAGCCGACGACGCGGCCGTCGTCGCCCAGCGCGACGTAGACGAAGCCGGGCCGCGGCTCGTCGCAGAGGATCCGCCGCCACATCGGCTCGCGCGCCTCTGGCGTGAGCCGCTCGAGCAGCTCGGCCGGGAAGATGCCCGGGTAGGTCGTCCGCCAGCTCGCCGCGTGGACACGCGCGACGCCGGGCGCGTCGGCGCACGTCGCCTCACGGATCGTCAGCTCCACGTCACGACCTCAGCGCGACCAGGTTGCCGACTCGTAGCGGCGCAGCCCGCGGGCGAAGACCAGCACGCCCGCCAGCGCGTAGGCCGCGGCGGCGCCAAGCACCGCCGCCATCTGCCAGGGTTCCCACTCGCGGAGAAACCGCACCGGCACGTACGCGATGAACCCGGCCGGGATCGCCGTGAACAGCACGACGCGGACGACGCCGGTGAACAGCGTCGTCGGGTAGGTGGAGAAGGTGATCAGGATGCCCTGGAGCTGCTGGGCGAGCCCCTCGGCCTGGCCGAGCCAGAAGGCGAGCGCGTTGACGATCGACCCGAAGGCGGTGATGATGACGCCGGCCGCCAGGCTCACCACGAGGAACGCGCCGAGCTCGGCCGGCGTGGGCCGCGCGACCGCGAGGTACAGCGCCAGTCCGAACGCCGCGTCGCCCCACGCGCTCGGCGACATCCGCGAGACGAGCACGTGCAGCAGAACAGGTCGCGGCAGCAGCAGGTAGAAGTCGAGCCGCCCCTCGGCGACGATCTGGGCGTAGAACCAGCAGTTGCCGAAGACGCCGAGGCTGAGCCCGAAGCCGAGCGCCGCGATCGCCCAGATCGTCAACACGTCGCGCAGCTCGTAGCCGCGCACGGCCGGGAACCGGGCGTAGAAGATCGTCCAGAAGGCGATCCACATCCCGTCGTTGAGGACCATGGAAAGGACCGAGGCCCAGAACGCGAAGCGGTATTCGAGCGCAGCACGGAGGTTCGCGCCGACGTAGGCCCGGACGAAGCGCAGCTCGAGCTTGAGACGCCTCACGCGCTTACCCCCCGTTGGCGTGCAGGCGGCGCAGCGCCTGCCCGTAGATCAGCCGCACGAGCAGGAGCATCGCGGCCAAAGTGAGCGCGAGCCCACACGACGCGGAGGGGAACGGGGCAAGGTCGCCCGACACTGCTGCCCGAGCTGGGGCGTAGAGCAGGAGCTGGAACGGCAGCGCCCCGAGCGCCCGCTCGACCGGATCGGGCAAGAGCTCGAGCGGTAGGAGCATGCCGCCGAGCAGCATGATCGCGCGGTCGTAGAGCAGTGTGAATGGCTGCGTCTCCTCCAGCCAGAAGGCGCACAAGCCGATCGCCATCGCGCCGAGGAAGTCGACAAGCAGCCCCACCACGAACAGCAGACCGCCGACGACCAGCCCCGTCGGCGCGATAGCCGCCTCGCCGGTCAGCGCGAGCGCGACCACCCCGCCGACGCCCAGGCAGAGCGCGAACCGCAGCAGTCGCTCGCCAGCGTAGAGGGCCAGGCGGTACCAGACGTAGTCGTAGGGCCGGATGAGCTGGTAGGCGATGTCGCCAGCGCGCACGTCCTGGTCGACGTCGCGCGTCAAACGCGGCCGCGAGAGCACGATCGCCTCGGTGAGCAGCAGGTACCACACCATCTGGCCGACGGAGAAGCCGGCCACCGTCCGCGCGCCCATCGACCCGTAGGTCGCCGTCCAGAGCTGCAGGTAGACGTAGAGGATGATCGCCAGGAAGAGCGCCCGGACCACCATCTCGCCGAGGTAAGCCGTCTGCGAGGCTAGGTTGATCCGCAGGATCGCCCAGTACTTGGGCAGCGGGCCCAACAGCCCTTGGTCGGTCCGAGCAGGGCGGGGAATCTCGCCCGCCGCGGCGGTCGCGCACGCGCCGCGGCGGGCGCGCAGATCGCCACCGTCGGGATCCCCTGTTGCTCCAGAGGATGGAAGTGGAGGCTCCGCTCCTCGGGAGAACATCCCTTCGGTCGTCACGTCGCCACCTCCTCGGCCCGCCGCCGGTAGATGCTGGCGATCACCTCCTCCATCGGCGGCTCGGCGACGGCGATATCGGCGACCGCGTAGCGGCCGACGACCTGGGCGATCACGACCTCGATAGGCATGCGGCTCAGGTCCACCTCCACGCGGGCGCGCAGCGGATCGCGCTGCTCCACCTCGGCGCCCTCGATCGCCACACCGGGCGTCGGCTCGGCGAAGGTCAGCTCGACGACGCGGGTGCGCAGGAAGTCGCGCTTGAGCTGCGCGATCGGCGCGTCGCAGACGATGCGCCCGTGGTTGACGACGATCGCCCGCTGGCAGACTTGCTCGACGTCGCCGGCGTCGTGCGAGGTGAGGAAGACGGCCGTCCCCTCCTCGCGGTTCATCGTCCGGATCAGCTCCCTGATCCGCTGGCGCGCGATCACGTCGAGCCCGATCGTCGGCTCGTCGAGGAAGACGACTTCCGGCCGGTGGAGCAGCGCGGCGACGATTTCGCAGCGCATCCGCTCGCCGAGCGATAGCCGCCGGACGGGCGTGTGCAGGTACGGCCCGATCTCGAACAGCTCGACCAGCGTCTCGACCCGTCGGCGGTGGTCGGCCCGGTCGAGCTCGTAGACGTGCGCCAACAGCTCGAAGCTGTCGGCCGGCGGCAAGTGGTACCAGAGCGCCGAGCGCTGTCCGAAGACCGCTGCGATCCGGTGGGCGAGCGCGCGCCGGTCGTGCCACGGCACCAGCCCGAGCACCGAGGCGTGCCCCGCGGTCGGGTGGAGGATACCTGTCAGCATCTTGATCGTCGTGGACTTGCCAGCGCCGTTCGGTCCGAGGAAGGCGACCAGCTCGCCAGGCTCGACCGAGAACGACACGCCATCCACCGCCGATACCGGCCTCGCGACCGGCCGGAGCAGGTCGCGAAGCGCGCCGAGCCGTCCGCTGCTCCGCTGCCGGGCCAAGAACGTCTTGCGCAGGTCGTCCACCACGATCGCGGCCACGTCACCCTCCTTTCGGGGAAACGAAAACGCCCCGGGGACCTGGCCCCGGGGCGCTCGCCTGTCTCCCTCCTGTGCGCGCTACCCCGAGGACTGCTCCATGACGAGGATCGAGGTGCACGGGCGCCGGTAAGCGTTCATCGCTAGTCAGGATGCCGGCCTAATCCGTAGGCGTCAACGTTTTCGAAGGGGTTGGTCGAGCAGATCTCGCGCCGGTGCTCCTCGGGGAAGTCGCCGAACGTGAAGACCTCCTCCTCGCCGCAGGCGAGCTCGAGCACGTCGCGCCTGGCGACCTCGGGCACCACGCGTGGCTCCGACTCGGGGCTGCGCCATGCGCCCCAGGCGTCGGGCCAGGCCGCGATCTCGGCGCCGTGGTGCGACCGGTGCGGTCGTTCAGTTGTCCCAGCTCGCGCGGTTGGCGTGTTCGTGCGGGCGCATCGTCGGCGCTAACGGTACACCCCGACCGCTCAGCAGGGTACAACCACGATCGGCCTGCCGGACGCGGCGACGAGCGCGCGGACGTCGCCTGCATCGCTCGTGACAATGCGATCGCCGGCGTCGGCAACCGCGACGATCGTCGCGCCCACTGCATCGCGCGTCCCCGCGCGTGCCAGCAGCACGCCGGCCTCCTGACCGAGGCGCCGATCTACCGACCGCACATCGACCGCGCTGAGGAGACGCGCGAGCGCGACCTGGCGACCCGACGGGTCGCGCCACACCTGGGCCACGACCGCGCCGTTGCTGCGCAGGTCGAGGCCGCCGATCTGGGCGGCGCGCAGCCGCGCCAACATGGCCCGATCGCCTCGGTCGACCGCGACGAAGGCGCCGGCGTCGAGGACTAGAGCGCTCACGCCGCGGTATGGGCCGGTGCGACCGGCGGGAGCCCGAGCTCGACGCTCGCCCGGGCGAGCTCCTCGGCGCTCAGTGCGCCGTTCTCGGCCTCCCATTCGTCGAGGAAGGACGCCAGCGCCTCGGCGCGCAAGCGCGCGGCGGCGGCCTCAGCCAGCCACCGCGAAAGCCCTCGCCCACTGCGCGCGGCTGCCGCACGCACGGCATTGCCCAGGTCGGGGTCGAAGGACACACTCAGCTTGTCCACCTTCACGCGGAGATCTTACAACGCGATTCCTACCGCGGTATGAACGCTGCTTGGCGGTAGGATGGGGATGGACGCGGTGGCCCGCGCGCTCGACGTCGACGAGACCGCGGCTTCTTGGAGGCGGTGGTCGACGAGGAGAGCGAGCAGATCCTCGGCGCGGCGATCCTGGGCGCATTTGTGGGACCGGCTGCTGGAACGCGACGACGTCACCTGCCTGGTCGTCTCGAACCGCGAAGCCCTGCGGCGCCGCGCCGACCAGGTCGTCGTGCCCGAGGAGGGGCGTTTAGAATCCCTCCAAGTTAGAAAGGGGCGCCTTTGGCAAGCACCGCTCAGCAAGGCTTCGTCGCCGAGCTAACCAGGAAAAGCGTCGACCTCTCCCGCTGGTACACTGAGGTCGTCCAGAAGGCCGAGCTGGCCGATTACTGGCAGATCCACGGTTTCCAGATCGTCCGCCCGTACGGGTACGCGCTCTGGGAGAACATGCAGGCGCGGCTCGACCGGCGGTTCAAGCGGACCGGCCACAAGAACGCCTACTTCCCGTTGCTCATGCCGGAGGCGCTGCTCTCCAAAGAGGCCGAGCACGTCGAGGGCTTCGCACCCGAGGTGTTCTGGGTGACCCGAGCCGGCGGCGAGGAGCTGAGCGAGCGACTGGCGATCCGCCCGACGTCCGAGGCGATCATCATGACGATGTACGCCAAGTGGATCGACTCGTGGCGTGACCTGCCGGTGCTGATCAACCAGTGGAACAGCGTCCTGCGCAACGAGAAGACGACGCGCTTCTTCCTGCGCACGGCCGAGTTCCTCTGGCAGGAGGGCCACACCGCCCACCGCGACGAGGTCGAGGCGCGCGAAGAGACCATGCGCATGCTCGAGGTCTATCGCGCCTTCGTCGAGGAGGACCTGGCGATCCCGGTCATCGCCGGCCGCAAGTCCGACGCCGAGAAGTTCGCCGGCGCCCAGGAGACGTACACGATCGAGGCGCTGATGCCCGACGGGCAGGCGCTCCAGTCGGGCACGTCGCACTTCTTCGGCGACAACTTCGCCCGGGCGTTCAACATCACGTTCCAGGACCAGGACGGCCAGCGCAAACACGTCCACACCACGAGCTGGGGCCTGAGCTGGCGCACGCTCGGCGCCCTGATCATGGTCCACGGGGACGACTCGGGCTTGATCATGCCCCCGCGCGTCGCCCCGACCCAGGTGGTCGTCGTGCCCATCCGCGCCGACGACCCGACCGTCAAGGAGGCGGCCGACCGGCTTGTCGCCTCGCTCGACGAGCGCTTCCGCGTCGAGGCCGACTTCTCCGACCACTCGCCGGGCTGGAAGTTCAACGAGTGGGAGATGCGCGGCGTGCCGGTCCGCGTCGAGATCGGCCCGCGCGACGTCAAGAACAACCAGTGCGTGCTCGTCCGGCGCGACAACCGCGAGCGGCAGACGCTGCCGCTCGACGGGGTGGCCGACGCGATCCAATCGACGCTCGACGCGCTGCAAGCCGCCCTGTTCGAGCGCGCCCGCCAGGACCGCGACGCGCGCACCACCCACGCCGACTCGTTCGACGAGCTGGCCGGCGCGCTCAAGGAGCGGCCCGGCTTCATCCGCGCCCACTGGTGCGGCTCACCCACGTGCGAGGCGAGGGTCAAGGCCGACACGGGCGCGACGATCCGCTGCATCCCGCTCGACGCCCCGGCGGAAGACGGCCGCTGCATCGTCGACGGCCGGCCGAGCCGCAAGCGCGTGCTCTTCGCCCGCGCCTACTGAGAACAGACCGCCGATCGGCGAACGTTACAGCAGCCGGGCAAGCTGTAACCGCATCGTAACGCCGTCCGCCGCCTCGACGGTACGCCGTATGCCCCTCCCCGGGCGAAGGAGTGCCAGTCATGAGGAAAGTCATGGAGGCCGCCATCGGAGCGGCACTGCTACTCGGCACGGGCACCGCCGAGCTGGCGACGGCGCAGCAGGAGCCAGCCGACCAGGTTCAAGGCGATATGCTGACGGTCGTCGCGCAGCGCGAGCAGATCGACCAGGAGATGGGCGACCTTCCGGGTGTCCTCGTCAGCGCGTCGACGCCTGAGGGCGTCCTGGGCATCCAGGCCCGCCGCGACAACCTGCCCGACAACGTGCGCCTCGACATGTACGCGGTGATCGGCCAGCGCGCCGACATGGACCGCGGCCGGGCCGAGGCCCCACGGTAGTGCCTTGGCGGCAGCGAGAGGACTGCTCGCGGCCGCGCGGTCCGGGTTGCGCCGCGGCGCCGAGCAACCGGGGATCGAGCTGCCGAAGACGAAGCCGGTGGTGTTCGTCGCCGGCGACGACTGGCGCGCGCGCCGGCTGATCCGCGCCGCGCTCGGCTCGGACGCGCTCGACGTCGTAGACGTGGGCCGCGTCGACCACGCGCTCGGGGCGCTCCGGGCGCGGCGCCCGGCGGTCGTCGTCGTGGACGAGCGGGGCCACGCTGGCGCCGGATTGGAGCTAGCGCGTGAGGTCAAGCGCGCCCCTCACCTGGCCAGCACCCGGGTCGTCGTGCTGGGCGAGGTGGTCGACGCCTTCCTCGCCGCCGTCCCACCCGCCCCCGCCGCCTGACTCGGCTAGCCGTAGGTCGCGCAGCCGACCTCGTTCTTCTTGATCCAGTCCCAGTCGTAGGTGACGCCAAGTCCGGGGTTTTGCGGCACGGGCACGTGGCCACGCTTGTCGACCGCGTCGAGGCCGTCCCGGTAGTCGTCGGCGTAGATGGGCGGCCGGGCGTTCCGGACCTTCGGGTGGACGAGCCCCATCTCGTAGTAGTTTGTGTTGCGGATCGCCGACATGAGCGCCCGCTGGGCGGGGCCGGGGGCGTGGCACTGGACGTCGCAGCCGAAGCCCTCGACCGCGTGGGCGATCTTGAGGCAGCCGGTGATGCCCATGTCGTAGTTCGGGTCCATGTGCACGAGGTCGGTCGCCCCGCTCACCAGCAGGTCTACGTGCGTCTCGAAGCCGCGGCTGTGCTCGCCGATCATCACGGGCGTCCGGATCAGCTCGCGCAGCTTCCGGTACGCCTGCATCGAGATGCCGCCATCCTTCATCGGGTCCTCGAGCCAGAGGAAGCCGGCCTCGTCGCACGCGCGGCCGACCTTCAGCGTGTCGGCGAACGTGTTGTACTCGCAGGCCGGGTCGAGCATCAGGTCGAAGCCGTCGCCGACCGCCCTGCGCGCCGCCAGGACGTTGGCGACCTCCTGTTCGACGTCGGGGTTGCCCCACGGATGGATCTTCATCGCCGGGTAGCCGATCTCGCGGCACTCGAGCGCGAAGTCGGCGAACGCCTGTGGCGACGACAGGCCGCCCGGCTGGTGGTCGCCGTGGTAGGTCGACGCGTAGCACGGGACGCTCGTCTTCCACCCGCCGAGGAGCTGCGAGACCGACGCGCCGTAAAACTTGCCGGCCAGGTCCCACAGCGCGCAATCGATCGGGCCCATGCCGAACCGGTCGTTCTTGCGGTTGGCGCGCTTCAGATCCTGGTGGATCAGCTCGCGCTCGAGCGCGTTGCGGCCGATCAGGTAGTGGGCGAACGATGCTATTTGCGCCATCGACGGGCCGTCGCCGCCGTGGTACTCGCCGGTCACGCCGGCGTCCGTCTCGACCGCGACGACGTAGCCGCCGGCCTTGCGCTTCGCGCCCGGCTCGTAGACGGCGTTGAAGCCGTTGTAGTCGACGCCGAGGTCGTGGACCTCGTACTGGAACTGGTGGACGCGAATCTTCGTAATCCTGGGTGCGTTCATGGGCCGCAGTCTACCCGGCGACCGCGTGACGCGGAGCACCCCGGGCCAGGTAGGCGACAGAAGCGACCGCGGCCAGGTGCAGAGCGGCCGCGAGGTACAGGACCGGTCGGATGCCGAACAGATCGGCCAGAGACGCGCCGAGGATCGGCGCGACGAAGACGATGGCGTTGGCCACGAACGTGTTCACTGCCACGAACTCGGCGCGCCGGTCCGTCGGGCAGACCTCGAGCAGCCCCTCGAAGAGGCTCATGTCGATCCCCGAGGCGAACAGCCCCCAGATGAACGCGGCCGGCAGCAACCATTCGACGCTCGGCGAGGCGGCGGTCAGCGCCGGGTAGAGCGCCAGTCCGCCGGCGGCGAAGCCGAGCGTCCGCCGGTGGCCCAGCCGCCCGGCGAGCCGACCCCACGCGTAGTAGCCGCCCGTCAGCGCGACGTTCCCGACCGTGGACCGCAGGCCGATCCACGTGTCCGACGCCTGCAGCTCGTTCACCCAGAACAGCGAGTAGAGCCCGATCGGCAAGTTCAGCCCGAGCCGCAGCACTGACGTCCCGATGGTGTAGTGCAGGAACTCACCCCCCTCGCGCAGCGGCCCGACGATCGCGGCCAGCCGCGCGCGCCACCCCTGCGCCGCCCCGGGCGGACGGGGTTCGCGGTCCGGGATCTCGATCCGCGAGTAGAACCAGATGCCGACCGCGCCGCCGACCGCCGACACCATGAAGACGAGCTGGTAGCCGAGCGGAAACGGCAGGAGGTCGAGCGTCCGCCCGAACAGGGCGACGCAGAGCGCCGAGACGAAGCCGAGCAGCGCCCAGCGCGCGCCGTTGACGACCGGGCGGCGGCGCGGCGACACCGCCTCGGCCAGGACGCCGTACCAGGCGTTGTTGGCGATCGCCGACGGGATGCCAGAGGCCGCCCAGAGCGCGACCGACACGTAGGCCGCCCACGGCGACGGCAGGAACGCCGCCAGCGCGATCAGCACGAACGTGACGCGGATCGCGTAGTAGTAGCGGGCGCTCCAGCCGACCAGCCGCCGCTGCCGCTCGACCATCGGGCCCGCCGGCAGCGCCATCCCGATCGTCGCGAGCGCCAGGCCCGAGTTGAGCGCCGAGACAGTCAGCGCCCCTGCGCCGAGCCGCGCCAGGAAGACCGGGAGGAAGGTGGTGATCCCGCCCTGGACCAGACCCGAGCACGCCGTCTGGGCGACGAGGAACCGAACGTTGCGGTCCTCGACGGATGGAGGTGCGCGCCGACGCTTCCCGAGGAGCACCGGGCTAGGTTACGCCCCCGGCGGGGTGCGGTGTGCGCCTCCAGGCACACAGCGCGGGTCGAAACGATAGAATCCGCGCCCGTATGGACTACGAAAAGCCGTATATCCCCGATTCTTGGCAGCAATGGGCCGACGCCTGGGCGGCCAGGCTTGGCCTCGGCGACAAGGAGGTCCGCCTGATCTGCTCGACCGAGCGATTCGGCGCCCCGGTTATCCTGCGGCTCGTCGGCAAGGGCCCGAAGGTCCCCTTCACGCGCCGTTCGTCCGACGTGGCCAACGCGGCCAAGCGCCGCGACCAATTCATTCAGATGGCGTCGAACAAGCAGTTCGACGCCGTCGAGATCGACATGACCGGCCATTTCGTCGAGGAGGCGCTGGTCGCCCCGGCCGGCAGCCGGGCGCGCACGCAGTGGCAGCCGGCCGTGCTGCGCGAGCTGCTGCGCGTGGCCGACCCGACGCCGGACGTCCCCGGCGAGGGGGAAGCGGCCGACCACGCCGAAGACGAGCTGCGCGACAAGCGCGTCCAGGAGCTGCTGAGCTCCGCCGACGCACCCAAGGCGTGACGAGCGGCCAGCAATCAGCGCTTGGCGGTCGGCGCCCCACTCCTCCGCCGACCGGGTCGGGACGGACCGGGGGCGATAGCTGACAGCTGACCAATAGCGAAGGAGCGCACGATGGCTTCCAAGGTCAGGTTCGGGATCATCGGGACCGGCGGTATCGCCAACGCCCACGCGACCGGGCTGAAGGCGCTGGCCGACGACGCCGAGATCGTCTCCTGCTGCGACATCGACCCGGCCCGGGCCGAGGACTTCGCCAACCGCTGGGAGGTCGAGAACCACTTCACCTCGGCCAAGACGATGCTCGACCGCGGTGGGCTCGACATCGTCTGCGTCTGCACGCCGCACCCACAGCACCACGAACCGCTGATCATGGCGGCCGAGCGGGGGATCGGCGGCGTCGTGGAGAAGCCGATGACCAACACGCTCGCCGACGCCGACAAGGTGCTCGAGGCATCGGCGAAATACGGCACGCTGCTCTCGTCGATGTCGCAGCGGCGGTGGTTCCCCGCGGCGCAAAAGCTCCGCAAGGCGATCGACGACGGCAAGCTCGGCGGCAAGATCGTCATGGGCGAGTCGTACTGCGAGATGTGGCGCGACGAGGCCTACTACAAGCGGGGCGCCTGGCGCGGTCGGTGGGACACCGAGGGCGGCGGCGTCATGACCAACCAATCGCCCCACAACGTGGACTTCCTTCTCTGGTACGCCGGGCCGGCGGTCGAGCTGAAGGCCTACTGGGCGAACGTCAACCACCCGTACGTCGAGGTCGAGGACAACGCCGTCACGATCCTGAAGCTCAAATCGGGCGGCCTCGGCATCATCAAGGGCACCGTCTCGATGAACCCGCCGCGCCGCATCCACGGCGTCACGCTGGTCGGCGACACCGGCCCGACCGTCAGCCTCGACTGCTGGGAAATCCCGCCGGAAAGGCGGAAGATCAGGAGCGGGCCGAGCGACGTCGGCTCGAACGACATCTGGACGATCCCCGGCGAGCGCGGCATGACCCAGGAGGAGGCGATCGACTACGGGTCCGGCGAGCTGCCCAACTACCACGCCTACCAGCTCCGCGACGTCATCCAGGCGTTCCGCGAGAAGCGCGAGCCGGCGGTGACAGGGCTGGACGGCCGCCGGGTGGTCGCGGTGATCCAGGGGATCTACGAGTCCGGTCGGACGGGCCTACCGGTCAAGCTCTCCGATTAGCGAGCTGAGGGAGCGCCCTAGGGGCGCTCCCGATTCTCAACCAAGTCGTAACCGAATCGTACGCGGCCGCTAGAATGATAGGCACGATGCCTGCCTGCCCGTCGGCGGAGGAGGCCGCCGTGAACCGAACGAACGTCCTGCTCGCTTACCGCCACACGCTGCTGCGCCAGGCGCTGCGCACGGTCCTGGCCGCGCAGCCCGAGATCGGCGCCATCGTCGAGGCGACCGACGGCAAAGAGGCGGTCGACCTGACCGAGCGCACCCGGCCAGACGTCGTCGTGATGGACGCGCAGCTCCCAGTCGTCTCGGGCGTCGAGGCCACCCAGATGATCAAGCGCCGGGTGAGGAACGCCCGCGTGCTCCTGCTGACGCTCGGGGCCGACGAGGACATGGTGATGGAGATGCTGCGCGCTGGCGCCTCGGGCGTGCTGCTCAAGGACGCCGACGTCGGCGAGCTCACGACGGCCGTCAAGGTCGCCGCCAGCGGCGGCTCCTACCTCTCCCCCGAGATCGAGGAGCGGCTGGTCCGCAGTTACGTCAGCCGCGGCGGCCGCGTCGAGGAGCCGCGGCGCCCCCGCGACCAGCTCTCCGTGCGCGAGCGCGAGGTGCTGCAGCTCGCGGCCGAGGGGGTCGGCAACTCGGAGATCGCCCGTCGGTTGGTGCTTTCGGTCAAGACGGTCGAGGCGCACAAGGCGAACATCTGCCGCAAGCTCGGCCTGCGCGGCAGCGCCGACCTCATCAAGTACGCGATCCGCAAGGGCCTCATCGACCTCGAAGCCGAGCCGCGCCGCCGGACCGAGGCCGCCGCTACGGCGTAGCGTCCCGGGAGCGTGGGGGTGCCTTCTGCGCACCCCCAGCAGCGCCGAGCATGTTCTGGTTCATGAGGAAAGTGGCGGCGTCGCGGAAGTAGCGGCGCATCGCCTCTTTCGTCTCCTCGCCCGCCGGCAGGCTGCCGAGCGCCTTGTCCATGTGCGTCAGCCAGGCGTCGCGCTCCTTCAGTCCGATCGGGAACGCCATGTGGCGGGCCCGCAGCCGCGGGTGGCCGCGCTCCTCGCTGTACGTGGCCGGGCCGCCGAAGAACTGGATCAGAAAGAGCGCGAGCCGCCGCCGCGCCGGCCGGAGGTCCTCCTCCGGGTAGAGCGGTCTCAGCACCGGGTCGCCCGCGACGCCCTCGTAGAACCTCGCGGTCAGCTCGTAGAACGCGTGCTCGCCCAGCTCGCGGTAGATCTCGCGGACGTTCTTCATCCCGCTCGGCCCATGGTCCGCGCCCGAAGGCGCGCACCGCACCCCACCGACGGTGTCACTCGTTCCTGGCTGCCCGTATCGCCTCCCTGAGGTTCCCTTTGACGGGCGCGCTCAGCTCGGCGGGCAAGATCTGGTCCGCGAGGTCGTCCAGCTCCGACTCCAGCGTGCGCAGCGTGAGCTCGCGCACGTCGCTCGCGCTCGCCACGCCCTTCTCGATCAGGATCTGCTGCAGCGCCCGGTTCTGCGCCAGCAGCACGATCACCTGACCGGCCAGCGCCCCGGCGACGCCCTCCAGCTGCTCGACCCGCCCGGCAAGTTCCATCCACCCGCGAGTGTAGCTACTCGAGCTCCCTGAGCCGCATCGGCTCGTACCGCGGGTCGTAGTCGACGACCCGGTGGACGGCCTTGCCGATGCCGTCCTCGGTCTCCTCGTAGACCCACATTTTCGTCTTGTTCTGGTCGGCCCAGCGGTCGAAGAGGCGCACGTGGCCGAAGCGCTCCGGGTCTTTCCAAGTCGGCAGGTTCATCGCGTCGCCGGCCTGGAGCTCGTCCTTCGTGATCGGGTCGGCGACCTTGCCGAGCGTGTCGGTCGTCTGCCGCGGCACGCCCCAGACCCGGCTCACGAAAGCGGAGCAGTCGAGCCCCCGCGGGCTGTCGCCCCCCCAGACGTAGGGGATGCCGAGCAGGCTCTTCGCCCGGTCGAGCAGCTCGCGCCGCTCCGGCGTGAGCGGCGGGTTGAGGCCGGCGCCGGTCAGGTCGGCCGGGTCGAGCGCCGCCATCGCTCCGCTCGCACCCGCCTTGTCCACGCCGGAGCCGGTCCCGTCCCGCCGCAGCCGGCCGCCCAGTTGGTCCGCGAAGCTCAGCAGCCGGGGCGGCGTCTCCCGCCGCGGCTTGAACGCCGGCAGCGTCCGCACCGCTCCCGAGTCCGCCGCGGCCGCACGCACCTTGACCGGATGCTAGGAGCTGGTGGGACCGCGAGCTATCGGGGGAGTCCCTAACGTCGGTACACCTCGCGCCGGCGGCTGGCCGCGCCGTCAAGCTCGATTGCCTGTACCACGCGCGACTCACCGCACGGCGGATCGCGTCGACGTCTAGCGCGCCCGCGACGGCGACGAGGCCGCCGCCACGCGCGACTCATACCGCACGGCGGATCGCGTCGACCGCGCTCGCGTTTTCGAGCGCCGACAGGTCGCCGAGGTTCTGCTCGCCGAGGTGGGCGCCGCGGACGACGCGCCGGAGCACCTTGGCGTTGCGCGTCTTCGGCAGCTCGGCGGCGAAGCGCACCGCGGCCGGCCGGAGGGTGGGGCCGAGCACCGCGACCACCCGCTCGGAGATCTCGCGGCGCACTTCGTCCGACGGCTCGACGCCGGCCCGTGGGACGACGTAGACGACCAGCGCCTCCCCCTTCAGCTCGTCCGGCACGCCGACCGCGGCGGCCTCGGCGACCGCCGGGTGGCCGACCGCGGCCGACTCGACCTCGGCCGGCCCGACGCGTTTGCCGGCGACCTTGATCGTGTCGTCCGAGCGTCCATGGATGTACCAGAAGCCCTCCTCGTCGATCCGCGCCCAGTCGCCGTGCACCCACACGTCGGGCCACCGCGACCAGTACGTATCGAGGTACCGCTGCCGGTCGTTCCAGAAGCCGCGCGTCATCCCCACCCACGGCTGCCGCACGACGAGCTCGCCCACCTCGCCGCGCACCGGCCGGCCGTCGGCGTCGACGACGTCGGCCGCCATCCCCGGCGTCGGGCCGTTGAAGGCGCAGGGCGCACTCGGCGCGATCGTCAGCCCCGAGACGATCCCGCCGCCGATCTCCGTGCCGCCCGAGTAGTTGACGACCGGGCAGCGCTCGCGGCCGACCTCGCGGAAGTACCACCACCACGGGTCCTCGTTCCACGGCTCGCCGGTCGAGCCGAGCACGCGCAGCGTCGGCATCGGGTGCTTGCGCACCAGCTCGAGCGGCAGCCGCATCATCGCCCGCACCGCCGTCGGCGCGATGCCCAGCAGCGTCGCGCCTTGCCGCTCGACGATCGACCAGACGCGATCCGGCTCCGGCCAGTCGAGCGCGCCGTCGTACAACACGATCGCTCCGCCGAGCAGCAGCACCCCCGCGATCAGCCACGGCCCCATCATCCAGCCGAGGTCCGAGTACCAGAAGACCCGGTCGTC
Source organism: Chloroflexota bacterium (assembly GCA_035651675.1). Taxonomy (GTDB): domain Bacteria; phylum Chloroflexota; class UBA6077; order FW602-bin22; family FW602-bin22; genus DASRFH01. The sequence continues at coordinate 30,812 of DASRFH010000072.1, read as the reverse complement.
GGCCTGCACGTCGAAGGCGTAGGCGAGGTCGTGCGCCGCCTTGAGCGGGAAACCGGCGTGGACGTGCACCGCGCCTTTCGGCCGACCAGTCGTGCCCGAGGTGTAGATCAGCATGTACGGGTCGTCGGCCGCCGTGTCGGCCAGCGGCGCGCTGGGCGACTGCCCCGGCACCAGCTCATGCCACCAGACGTCGCGCCCGGTGCGCCACTCGACCGGCGTGCCGGTCCGCCGCAGGACGAGCATCGTGCCGACGGCCGACCGAGCCGCGGCCTCGTCGGCGACGCGCTTCATCTCGACGACCTTGCCGCGCCGGTAGAAGCCGTCGGCGGTGATCAGCAGCTTGGCGCCGGCGTCTTCGAGCCGCGTCGCGACCGCCTCGGCGCCGTAGCCCGAGAAAATCGGCGTGAAGATCGCGCCGACGCGCGAGCACGCCAGCGTCGCGACCGCGCACTCGGGCGTGAGCGGCATGAAGATGCCGACGCGGTCGCCCTGGCCGACGCCGAGCGCGCGCAGCGCGTTCGCGGCGCGCCCGACCTCGTCCCGGAGCCGTCGGTAGCTCCAGCTACCCGTCGTGCCCTCCTCGCCTTCCCAGAGCACGGCGGTCGCGCCCGGCCGGGATTCGGCCTGCGCGTCGACGGCGCTCGCGACGTGGTTCATGCGACCGCCGACGTAGAAGCGGGCGAACGGCTTGCCCTCGCTCAGGTCGAGCGCCCGTTCGTAGGGTCTGGCCCACCGCACGCCGAGGTCGCGCTCGACCGCCTGCCAGTACCAGCCGGGATCGTCGGCGGCGCGGCGATTCAAATCGTCGAGGTCGCGGCAGCCGAGGGCGCGGACGAGGCGGAGCAAGCGGCTGCGCTCCAGGTGCGTCGGCGAGGGCCGCCAGGCGATCCGGGTCATGGCGTGCTCCCGCGGGTGACGTCCCAGCTGAACCAGGCGCCCTGGGCGCGAGCCTCCAGGTGCCGTCGGATTCCTTCGAGGAAGAGCCGCTCCTCGTGGTCGAGCGGCGGGTCCATCGCCGCGAGCCGCTCGCGGAGCTGCTCGCCGGACAGGCCGCACCACAGCACGGCCGGCTCGCCGCCGGGCCGCTCCTTCAGGACGAGCAGCCCGCGCTCGGCGAGGCGCTCGAGCACGCGCCGTGTCTCGGTCGGCCCAAGCAGCGGCGGTCGCTCGCGCCGCTCCCATGCGCGCCAGACCGCGCCCATCAGCATCCGCGGCCGGATGCCGAGCGCCTCCGCCTCGTCGCGGACGCGGCGGATCAGGAGCTGCTGGACCTGGTCGAGCGTCATGCCCGGGTCCTGCTCCGAGCGCCGGGCGATTGCCTCGACGATCCGCTCGGCGTGGCGGGCGACCGTGTCGTCGTCCATACGAGCATGCTACCTCCCTCGTCGGTCCGAGGAGCATCTCCGCGCACCGTCGTCCCGAGGAGCGACGCGGCGAGGGATCTCGGCGCTTCGTCGACCGCCGACAGCAGGCAAGGCCGCCACGACCGAGACCACTCGCCACCCTCGAACTACGGCGGGCATTAGACTGGCCACCATGGGGTCCGCTGCGCGCGACTACTACTGTGTGCCGCGGCGCCTCGCGTACAGCCTCGGCGCGTTCGTCCTCCTCCTCGCGGTCGTCGTGCCGCTGGCCGCCTGGGTCACGGCGCCGAGCTGGCTCCCGCGGGTGCCGGCGCTGCTCGACGAGGACCAGCCGATCGCCGACCCCGACGTCGTCGTGCTCAAGGCGTCGGGGGAGAGCAACGAGGCGGTCCGCCAGGCCGCGCGGCTGTGGCGCGGTGGCCGGGTACAGCAGGTCGCCATCTTCGGCGTCCCGTTCACGCCCGACAACCTGGTGATGCCCGCGCACAGCCCCCGCTACGAGCAGCTCGTCGAGCAGGGCGTCCCGGCCGGCTCGATCGTCGAGATCTACCAGGGCGACGACATCTACGAAGAGCTCGAGGCGGTGCGGGGCGCCGCGCAGCAGCGGGGCTGGCGCCGCGTGCTCTTCTACGCCGACGGTCCCGGCAGTCGACGCAGCCTGGTCGCCGCCCGCCGCATCCTCGGCGAAGCCGGGATCACGGTCGGCCAGACGACGTTCCCCGCGCCGTGGTTCGACGGCCAGACGTGGTGGCGGCCGGGTCAGGCGCGCACGATCGTCTTCGTCCGCGCCGTCCAGCTCGGCTTCACACTGGTGTCGAACCGGACGTAGGCACGGTGCCGCCGAGGTAGGCGGCCTGTACCCGCGGGTCGCGCAGCAGCTCCTCGCCCGTTCCGCCCATGACGACCCGGCCGGTCTGCATGACGTAGGCGAAGTCGGCTAGCGCGAGCGCCTGCCGCGCGTTCTGCTCGACCAGCAGGATCGTCCGGCCCTCGGCGCGGAGCTCGCCGATCACCCGGAAGATGTCGCGCACGATCTGCGGCGCCAGCCCCATCGACGGCTCGTCGAGCATCAGCAGCCGCGGCCGCGCGACGAGCCCGCGCGCCAGCGCCAGCATCTGCTGCTCGCCGCCCGAAAGCGTGCCGGCCAGTGCGTCGGCGCGCTCGCGCAGGATCGGGAAGCGGGTCATCTGCGCATCGACGTCGGCGGCGAGCGCCGCCGCGTCGCGCCGGCGGTAGCCGCCGAGCAGCAGGTTCTCGCGCACCGTCAGCCGCGCCAGGATCGCCCGGCCCTCCGGTACCTGGACGACGCCGGCCTCGACGATCCGGTGCGGCGGCAGACCGACCAGCTCGCGTCCGCCCCAGTGGATCGAGCCGCCGCGCGGCCGGACGACGCCCGAGATGGCGTTCAACGTCGAGCTCTTCCCGGCGCCGTTCGCGCCGATCAGCGCGACGACCTGGCCCGGCCGCACCTCCAGCGAAACGCGGTCGACCGCGAGGACGCCTCCGTAGGCGACGCTCAGCCCCGCGACGACCAGCCCTTCGCTCACTCGTCGCGTCCCAGGTAGGCCTCGATCACGCCCACGTCGGCCGACACCTCGGCCGGCGTGCCCTCGGCGATCTTGCGGCCGAAGTTGAGCACCGCGACGCGGTCGCAAAGCCCCATCACGAAGCGCACGTTGTGCTCGATCAGCACGATCGTCTGGCCCTCGGCGACGAGCTGGCGCAGCAGCGCGGCCATCTCGTCCACCTCGCCGCCGCCGACGCCGGCAACCGGCTCGTCGAGCAGCAGCAGCGACGGCTCGCCGGCCAGCGCCCGGGCGATCTCGAGCCGCCGCCGCTGGCCGTAGGCCAGTCCGTCGGCGCGCCGGTGCCCGAGCCCGCCCAGACCAACGCGTGCCAGCAGCGCCTCGGCCCGCGCCCGCACCGCGTCGCACTCCCGCCGCTCGGCCGGTGAAACCAGGAGGCGCTGCGGCAGCCCGAGCCGGCGGCGCGTGTGCTCGCCGACCATCACGTTCTCGAGCAGCGTCATCCCGCCGAACAGCCGGACGTTCTGGAACGTGCGGCGCATCCCCATGCGCGCGATCTCCTCGGGCGGCCGGCCGTCCACCCGCGTGCCCTGGAAGGTGATCGTCCCGGCGGTCGGCGCCAGGAAGCCCGAGAGCAGGTTCAGCAGCGTCGTCTTGCCGGCGCCATTGGGGCCGATCAGGCCGAAGATGTGGCCGGGCTGCACGACGAGCGACACGTCCTGCAGCGCCCGCACGCCGCCGAAGTGGCGGGTGAGCCCGTCGACGGAGAGAAGGGGAAGCGCGGGGTAGGTCCCCTCCCAGGCTTCCCCTTTCTCCGTGGCGTCGTCTCTCACGCCGGGGCCAGCCTGCGGCGGCCGGTGAAGACCGTCAGTAGCCCGTTCGGCAAGAAGAGGATGACCAGCAGCAGGATCAGACCGTTGACGCCGAAGCGGATCGCGCCCGCCGTGATGCCGGTGACCCGCAGCAGCTCGGGGAGCAGCGTGATGATCGCCGCGCCGAGGATGGGGCCGACGAAGGCGGCCGTGCCGCCGACGACGGCGTAGACGAGCGTGTTGACCGCGAGCGCGAAGGAGAAGTCGTTGGGCGAAATGAAGAAGGTGAGGTGGGCCGAGAGCCCGCCGGCGACGCCGGCGATCGCGGCGCCGAGCACGAACGCGACCGTCTTGTAGCGCGTCACCTCGACGCCGCTTGCCCGGGCGGCGACCTCGTCCTCGCGGATCGCCGCCAGCGCCACCCCCATCTTCGAGCCTGGCATCCGCGCGAAGAGGTAGACGAGGGCGAGCAGCACGATCGCGATGTGCCACCACTCGGTGATCCTCGGGATGCCGTTGATGCCCAGCGCGCCGCCGGTGAACGGCACGTTCAGGAACACGATGCGGACGATCTCGCCGAAGCCGATCGTCGCGATCGCCAGGTAGACGCCGCGCAGCCGCAGCACAGGCACGCCGAGGACCAGGCCGGCGATCGCGGCCGTCACACCGCCGGCCGCGACGGCGACGGCGTACGGCGCCCGCGCCTGCATCGTCAGCAGCGTCGCGGTGAACGCGCCGATGCTCATGAACCCGGCCGTCCCGACCGACAGCAGCCCGGCCGACAGCGGCACGTAGATCGACAGCGCCAGGATCGCGTTGATGCCGACGAACGAGACGAGCGATCCGTAGGTCGCCCACAGGTCGGCGAACGTCATGGCGGAAGGTGGGCGAGGGACGGGGTCTGGGGCGGAGCCCCGGCGGGTGCAGGGCAGCGCCCGCGCGGGGGCTCGGGGGTGCCACCCCCGAAACCACACCTTCCCCCTCGCCCGTTTCGCGGGAGAGGGGGCCAGGGGGTGAGGGCTTCCTTGCTCATCCGGCGCGGGCTTGCCGCACGCCGAGCAGCCCGGTCGGCCGCACGATCAACATCAAGAACAAACACGCGAACGCGATCGCGTCGCGCATCGACGACTGCCCGGTGATCGCCACGCTGAGCACCTCGATCAGCCCCAGCGCGAAGCCGCCGACCACGGCGCCCGGGATCGAGCCCATGCCCCCGACCACGATTACCGACAGTCCCTTCAGCTCGATCGAATGCCCCATGTCCGGCGAGATCGAGTTGAACGCGAGCCCGAACAGCACGCCGGCCGCGCCGCCGAGCGCCGAGGAGATGAAGAAGCTCTCGGCGATCACCCATTCGACGTCCACGCCCAGCAGGCGCGCGGCGCGCGGGCTCTCGGCCACCGCCCGCACGCCCAGGCCGAGCTTCGTCCGGTTGATCAGGAACGTGAGGCCGACCATCAGCGCGACCGACACAACCAGGATCGTGACCTGGATCGCCGAGACGCTGACGGGCCCGACCTGGATCGCGCTCTCCGGGAACGATCCGACCGGGAAGCGGCTCACACGCGCGCCGTAGAGCTGGAGCGCGATCGACTCGAAGACGATCGCCATCGCGATCGACGAGATGAGCGCCGAGAAGTGCGTGTCCGGCCGGCGGCGCAGCGGTGCGAACGCGACGCGGTCGAGCAGGATGCCGAGAAGCCCGCACACGATCATCGCCACCAAAAGGCCGACGAACACGTTGACGCCGAGCGTCAGCACCAGCGTCAGCGCGACGAACGCGCCGAGCATGAACACCGCCTGGTGGGCGAGGTTCAGGATGTCGAGCACGCCGAAGATCAGCGTGTACCCGAGCGCGAACAGCGCGTAAACGGAGCCGAGGAAGAGCCCGTTGACGAGCTGCTGCAGCACGGCGCGCGTTAGCTTACGCGAACGCGCGCCCTCGCTACGCGAACACCTCGAAGTGGTCGCCTTTGACGATCTGGATGATCGCCGGGTGGTCGGCGTCGCGGTCGGCCGTGAACGAGAACTTGCCGAGCACCGTGTCGAAGTCCTTGATCGTGGCCAGCGCGTCGCGCAGTTTCGCCCGATCGGGCGCGCCGGCGCGCTTGATCCCCTCGGCCAGGATGTACATCCCGGCGTAGGCCTGCGCCGCGAACTGGTCCGGCGCGCTGTTGTACTTGGCCGTGTACTTCTTGATGAAGTCCTGGCTCTTCGGATTCGGGCTGGCCGCGTTCCAGGCCGCGCCGACGATCGTGCCCTCGGCCGCGCCGCCCGCGTTCTTGATCACGGCCGGCGAGTTCAGCCCGTTGCCGCCGACGAACGGCACTTTCGGGTCGATACCAAGCCGGCGGCCCTGCTGCAAGATGCCGGTGCCTTCCTCGGCGAGCGCCGAGACGACGATCGCGTCCGGGTTGGTGCCCTTGATCTGGGTGAGCTGGGCCGAGAAGTCCTTGTCGCCCTTGGCGAACGTCTGCTCGCTTGTGATCTGGATGCCGTTCGCCTGGAGCGCCTTCTTGAACTCGTCGTAGCCGGCCTTGGTGAAGGCGTCGTCGTTGCCGTAGATGATCGCGGCCTTGGCGATGTTCAGCTTCGTCTTGACCGCTTTGATCGTCTGCGGGATGACCTGCGCCTCGGTCAGCGAGTCGCGGAAGATGTAGTTGCCGATCGAGGTGATGCCGCCGGCGGTGTTCGAGACGCCGAGCACCGGGACCTGCGCCTGCTGCGCGATCGGGTCGGTGGCCTGAGCGGTGTTCGAGAGCGTCGGCCCGATGATCGCCAGCACCTTGTCCTGGTTGATGAACTTGTTGAAGACGTTGATGCCCTGTGTCTTGTCCGAGGCGTCGTCCTCGATCAGGACGTCGAGCTTGACACCAGCCGCGTTCGCCTCGTTGAGCTCGTCCTGGGCGAGCTGGATGCCGTTCTTCTGCGTCGCGCCGTAGACGGCGGCGTCCTTCGTGATCGAAAGCGCAGCGCCGATCTTGGCGCTGCCGCCGGCGGACGTGGCGGCGGCCGGCGAGCCGGCCGGCTTGGCGGCTGGCGTCGCGGCCGTGCTGGTCGCGCTGGCGCCCGTCGACGTCGCGCCGGCGGCGGGCGTCGCGGCGGCGGTCGCGGCCGCGGGCTTCGTCGCGGCCGCCGCGGCGCCGGTCGCGGCTGGGCTGGCGGCGCTCGAGACCGGCGTCGCGGCGGGAGCGCTGGTCGGCTTCTCAGGCGGCTTGCTCGGCGCCGTGGTCGGCGCGGCCGTGGGGCTGGCGGCGCCGCCGCAGGCGGCGAGCAGCACGGTAGCTAGTCCACCCACCAGGACTCGGCGTCGTGAGATCATTCTTCTCCTCCTACACCGGGGATGAGGTTACTTCAAATGCGCGTTGGGTTCTGCTTCAAGGTCAAGCAAGAGATGATTCCGGAGTACAAGCGGCGGCACGAAGCGGTCTGGCCGGAGATGCTGCGGGCGTTGCGCGAGACCGGCTGGCACAACTACTCGCTGTTCATGCGCGACGACGGCCTCCTCTTCGGCTACCTGGAAACCGACGACTTCGACGCCGCCCGCGCCCGCATGGCCGAGCGCGAGGTGAACGAGCGCTGGCAGCGAGAGATGGCGCCGTTCTTCGAGATCGAGCCGGGTCGCCGCCCAGACCAGGCGATGGTTCAGCTCGAGGAGGTTTTCCACCTCGACTGACGCGGGTCTACCATCGGGAGGAAGGAAGCCCGCGGAGGTGCGGCGTGTCGCAGAACGATGCTCGGTTGGAGCCGAAGGTTCGACGGGTCGAAGTCGACGGGGTGGTGCTCGTCTGCCACCACCCGCGCGACGGCATCTGGTGCTGCTGCGCGGAGGAGGGCCACGCCCAGTGCTGTTGCGCATCCGACTTCGACGGGGCGGTGCGCGCCTGGTTCCGCAACGACCAGCTTGGCGAGTAAGCACCCACCGAGCGGAGCTCGTCGCAGACCCTGAAGAGACCAAACCGACTGCCGATTCTCGGGAGTGACTATCCGTGACATGGTCACGGAATTGACACGTTCGTCAGTAAGGGTACCCCCTACAATCAAGCCGCCCGCAAGACGCGGGCGGGGTCGGAGGCACGGACGCGGTGGGCAGGCGGCTCGGCGGGGCGATCGGCGTCGTCCTCGCCCTCACGCTCGTGCTCGGCAGCCTGCCCCAGGGTGAGGTCATCGCGGCCGGACCGTCGCCGACCGCCACCGCGACCGAGGTGCTTGGCGTCAACTGCGCGGGCTTCGCCTCGCAGAAGGCGGCCCAGACGTACCTGCGGCAGCACCCAACCGACCCACAGCACCTCGACGGCGACGGCGACGGCCTCGCCTGCGAGCGCCGCCCCGCGCCGTACGACCTCACGCCCGTCCCGACGCCGACCACGACCGGTGGCTCGACCGGGAGCGTGACGGTCGCTGTGGTGCCGACCCCGACCGTGCGGCGTATCGACATCTTCGGCCGCCGCTTCACCCCGAGTGTGGTTCGCGTCACGGTCGGCTCGACGGTTCAGTGGCGCAACGGCGACCGCGTCAAGCACACCGTGACCGGCACGCTCTTCCACGACAAGACGAACCAGCTCTTCCGCTTCGGCCCACTATCGCCCGGTTCGACCTCGCCGCTGCCGGAGGCGCCCGTGCTGATGGACTCCGGCCCGCTCGCGCCGCGGCCCGACCCGGCGTACCCGGGCGCGAAGCGCCCGGAACCGGGCCCCGACTCGTACTTCACATTCACGTTCACCCAGGCGGGCACCTACAGCTACCACTGCGCGATCCACGCCAACATGGCCGGGACGATCGTCGTCGACTCCACCGATACGCAGGGCGGCTCGGGGAACAACAGCGGAGGCGGCGCCCCACCGCCACCAGCCACGCCGACGCCCGTCGTCAACCCGGTCAAGCTCGTCACCGCGTTCGGCAACCGCTTCCGCCCGGACCGCGTCACCGTCGTCCAGGGCACGACGGTCAAGTTCCGGAACGGCGACCGCAAGGACCACACGATCTCGGGCAGCACCTACCGCGACGCGAACGGGACGTTCTGGCAGTGGTCGCCGAACCCGGACCCGCAGAGCGGCGTCCCGATCGCCTCCGAGCCGGCGCTTAGCGGCACGATCTACGGCCGGCCGCCCCCTGAGCCCGGCGCCAGCGGTGCGTCACGCCCGGAGACGGCGACGCTCGACTACGTCTTCGCCGATCCGGGCGTGTACACCTACCAGGGCGAGCTGCCGCAGATGCGCGGCACGATCGTCGTGGTGACGCCAGCCGCGAACCGTTAGAACGCAGCCCCGGTGGTGTCATCCCGAGGAGGGACGACGAGGGACCTCGGGCGGCGCGCCGTCCCCGGCGACCCAGGGTGCTGGCACACGGCGCGCCGGCCGAGATCCTTCGCTCCGCCCGGAACGATAACCGAGGCCGGGCCGGCGAACACCGGGCCGGTGTTCTAGCCGTCCCCTCCCCCGGGGAAGAGGACCTCGGGTCACGGCCAGCGGTGACGGATCATGCGCCCGTGCCCGGAGTGGCCCGACCGGCATGCGACGCACTCGGCCGCCCACGGCAGCGCCTCGAGACGCTCGGCGCCGACCGGCCCGCCGCAGCCGTCGCAGCGGCCGTAGCTGCCCTCGTCGACCTTGGCGAGCGCGCGCCGCACCTCGGCCAGCTGGAGGCGCAGCGTGTCGGCCGCGGCCGCGTTCCGCCGCGTCTCGAGCGCTTCGCTCGTGTGGTCGCCGATCCGCTTGCCGTACTGCGGCGTCGCCCCGCCGTCCTTCGGCCGCTCGGCCTCGGCGATGGCGCCGAGGTCGGCCTCGAGCTGGCGCAGCCGGGCGGTCAGCTTCTCGCGGGCCCGGTCGAGCTGCGCCGGACCGAGGCCAACGACCCGCCAGGCGCCGTCCGAACCCCTGGCGAACGTCGGCCGCGCCTCACCGCGCGCGTCCGCCTCGTCCCACTCGTCGCGCGACCGTTGCGGCACGCAGCCATCATACGAGATGCACATACGTGGGTAGAGATGGCGATGGCGACCGTAAACAAGACTTTTCGGCTGCACGAGGACGTGGTGCAATACCTGGCCGAGCGCGTCCGCGGCGGCGACGCGCCGAGCCAGACCGCCCTGATCGAAGGCCTGGTGCGCCGCGACAAGAAGCGGCGCGAGCGTGAGGAACACGATAGACAGCTCTACGAGGAATATCGACGCGCCTGGTCCGACCCTGAGTACGTTGCCGAACAAGAGCAGATCGAGCGGGAGTTCGAGCCGTTGGACGTCGAGGCGTGGAAGCAGATCGACGAGAAGTGATCCTTCGCTGGTCGATCGTCCGTGCGTCGTTCGATCCGGCAGTCGGCCAGGAGCAAGCCCGGATCCGCCCTGCCCTGGTCGTGTCGAACGAGCCGTTCAACCAGGCGACCGGCAGTGCGACCGTCGTTCCACTCACCACGGCCCGCCGGCCAGCCCTGTCGTCGGAGGTCTTGCTACCAGCGGGCACCGGCGGGCTGCTCGTGGACCCCCGCTTGCTGATCCACCATCTGCGCACGATCTCCCAGACGCGCTTCCGGCACCCCATCTATGGCCGGATCACCGACCTCGGCCTAAGACGAGAGATAGCGCGCCGCGTCCTCCGCCACGTCGCCTTCGACGACCTCGACGCGCTCGACCTGGAGCCTTAAGCGCGGTCGTGCTGGATCTGGTCCGGCGTCCTCAAGCGGTACTGGTAGTCCTCGACACGCCTGGGCGGGTGCTTGGCGCACTCGGCCTCGTCCACGTCGATACCCAGGCCGGGCTTGTCGGGTACGACGATGCAGCCGTCCCTGTCCGGAAGCATCCCCGGCGCGACGGTGCCGCGCCACGAGACGTCGTGCGCACGGTGCTCGAGGAAGCGCATGTTCGGGATCGACGCCATCACGTGGATGTTCGCCATCTCGGCGATCGGCCCGGCCGAGCCGTCGTGCGGGGCGACCTTCACCGAGCGCGCCTCGGCCATGATCGCGACCTTCTTCTCCTCGAGAATCCCGCCGACGCGCGTGATCTCCGGCTGGATCAGGTCCACGACGTTGCGGTCGAGCCAGTCGCGGAAGCTCCACTTCGAGAAGAGCCGCTCGCCCATCGCCATCGGGATGTTCACCTTCTGGGCGACCTTGACGAACGCCTCGATGTCGTCCGGGTGGGTCGGCTCTTCGTAGAAGGCCGGCCGGTACTTCTCGCACGCGAGGCCGAGCTCGATCGCGGCCGGCGGCGAGAGCTCGCCGTGGCCGTGGACGCCGATCTCGACCTCCGGCCCAACCACGTCGCGCAGCGTCGCCACGACGTCCTCGCGCGGCGCGCACTTGAAGGCGCGGAACCCCCGACTGACCAGCTCCTGCGCCTGCTCGGGCGTGTTGGCGTGGCCGTAGACCGGGATCTTGTCCCACAGCTTTCCGCCGAGCAGCTCGTAGACCGGCACGCCGAGCGCCTTGCCCTTGATGTCCCAGAGCGCCATGTCGAGCGCCGAGAGGACGCCGCCGCGCACGGCGCCGGTCAGGCCGTGCGCGTGCAGCACGTCGTAGACGCGCAGCCAGAGCCGCTCGATCTCGAACGGGTTCTCGCCGACCAGGAAGTAGGCGACCTCCTCGATCCCCTTCTGCACGACCTCGGGCCAGCCGCCGCCCTCGCCGACGCCGGTGATGCCGGTGTCGGTCGCGATCTTCACGAAGATCCAGTTGCGCCCCCGCGGGCGCTCGGCGCTCGCGCCCTCGTCGGCGTTGACGAGGAAGGTCCTGACTGAGTCGATCTTCACGTCCATTCACCCGTCGTGATGTAGCGGTGCGCCGCGACGGCCGCGGTCGCGCCGTCGGCCGCGGCCGTCAGCGCGAAGCCGACGCGGTCCGCCCGGACGTCGCCAGCCGCGAGCAGTCCCGGCAGCTTCGTCCGCAGCCAGCGGTCGGTCGGGACCCGCCCCTCGGCGTCCAGCTCCAGGAGTGGAGCGACCAGCGCCGCGTTCGGATCCGACCCCACGTAGACGAAGAGGCCGTCGAGCTGGACCATCTCGCCACCCGCCAGCTTCACGCCGCTGACCGTGCCGTCGCCGACCACCTCCACGACGCGCACCCCTTCCCGCACCTCGATCCTCTGTTCGTCCTCCGCCCGCTTCCGGTAGACCGCCTGCGCGGTCACCTCCTCGGCCAGGATCAGCACCCTCGCGGCGAAGCCGACCAGCGTCAGAGCCTCGTGGAAGGCCGACGACCCGCCGCCGACGACGCCGACGACTCTCCCGCCGAAGAGCGGCCCGTCGCAGGTCGCGCAGTGGCTGACGCCGTGGCCCACCAGCGCCGCCTCGCCCGGCACGCCGAGCGGCCGGGGCCGCGAGCCGGTCGCGAGCACCACCGCCCGCGACGCGTACCGCTCGCCGCCGGCGGCCACGACCCAGCCGCCGCCCTCGGGCTGGAGGGCCTCGGCCTCGCCCATCGCGAACTGCGCCCCGGCGTTGGCGGCCTGCTCCTGGACGGTCGGGCCGAGGTCGAACCCTGCGACGCCGTCGAGGAAGCCGGGGAAGTCGTCGATCTTGTCCAGATTGACCGTCTGCCCACCTGGGACGGCCGGCTCGAGCACGAGCGTCTCGAGCCCTTGACGAGCGGCGAACAGGCCGGCCGTGAGCCCGGCCAGCCCGCCGCCCACGACGACGAGATCAGGCACTTACGTCATTCCGAGGAGCGGAGCGACGAGGAATCTCGACCGGGCCGTTCTGAGCGGCGCTCCGGCGAGGGGCGCGACAGCCCAGATTCCACGCTGCGCTCGGAACGGCAAGCTCAAGCTACCGCCACTCGTCCACCGACGCCGTCTTGTTGTAGCCGGCGCCGAAGATGCGCCAGTAGCCGTTCGTCTCCCCGCCAACCACGACGACGTTGATCTCGTCCTTGCGGAACATCTTGATCATCTCGTCGTCTTTCGCCTTCAGCTTCGTCGCGTACGGCTCCTCGCCGAAGGTCGCCCGCGGGTAAACGTAGTTCTGGATGAGCTGGTAGTCCCAGTACTCGCCGGCCGGCATCTCCGCGTTCTCGTACACCCACTCGATCAGCTTCTCGCGGGTGTCCAGCCCGCCGCGGTCGATGAACTGGCGCGCCGTGATCGGGTCGATCACCAGCACGGGCGACTCGTGCGGGTCCATGCCACGCAGCATGTTCCGCACGTGCTCCTTCCAGTGCTTCTCGCGCAGGCCGAGCGTGAAGAGCGTCGTCCGGCAGCCGCCGAAGGCGCTCACCGCGCTGTCGCTCGCCTTGAAGCCCTTTTCGACGTGCAGCGGCACGTACGGACTGCGCTCCTCGTTTTCGGCGAAGCAGACCGAGTTGTAGGCGTAGTTGTTCCCTTGCGAGCCGAGGTAGGTCAGCCCGGGCGTCGAGCCACCCTGGCCGTTCTGCGAGAGCAGCCCCCAGGCTCGCCCGATGGTGGCGTTGGCGTGGTTGTACGGCCCGAGCGCGCCGATACCGCAGTTCATGCCGAGCTCGTGCCGGATCGGGCCGTTCACGACCGCCATCGCCGCGGCCGAGCTAGTCGTCGAGCCGCGCGCCGACGCGCCGGTCGAGGCGAGCGCCAGCACGACCGGGAAGTACTCGGGCTTGCACCCGGCCATCACCGCGTTCACCGCGACCTTCTCGACCGTGTACTCCCAGTACTCGCGGAAGGCGGTCGGGCGCATGTGGCCGACCACCTCCTCCGGCTTGTGGCGCGTGTGCTTCAGCATCGCCTCGACGCGCGCCTCGGTCGGCAGGATGATCGGCAGCTTGTCGGTCCAGTTCTGGTCCAGGAAGAGCTGGTTGAGGTTCTCCTCCGTATCCGGCTCGAGCAGCCGCGGCGTCGATCGGTCGAAGCCGACACCCTTCGCCGCCTCCTCTTCGAGCGGCGCGGTCAGCCCCTCGAGGATCTCCTGCATCACCGGCCTGCCGGTGACCGGATCGTTGCCTTCGATGTAGTCGCGGAGCTGCTGCGCGGTCTTGCCCATCACCGGCTGCGGCACGTAGACCTGCCGCATGCGCGGCATGCCGTTGACGCGCGCGACCGACTTCGTGACGCGCTCGAAGATGGCGGTGTGGACCGCCACGGTCGGAACCTGGTACCTGTGATCGATCGTCATCCCGTGCACGGCGACCGCCGGCGCACAGGTGCTTCAGTGGCCTACCCCGATGATCGCGGCGTCCCCGTTGCGCTTGATCTCCTCCCAGGTCTCGGGGTCGTCCTTCGTGTAGACGTTCCGGATCTGGATGAAGCGGGCGTCGACCGACGGCATCCGCTCCCGGAACCAGGCCTGCATCTGCTTCAGGAACACGTCCGAGTCGTCGAAGCGGCAGTCGACCAGGTAGACGGTCTTGCCGTTCAGCGTGTCGAGCCGCGGCGCCAGCGGCTTGGGCTGTACCTTGGGCGGGTAGCCCATCGGGTTGAGGACGGTGATCTTCTCGGCCATCGAGCCCCTCCCAGGCGGATGGCCGCAGTATACGGCCCACCGCCTGGGAGCTCAGTCAGCCGACGACCGCTGGGCGGTCGTCGGTGGCGGCGACGCGGTACTCCACGACGTGCGCGTCGAGGAAATCCTGCCCGAGCCGCCGCGCCATCGCGACGCGGTGGTGGCCGTCCACGACGTAGTACTCGCCCGACCGCCGCTCGGCCGCGCGGCTACCGCGCGAGCACACGGCGTAGAGCTCGAGCGGCGGCAGCGGCTTCCCCTCGCGCATCGCCTCGGCGACCCGCCGGTGGCGGGCCGTGACGCTGCCGTCGAGCGGGAGGAAGTCGCGGCGCAGCGTCCGCCAGCGGTCGAGGCTGCCGACCACGTCCGCGGTCGCGACGACCTGGTATCCGGCGTCGGCACGCCCGACCACGCCGCCGGCCGCCGCGACGGCCTCGTCGAAGCTCTTGAGGAGAACGGGCGCCCTCGCCGGGCGCGGAGCGACCAAACGACGCAAAGCGTGTCCCAGACCCATAGCGCGCCTTCCTCCGTCGTAGTCGCGGGGCATTACATGAACGGCAGGCGCGGCCTCTTTTTGGGCCCTATGCTCCTATCGATCTTTTATGAGGAGTGGGCGCATGGTGACCGCCGAGGAGAACGCGAGCGGGCAGAGCATGACCCTCCCAGTCGGCGAGACACTCGAGCTCCGACTGCCGGAGAACCCGACGACGGGGTACCGTTGGAGCGTGGTCGAGAACGGGGCCGACGTGCTAACGCCGGTCGAGGAGCAGCGCGGGGCCCCGGCCGACGGCCCTGGGGCACCGGCGACCCACCGCTGGCTGTTCCGGGCCGAGCGGGCAGGGCGGACGACGATCGAGCTGGTCCACCACCGCCCATGGGAGGACACCGCCGGCGCGACGCGGCGGTTCACGCTCGAAGTCGAGGTTCCCGGGAGCTAGGTTGAGACAAAGTTGAGGCTCGCGCGAACCCCTTAACAACTGGCCCACGGACGCTTACCTTGGGGCGAGCGCACGATGGCAATCAAGCGGGCGTCGACCTTCGCGGAGCTGCTGAGGCAGTTCCGGCTGGCCGCCGGCTTATCGCAGGAGGCGCTCGCCGAACGGGCGAACCTGAGCGCGCGGGGCATCAGCGACCTGGAGCGCGGGCTCCGGCTAAGGCCCCGACGGGAGACCGTGCGGATGCTGGCCAACGCGCTCGGCCTGTCGTACGAAGAGGCCACCTGGCTGGAAGAGGCCGTCGACCGGGGCCGCGGCCCACCAGGAGACCACGTGCGGGTGGCGCCGCGACCGCCAGATGCCAGCGACGAGCGCACCACGGCACCAGGCGATGCCCTCGAACGGCGACCGTGCCCCTTCCAGTTTCCGCATCCGGTCCTCATCGGCCGCGAGGCCGAGCTGACGCGTGTGGCCGAGGCTCTGCGTCGGGGCCGGACGACAAGCCAGGTCGTGCTCGTGGGTGCTCCGGCGGGATCGGGCAAGAGCGCGCTCGTCGGGGAGCTGGTCCGTAGGGCAGAGCATGCGCAGGTGCTCTGCCTGGCAGGGGCGGGCTACGAGCAGGAAGGCGCCGTGCTGTTCGGCCCGTTCCACGATGCCCTCTCGGGCTACCTGCTCCCGCGGCCGCCGGACCGCCTCCGCGCCGCGCTGGGTGCGGCCGCGGTCGACCTGGCCGTTGTCGTCCCGGAGCTGCGGTACCACCTGGGGCTT
Source organism: Chloroflexota bacterium (assembly GCA_035651675.1). Taxonomy (GTDB): domain Bacteria; phylum Chloroflexota; class UBA6077; order FW602-bin22; family FW602-bin22; genus DASRFH01. The sequence goes on along the minus strand of DASRFH010000072.1, from coordinate 15,007 downwards.
CCGGAGCGAGCCTCGACGGACCCGCAGACGGAGCGGCTTCGCCTGTACGCGGCGGTGCACGGGTTCCTGCGGAGCCTGGCACTCGGCGGGCCCGTGCTGCTCTGCCTGGAGGACCTGCACGCGGCCGACGCGGCGAGCCTCCAGCTCTTCAGCTACCTGGTGCGGCAGCTCGGCCAAACGGCCCGCGAGCTGCCGCTGGTGCTGATCGGGACCTACCGCTCCGACGAGGTCTCGCCGGGCCAGCCGCTGGCCCAGCTCCTCGCCGCGCTGGCCCGCGATCCGCGGGTCGAGCACTTGCGGCTCCAGCCGCTGGGTCGGGAGGAGACGACGCGGCTCGCCGCGTCGCTGCTCGGCGGGCCCGTGGGCGAGCAGCTCGGCGCCTGGCTGTACGCGCAGAGCGACGGCAACCCGCTGTTCCTCGAACAGATCGTCCTCACGTTGCGCGAGGAAGGCCGCCTCATCCGCCGGGCCGGCCTCTGGCACGAGGTGGCCGGGCCGGCGCGCGCGATCCCGCCAGCGGCTCGCACGCTGATCGGCCAGCGCCTCGAACGACTCGGCCCGCGCTGCCGCGAGACGCTGGCAGTTTGCGCCGTGGTCGGACAGACGGTCCCGTACGAGCTGCTCCTGGCAGCCCTGGCACCGCGCGACGAGTTCGACATCCTTGGGGACCTGGCGGAGGCGACCGACGCACACCTGCTGCAGGAAGCAGGCAGCTGCTACGTCTTCTCCCACGCGCTGGTGCGCGAGGCGATCTACGCGGACATCGGCCCGCCGCAGCGGATGCGGCTCCACGGCCGTATCGGCGAGCTGCTCGAGCGGATGCGGGGACCGCGGGCGGCCGACCGGACGCCCGAGCTCGCGCACCATTTTTCGCTCGCCGGCCACAGCGCGCCGATCCGCGCCAAGGCCCTGCGTTACAGCCTGGAGGCCGGCCGCCGCGCAGCCGGGCTCTCGTCCCACCGTGAGGCGCTCGCGCACTTCGCCCGCGCCTGCGAGCTGGTCGAGCACGCCCACGAGGAGGTCGACCTGGCGACGCGGCTGGAGGCACTCGAGGGACGCGCCTACGCGGAGCACGGGCTCGCCCGGTGGCCGGAGAGCGTCGCCACCTTTCGGCAGGTGTTGGCGCTGGCGGAGGATCCCGTGCGGCGCGCCGCGGCACGGAACATGGCGGCCTCGGTGCTCTTGCACACCGGCGAGATCCCAGACGTGCTCGCGGAGAGCGAAGCGGGCCTCGCCGAGCTTGCCAGCGCGCAGGGGCCCGAAGCGGCGCTGATCCGCGTCTACCTTCGACAGAAGGTCGCACTCGTGTGGTATCTCCAGGGCCGGTACAGGAAGGTCCTGGCGCTCGGTCGCCTGATGTGCAGGGAAGCCAGCGAGGGGGAGCCGCGCTCGCAGCTCTGGGCGCAGAGCGTCGTGGCGTGGGGGTACCTGGGGCAGGGGCGCGTGTCAGAGGGCCTTCGGCACGCGGAGCTCGCCGTGTCCGCCGCCGAGCGAGCCGGAGAGAAGGTCTACCTGGCCACCGCTTGTGGGAACCTCGGGCTCCTGAACTACGCCGGCGGCCGACTGGCGACCGCGCGGCAACAAATCGAGCGCGCGCTCACCTTGTACCGCGAGTCGGCCAGCGAGCTGCGTGGAGTCAACGAGCTCCAGCACCTCTGTCGGGTGTTGGTGGCGGAGGGCGAGCTCGGACTGGCGCGCGAGCAGGCCGCGTTAGCCGTGGCCCTCGAGACAGAAGGGCAGGAGCGCTGGGCCGCGGATGGCTTCCAGATCCTGGGCACCATCCATGCCTTGCGCGCGGAGTGGCGCGATGCCCTGCGGAGCTTCGAGCGGGCGCTCCAGATCCGCCGCGGCGTGCACGACAGCGGCGGAACGGTCGAAACGACGGTGGCGCTCGGCGCCGTTCACCAGTCCATGGGCGACTGGGCCCGGGCGCGCGCTCTGTACGGCGAGGCGACGACTCTCGCGAAGGCGATCGACATCGGACCGCCGATCGTGCTCGCGCGTCGGCATCTCGGCAGGCTCCACCTTCTGATGGGCGACCCACGGGCGGCGCACGCCGAGATCGAGGCTGGACTGACGATCGCGCAAGCGATCCCGGAGAGCCTCGAGTACGCGCCGATGCTCCTCGCCGGCGCGGAGTTGTGGCTCGAAGACGACGAACCCACGCGGGCGTTGCGTCTCGCCGAAACCGCGCTCGAGTCAGCGGCGACTGTCGAGCACAGGGTGGAGGCTCACGTGCTGCTGGCCGGCCTGCACCTGCGCCTCGGCCACGGATCGTTGGCCCGCGCGCACGCCGCCGAGGCGATCGCTGGGTCCGAGCGCCTGGGCTCGCCGCGCCTGACCTGCCTCGCATACCTTGCGTCGAGTGCGCTCGCGGCGGCCCTGCGTGCGCGGACGGCCGCCGCGACCGCGTTCGAGACCGCCCTTCGGCATGCGGAAGCGGCGGAGCTCCCGTATGAGCGCGCCCTCGCGTTGAGGGCCTACGCCGAGTATCTGGCGAGAGACGCGCACGGTCGCGCCCGCTCCGCCGCGATGCTCGCCGAAGCGGACAGAATCGTCGAACGCCTTGGCGCCGTCCTTCCCAGGCCCAGGGGCATAGCCGGCCTGGCAACCCGCCGCGTGGATGACGGCCGACAGGTGGCCACCAGCGCTCCCGTTTAGTGGTCGCCCCCTCCGGCGATAGGGGCCATTACATTCCGCCAGGACCCTGGAATCCGATGAGGATCGATGCCTCGTAGGTGTCATCTTCTTCGTCGGACTCTTTGTACGTGTACGTGATCCGCAGCGCTTTGGTGATCCGGTAGCTCCTGTCGCCGAACATCCAGAGCGGGGCTTCCATGAACTGCATCTCTGACATCGTCTGCAGCTTTTCTGGAAATGGGCTACCAGAATGACTTCTCTTTGCTGGCCCCACCACCTCAATATGTTTGTTCATGTCCACCTTTGCGGGCCCGTAAGGGTTCTGCCTGAGCACGAGATCCCACAGATCGATGCCCTCACTAGAGCCAAATCTACGATCTTTTAGGGACATTTTGATGACACTGCCGGGGTAGCTATCTCCGTTTCGAGTCTTCTCGGCTGATCCAGACTCTTGACCGTCCTGCAAGCTCATGGCTATTCCTTTCGTGTAGCAACTCTACAGTTGCCGTAGAGCGCTAATCGATGGGGCGAAGAAATACCCCTGTTCGAGCCGCGTTACGAACCTGGGCAGTGTCAGCTGTATGCTCCCTCCTTTCATGGCGACGGTCACGTCGCCTTTGTCCGGGTCCCCCAGGATGGCGTCCCGTCCACCCGGGAAGTCGGCAGCACCGCCGTCCAGCCACTGCTCGACGATGAAGTCGAACTGTTCCTCGATGCTTGCCTGGTACGCGAGGAAAAGCAGCCCGCGATCCTGGCCATCGTCGACCAGCAGGCCGTCAGCCAGGGGCTCGCCGTAGGGGATGCCGCGTCGCAGGAGGCGGTGCTTGTTGAGCTCGTTCAAGTCGCGCGGGTTAGCCCTCCGAATGTGCGCGCACAGCGGAAACCGGGCCCCGACGGCGTCACCGCGGAACTCGTCGGCAGTTGGCACCGGTGCCCGCGCCTTCGGCAGCTGGGGGTCAGCTGGTTGAATGCGCTCGTCGACCAGCTCGCCGCTCGGCCAGCGCCCCATGAGCTTGGCCGCGAGCTGCTCGCGCGTCAGCTCGGCGCTCAGCTTCTCGGCCTGGTCCCTCATAGCCCGACGAAAGACCGCGACGTGCTGGCGCAAGCGCCAGAAGACGAGGAAGCTTCCGTCGCTCGCCCAGGGCGGCCCGTCCGCCGCGCGCTGACCGGACTCGTTCTCGTAGCCGAGGATGAATTCGCCGGGCTTCACCCCCGGTTCTCCTCGCGGCGAATCGTCGGGAACCCCCTCGATCCGCGGCTGCGCGATGCCGTCTCGGAACCCGAAGTGTTCGTGGCCGCGCATCTTGCCTGGCAGCGTGGCCCCCCGGTAGGTCGTTATCTCGGCGATCCCAACATCCGAAAGCCGCTTGCGCTGGTGCGTAAGCTCGGCCTCGAGGTCCTCTCGGCGATCCGCCGCCAGCAACACGAGTGCGTGAACCCCACCGCCGTCCGCCCCCTCGCCCGCCCAGCGGAACGGCTCCCTGAACTCTTCTGAGAAGGCATCGCGATCCTCTGCGGCCAGGAGCCCCAGCCCCTCCCAGGAGAGCGCCAGGTTGACCCAGGTCGAGCTCGCCACCCGCGCTTGCTCGCGCGCGCGGCCCCGCCGCTTCCAAATGGCGCCGAACAGGCGATTGAACGCGGCTACCTCTTCGGCGGAGGCGATCTCGGGCTCCATCCCGCGAAGCCACGCGCGACCACTCTCCTTTTCGGAGAACCGCACCAGCACGAACGCCTGGTGGTCCTTCCGGAAGCCCGGCCAGATGTTGCCCTGTATGTTGTCCAACTGCATCGCTAACCCCGCTCGGGCGATCAATTGCGCGCCGTGTGGCGCGTCACGGCGACTCGTACCCCCCACGACCACTCGAGAGAACGCGGCTCGACCGTCTTTCGTGTGCCGCGTGGGCCCAACCGACGCGCCGCGAGTCTAGGGTTCGGCCGCCCACCCGGATCACTCGCCACGTAGCGGTCTAGTTGAGACCAAGTTGAGCCCCTGACCGCTCGACGGCGTTCCACGGGGCTCACAGAAGTGCGCCCCTATTGCGTGCCTCAACTGCGTGGCTCTTCGTGGTGGGCGCCTCGGCGCGACCGCAGAGTGGCCCTGCGACCGGCGGGGCGGCGGCACACGGGTCCGCCGCGTCGGTCAGCCAGGGAGGAACGCGATGCACGCAGTCCGCGAAGCGCCACCGTCCGTCGAGCCCGTCCAGACGCCGGCTCAGCTCTGGGCGACGCCCGGCCCGGCGATCGTCCGCTCCGAGCGCCGGATCCCGGCCGCCACAACGGGGAAGTCCGGGGTCGAGCTCGACCTCCGCCGGATGCGGCTGGACGCGCTCGTCCAGGCAATCCGCGAGGAGGCGCATCGATACCGCGCTGGAGCGAGCTGCTCCGGAACGTTCGCCATGGAGCTGGTCAGGCGAGCGGTGTGCGATGGGAACGACGCGGCCTGGGCGGCCCTCGTCGACCAGTACCGCGGTCTCGTCCTCAGCTGGGTGCGGCACCATCCAGCCAGCGCCGCCGTCCAGGAGGAGGACGACTACTGGGTGAACCGCGCGTTCGCACGGTTCTGGATGGCCCTGAGGCCCGAGCGGTTCCGGGACTTCCCCCGACTCGGCGCTGTCCTCTGCTTCCTCCGGACGTGCGCGCACAGTGCCCTGATGGACGAAGTGCGAGCCCACGAAGGACTCGCGCCCGCGCAGGAGCTCGTCGTCGGCGACGAGCACACGGACGACGCGCAGTGGCTGACCGCCGCCGGACTCGCTCCGGACCCCGGTGCTGTCGCCGAGGAGCACGAGGCGAGGGCCGAGCTCTGGGACGTCGTCGACCGCGTCCTGCCCGACGAGTGCCTCCGGGTGGTCATCTACCTCTCCTACGCGCGGGACATGACGCCGCGTGCGATCCAAGCACAACTGCCCCACCTCTTCTCCTCCGCGTGCGAGGTTTCCCAGGTCAAGCGCAACGCCCTGGCCCGGCTGGCCAACAGTCCCGAGCTGCGGAAGCTCCTCGAGCGCCGCGGCGCGTTCGGCGCGCCGATCGACGATCGTTGACCGAGGACGGTGCCATGGCACCGTCCTCCCAGACCCACCAGTCCCCCGCCTCGGTCGCCACGAGCCACGCCCCTGGCGGCCAGCCGGGGCGCGGTGGGAAGGCGCTCATAGCACCCTCGACGACGTCGAGTCCTAGGCCGTGGCGTCGGAGGCCAGCCCGCGCGACCGCGTAGACGCGGTCAGTCGGATCGGCGATCTGCACGCGCGCCGGGAGCCGGTCCGCCGCGCTGCACGGCGGGAGGAACCAGTCGTCGCCGACCGACGTCGTGCCCTCGGTCGGCAGCAGGCGCTGGACCTCGACGTAGCCGTCGACCGGGTCCCACCCGGCGCTGGACGGGCCCGGCGCCGTGCAGGACGCCTCGACGACCGGGCGCGGCAACGACAGGAGCACGAGCGTTGCGCACGCCGCGATCCGAAGCTTGTTCACGGCACGCCTCTCCTGGTTGCTCCGGCGAAGCAAAGGACGCCGCCACGCTCCCGCCGTCCCGTGGAACGAGCGGGGCGTGGCGGTTGGATGGTTCGCCCCTGCGCCGGGGTGGGATCAGCTCTGCTCCGCGTGGTTGGCGTACGCGTCGTAGTCCGGGAGCAGCGGCGCCGTGCGCGCTGCGAAGTCACTCGCCTCGACGTCCGCGCCCGACGAGGTGCTCTTGTTCGCCAGCGTCGGCACGTCGACCACCTTCGCGGCCACCGCCGGGGCGGTGTCCTGGTAGTGGATCGAGTCGTCCGGCGCGTCCGGACCGTCGGCCAGCGCCGAGGTCGCCGAGAAGGCGACCTGCAGCGCGAGCGCCGTGGCACCGGCGAGGCGCAGAGCAGCCACGCGGGAGTTGCGGATACCAGCCATTGCTTTCCCCTTTCTTGTCCTGCCCTCGCGGGCGGTTGCGCGACCGGGTCTCTGGGGAAAGAACGCCGGCTTCGGCGGATTTGGAGCCGCCGCGTCGCTGGTCACAGGCAGAGGCGGTCGAGTGGGCGACGTAGAGACAATCTTCCTTCGTATAGGAGCCTTGTCCGAGGTACAGAACGATGCCGCCGACGAAGTCGGCGCCAAGGCGCTCGCGGAGAAAGCGGAGTCCACGGAAGTCCGTGTCCCGCACGAGGCCGGCAAGCGCATTCTGACGATCGTCGGTCTTGTTTTCTGACGATCGTCGGCCCGACGCCTACCCTTTGACCGCCCCCGCTGCCAGGCCGCGGGCGATGCGGCCGCTCGCCACCAGGAAGAACAGTAGCGACGGTACGATGACCATCACACCGGCGGCCATGCGCGCGCCCCACTCGATCGTGTCGCCGGGGCCGCCCGACAGAAACAACGCTAACCCAACAGGAACCGTCTTGAGCTCGTTCCGTTGGATCAAGACCAGCCCGAGAACGAACTCGTTCCACGCGCCGAGGAAGGCGAAGATCGACGCGGTGACGATGCCCGGCGCGGCGAGCGGCAAGATGATGCGCGAGAAGACGGCGAAGTGCGTCGCGCCGTCGACGCGCGCCGCTTCGTCGATCTCGTGCGGGATCGTCTCGAAGTAGGCCATCAGCAGCCACAGGGCGAACGGCAGGCTGAAGGTGACGTAGGCGATCAACAGGCCGGCGTGGCTGTTGATCAGCCCGACCTGCGCGTAGACGAGCGTCAGCGGCACCGCCAGCAGGATGCCGGGGTACATGTAGGCGAGCAGCACCGACCGTTGGACCAGATCTCGGCCACGGAAGCGGAAGCGGGTCAGCGAGTAGGCAGCCAGGCTCGCGATGACGATCGTGAAGAACGTCGACAGCAGCGCGATCTTCACGCTGTTCACGAAGAACGTCGTGATCAGCCCGACCGAGAGGACGCGCTCGTAGTTGGTGAAGTCGAGGCGGGGTGGGAGCCAGAGCGGCCGCGGGCCGATGAGGTCGAGCCCGGTCGTGAACGAGCTTTTCAGCAGCCAGTAGAGCGGGAAGATCGCCATGACCGTGTACAGGCAGAGCCCGGCGTACACGACGAGCCGGTGTCGTACCCGCGCGCGCGTCACGTCAGGCCTCGAGCTGGCGCTGGACGCGCAGCGCCCGCAGGTAGGCGAACGCCGCGAACATCAGCACGATCAGCATGAGCACCGACACGGCCGCGGCCTTGCCGGGCAAGAACTGCTGCCAGCCGAGGTTGTAGGCGAGCAGCGGCAGCGTCAGCGTCGCGCCGTTCGGCCCACCGCCGGTCAGCAGGTAGATCAGCTCGAAGCCGTTGAACAGGAAGATCGTGCGCAGGACGAGCACGATCACGATCACCGGCTTCAGGAACGGCAGCGTGACGTAGCGGAACTGCTGCCACGCGTTGGCGCCCTCGATCTTGGCGACCTCGTAGTACTCCTCGCCGATCGACTGCATCCCGGCCAGCATCGTCGAGGCCATGAACGGGTAGCCGTACCAGACCGCGACCGCGATCACCGTCGGCAGCGCGAGGTACGGGTCGCCGAGCAGGAAGCGCGGCTCACGCATCAGCCCCAGCGCGACCGCCAGCCACGTGATCACGCCGCCCTGGTCGTTCAGCATCCAGCGCCAGATCATCGCGTAGACGATCACCGGGAACGCCCACGGCACGAGCAGCAGCACGCGGAAGGTGCGCTGGCCTGGCACGTCCTGGTTCAGCAGCAGCGCCGCCACCATCCCGACGACGAACTGGACCGCGACCGTCGCGAGCGTCCAGGTCACCGAGACCTTCAGCGAGCTCCAGAAGCCGAACGTCTCGTCGCTCAGGATGTCGACGTAGTTCTTGAGGCCGACGAAGCTCGTATCGGGGAAGAGGAACGACTTGTTCGTGAACGAGTAGCCGATGTTCGCGAGGACCGGGTAGACGATGACGCAGGCCAGGCAAAGCGCGGCCGGCGCCAGGCCGATCCACATGAAATGGCGGTCGACCGATGCGCTCAGCCCCGCGCCGGCGGCGCGGGGCCGGACCGCCGCTCGCGTGGCCATCAGCGCTTGAGCTGGGCGATGGCCGCGTTCATGCGCTTGACCTGGTCGTCGACCGCCTGCTGCACCGGCACGTTCTGCAGCACGATCGCCTGCATCATCTGGGCGAGGCCGGGGTTGGTGTTGAGCGCGAGCGTGTTCGCCGGGTTGAAGCCGTAGAGGTAGCCGGCCTCGACGCCCGTGTTGCTCGCCTCCTGGCCGACCTTCACGACGTCCGGGAACTGCTTCAGGATCGGGTGGTCGGCGAACTTCGGCGAGGCGGCGAGCGACTTGGTGACCGGGTAGACGCCGGCGATCGAGTGCTGGAACCCGATGTACACGTCGTCCTGGAAGATGTACTGGACGTACTTTCGCGCGCCATCGGGGTTCTTGGCGCCCTTGCCGAAGCCGAAGCCGATGTTCGAGGCGATCGGCGTCGGCTTGGTCGTCTTGCCGGGCGGCACCATAGCGCCCAGGTCCTTGACGTGCTGCTGCGCCTGCTGCGCCATCCACTGCAGGATCGCGGGCCAGGTCAGCACGTAGCCGACGTCCTTCGAGATGAACAGCTTGACCTGGTCGTCCTCGGTGTAGTTCGCCATGCCCTGCGGACCGGTGTCCTTGATCAGCTTGGCGAAGAAGTCGACGGCGGCGATGCCCTCGGGCGAGCCGAGCTGGACCTTGCCGTCCTTGTCGATCATGGCGCTGCCGACGCCGCGCATGTAGTAGTCGATCGGCTCGCCGGCGTGGTCGGCCGGGGCGAGCGCCGAGCCCCACTTATCCGGCGGCTGCGTGAGCGCCTTGGCATCGCTGTACCAGCTGTCCGGGTCGGTCGGCAGCTTCAGGCCTTTCGCCTCGTACAGGTCTTTCCGGTAGTAGTAGAGGCGCGGGAAGACGTACCAGGGCAGCCCGAAGTACTTCCCCTGCCAGGTCCAGACGGCGAGCGGCCCCTCGAAGAAGGTGTTGGTGCCGCCGAGCTCCTTGAGGAAGTCGTCGACCGGGTCGACCGCGTTGGCGATGTACGCCGCGCCGACCTCCTGGAACCCGACGTTGAACAGCTCGGGCATCTGGCCGGCCTGCGAGGCGGCGATCCAGCGCTGGCGCATGTTGCCGAAGCCGACGAACTCCATCTGGAGCGCCTGGTCGGCGTACTTCTGGTGGAAGCCGACGCCCGTGTCGAGCACCCATTTCTGCCGCTCCGGTTGGCCCCAAGGGATCCAGAAGACGACCGGTTTTGCGCCGGCCGGCAGCGTCGGCGTCGGCGCGGTCGGCGTGCCGCCGGACACGCCAGCCGCGGCGTTCGTCTGTGCCACCGGGCTGGCCGCGCCCGCCGCGGCGGGCTTCGTCGCGGCGGCGCCTGGCGCGGTGGTCGCGCCGGCCGGTGCGGTCGCCCCGGCTGGCGCCGCCGTCCCGGCGGGCTTCGGCGCTTCGGTCGGCTTGGCGGCGGCCGGTGCAGAGGTGGGCGCCGCCGTCGGCGCGGACGAGCCGCAGGCGGCCATGACCGCCACAGCGGTCGCCCCGAACGCGCCCATCAGGAAGCCGCGCCGCGATAAGGACTTCATCTATCTCCCTCCTCGCGGGCTTCAGTATACAGACGCCACCTGGCGATCACGTCTTGCGTTCCCGCCGCGTCGGTCCCCGGCGTCAGGAGAGGCGTGCCCTCGCGCACGCACCGCGCGAACGCCCGGAACTGTTCCGCGTACTGGTTCGCCGGCGGCACCTGCTCGACGCGGTCGCCCACCCGGACCGAGTGGTCGCGGCTGGGCAGGAAAGGACCGGGCACCTCGATCGTCCCGCGCTCGCCGACGAGCTCGAAGCGCTGGCCGATCGGCGCGTCGAAGCTGCACTCCACCGTCGCGAGCACGCCATCCGGGTACTCGAGCACCGCCGCGCCATGCGTGTCGACGCCGACGCCGCGCCGGTCGGCGAGGCGGCCGCGCACGCGCGTCGGCTCGCCGAGGAACCAGCGCGCAGCGTTGACGGCGTAGCAGCCGACATCCTGCGCCGCGCCGCCGGCGAGCTCGGGCGACAGGCGCACGTCCTCCGCCCGATCGAGCCTGAACCCGAACGCCGCCCGCAGCGTCAGCACGCGGCCGATCGCGCCCTCGTCGAGCAACTGGCGGACCACCCGCCAGCGCGGGTGGTAGCGGTACATGAACGCCTCGGCGAGCGGCAGGCCGTGCCGCTCGGCCGCCTCCACCATCGCCTGGCAGTCGGCGACGCTCGCCGCCATCGGTTTCTCGCACAGCACCGGCTTGCCGGCTTCGAGCGCGCGGATCGACCAGGCGGCGTGGAGGCCGTTCGGCAGCGAGACGTAGACGGCGTCGACGTCGTCGGCCGCCAGCACGTCGTCGTAGCTGCCGGCGCGCGCGGCGCCGAGCTCGGCGGCGTGCGCCCGCCCGCGCGCCGGGTCGCGGCTGCCCACGACCGCGATCGCGTGCCCCGCCTCGCTGAAGCCGGGCAGCACGCGCAGGTTGATCCGCCCGGTCCCGAGGATGCCCCAGCGGAACCCGCTCATACCACTCCGAGGAGCGGACCGACGCGGAACCTCGACCCTGGTGCGCAACGCCAGCGCACGTCGAGCCCGGCCCGGCCGGGCTTCCTCGCCCCGCTGGGAATGAGAGCCGGCCCCTAGCTGGGGACGTCCACGAGGACGTACTGCTTCTCGACGGTGACCTCGTACGTCTCGGCGACGTACGGGCCCTTCTCGAGCCCGGCCATGTCGCCCTCGTCGGCCGCGCGCATGTCGGCCGGGTTGGCGGCCGGGCGCGCGTCGGGCGGTAGCGACGACGCACCGGCGACCGCGACCTCGTACTGCCGCACGCGCACGCCCTTCGGGTCGAACCACGACTGTCCGGTGCGCATGTCGAACTCCCAGCCGTGCCACGGGCAGCGCAGGATCTCGCCCGGCCGCGAGTAGCGGTAGACGCCGGGCGTGTCCGATATCACGAAGCCGGCCACGCGCCCCTCGCAGAGCGGACCACCCTGGTGCGGGCAGCGGTTGCGCAGGGCGAGGAAGTCGCCGTTCACGTTGAAGACGCCGATCGACCGACCGGCGACCTCGACGATCTTCCGCCCGCCAGGCGGGATCTCGTCGACGGTCGCCACGACGTACTTAGGCAAGCTTGTAGAAGGCCCTCGCGTTCTCGGCCATGATCTTCCGCTCGACCTCCTCGGGGAGGCGGACCGGCAGCGCCTGGTCGGGCGCGTCGAAGTCCCAGTGCGGGTAGTCGGTTGCGAACATCAGCTTGTCCTCGCCGATGTTCTCGACGATCCGCTTGAAGTGCTCGGGGTTCTGCGGCTCCTCCATCGGCTGCGTCGTGATCCAGAAGTGGCTCTCGACGTACTCCGACGGCTTGCGCTGGAGCGTCGGGACCTCGTCCCTCAGCTTCGAATAGGCCCGGTCCAACCGCCACTTCAGCGCCGGCACCCAGCCGAAACCGCCTTCGATCAGGACGATCTTGAGCGTCGGGAAGCGGTCGAACACGCCCTCGAAGACGTAGCTCGTGACCTGCGCCTCGAAGGTGGCCGGCATGCCGCAGTGGTCCTCGTAGTAGAACGAGGGCCACCCGGAGGCGGTGATCGGCCCGCCACCCGAGCCGCCGAAGTGGAAGGCGACCGGCAGGTCGTGGGCGACCGCCGCCTCGTACATCGGCCAGTACTTGCGCCGGCCGAGCGGCTCGGCGGTTCGGGCGCTGAGGAGCACCTGGACGAACCGCTTGTCACCCGCCTGCCGCTCGATCTCCTTCACGGTGAGCTCGGGGTCCTCGTAGGCGACGCAGATCGAGCCGCGCAGCCGCGGCTCGAGGTCCATCCACTCCGCCTTCTGCCACTCGTTGGTCGCGGTGGCGTGGGCCGCGCCGTACTCGAGGTTGATCTGGCCGCCCGAGCCAACCAGCGGGGTCATGATCCCGTAGTCCATGCCCCAGCCGTCCAGGAGCTGCTCGCGCAGGAAGTCGAGGTCCGACCCGGGCGGTCCGCCGTTCGGCGGCCAGGAGTCGGTCCGCGCCGCGTTCAGGTTCGCGCGCGGGTAGTACGCACCGGCGTGTCCGCGGCCGCCGAACTGCTCGTGGTGCCTGCGCCAGCGCTCCGGCATGTACTTGCCGAGAACCTCGGGCTTCTTCGGCGCGGTGTGGATGTCGCAGTCGATGACGGCGTACCGGGTCCTGCGCCTGGCGGCGGTCTGCTCGAGCGTCTGAACCATGGCTCTTCCCCCTCAGAGGCGATGATAAAACGCTCTGGCGTTGTTGTATGCAATCTTCCGACGGAGCTCGTCGGGAAGGTCCGGTGGGAGCGCCTCCTCCGGCGTGTCCCACTGCCAGTGCGGCCAGTCGGTGGAGAAGAGCAGCAGCTCGTCCGAGCCCATCTCCTCGACGATCCGCAGGAACTGGATCACGTCCGGCGGATCGACTGGCTGGAGCGTCCAGCGCATGTGGCGGCGCATGTACTCCGACGGCGCGTCGCGCACCCATGGGATCTCGCGGCGCAGCCCTTTCCACTCCTTGTCCATGCGCCACATCCAGGCCGGCACCCACGCCCAGCCGGCCTCGGCGACCACCCAGCGCAGCGTCGGGAAGCGGTCGAACACGCCCTCGGCGATGATGTTCATGATCTGCGACTCGCAGACCTGCCCCATCCCGACGTACTCCTCCACGTAATGGGAGGGCCAGCCGGACGGCGTCGGCGGGTTGCCCGGTGCCCCGCCGAAGTGCATCTGGATGACCAGGTCGTGCCTGGCCGCCGCCTCGTAGATCGGGTGGAAGTGGCGGTTGCCGTACAGCATCGACGAGCGGGCCGGCATGTGGACCTGAACGAACCGCCTGTCCTTCGCGACCCGCTCGATCTCCGCCGCCGCCATCTCTGGCTGCTGCACCGGGATGACGATCGTGCCGCGCAGCCGCGGCTCCTTGTCGAGCCACTCCGCCGCCATCCAGTCGTTGACCGCCGCGGCGAGGTTCGCGGCCGTATCCGGGTTGTGGATGCTCTCGATCGCGTACGAGCAGGTCAAGATGCCGATCTCGACGTTCCAGGGGTCGAGCGCCTGCTCGCGCAGCAGATCCACGCTCGAGCCAGGCGGACTGCCGCTCCCGGGGCGCGCGGTTGTCTTGTGCCCCTTCGGGTAGGCCGTGTCCACCGGCCCGCGGAAGGCGGACTGGGTGCAGTACTCGCGCCAGAAATCGGAGAGGTACGGGAACAGCGCTTCGATCTTCGGGACGTTGCAGTGCAGGTCGCAGTCGATCACCGGCCCCCCGGTGAGCTTGGGGTCGACGCGCAGCGCGACGGTCTCGGTCATCGGCATCCCTCGTGAGTCAGGGAAGAGGTTAGCCGATCGAGCCGAAACCTTCGGCTGCACCCACTCGTGTCTAGGTCGTAACCGCTAACCGGCCGGCGGCGGACACCTCGGTGACGAAGGAGAACGAGCAGCATGTTCCACCACCCACGGTTGGGGATCGCCGCCCTCGCGATCGGCGGCGCCCTGCTCGCGCCGACCGCCGCGCTCGCGGCCGACAACGACCAGCAGCCCACGCTCCTGCAGCGCGCGCTCCACGACGAGCGGCGAGCCGATCTGGCGATCGCCTGGGGTGAGCAGCACTGGGGCCGCGTCGACTCCGCCGACGACCGCGCGCTCGTCTGGGAGCGGCGCGCCGACGCCATCCTCGGCGCCGTCGGCGTGGCCGACCCGCGCCTCGACGCCGGGCGCCAGGAGCTGCGTCAGGCCGAGCAGGCTCTCGACACCGGCCACGGCTTCATCGCCCGCGTCGACGAGCGCGCCGCCGAAGCGCTGCTGGACGGGGCGATCCGTCAAACGAGGAACGACGTGGCCCGCTGACGGGATCGCCTGGGGCGGCGGCTGTGGGCCGCCGCCCTTCCCCTTACACCGTGTCGCCCGCGGTGGCCTTGGCCGCCGTCTCGGCGGCGGCCGAGACGGCGGCGGCTTTGCCGCCTTCTTCCTGGACGATCTGCTTCGCCGCCTGCTCCGCCAGCGTCGGCGAAACCTCGCGCAGCTTCCGGATGCGCTGGAACTGCGCCTGGAGCCGCTCGAGCTCCTCGTCCGTCCAGTGCTCGAGGTCGACCATGCCGGTCCGGGCACCCTCGACGCCACGCAACAGCTCGTCGAGCTTGAGGTGCATCGCCTTGGCGTCCCGGTTCTGCGTGTTCTGGATGAGGAACACCATCAGGAAGGTGACGATGGTCGTGCCGGTGTTGATCACCAGCTGCCAGGTGTCGGAGTAGTGGTAGAGCGGGCCGGTCAGGGCCCAGACGATCACCACCGCGCAGGCGATGGCGAACACCCACGAGCGGCCCACCGCGCGGGCCACCGCCTGCGCGAAGTGACGGAAGCGGTCGTGAATCGGCCCATTGGGGAGCTCATCCATTGATCGTCACCGAAGCATCGCGCGTGCCGCGTGACGGGCGGC
>DASRFH010000071.1:0-3430 GCA_035651675.1 Chloroflexota bacterium | reverse complement strand
GCCGATACGGTCGTCGACCTCAGCGCACTCGCGGATCTGAAGTACGTCCGTGAGGTGGAGGGCGAGCTCCGCCTCGGCGCCCTCGCGACCCACAACGACGTGCTCGCCTCGGCGGCCTGCCGCGAGCGCGCCGCGCCGCTCGTCGACGCGTGCTGGGAAGTGGGCGCGCCCCAAATCCGCACCCGCGCGACGGTGGTCGGCAACCTGGTGACCGCCTCTCCGGCTAATGACACCATTCCGGCGCTGATGGCGCTCGACGCGAGGCTCGTGGTCGCGAGCACGGCGGGCGAGCGGACCCTGCCGCTCGCCGACTTCTACCCTGCGTTCCGCCAGACCGCGCTGCGGCCGGGCGAGATCGTGCGGGAGGTGCGGTTCGCGGCGCTCGGCCCGGCCTGGCGCGGCGCCTTCGTCAAGCTCGGACTGCGCCGCGCGCAGGCGATCTCGGTCCTCAACGCCGCCGTGGTCCTGCGGCTCGACGGCGATGTCGTCGCCGAGGCGCGCGTCGCGCTCGGCTGCGTGGCGCCGACGGTCGTGCGTGCGCCCGCCGCCGAGGCGTTTTTGCGCGGCAAGCCGCTCGACGCGGCGGTGCGTGCGCGCGCCGGCGAGCTGGCGCGCGAGGCCGCTCGGCCGATCGACGACGTGCGCGGCAGCGCTGCGTACCGGCGAGAGATGGTGCCGGTCGTCGTAGCCGAGGCGCTGGCGAAGGCGACGATGCCGCGCTCGGACGAGAAACCGGTGCTGCTGGAGACGCCGCGGCCGCGCCACACCCTGGCCCGCGGCGATCTCCCCTCGAGCGGAGAGGATGTCGTGCTGACGGTGAACGAGGCGGCGGTTCGCCTGGTTCGGTCGGAGGGTCGCACGCTCATGCAGGCGCTCCGCGACGAGCTGGGGCTGACTGGGACGAAGGAGGGGTGCGCCGAGGGGGAGTGTGGAGCGTGCACGGTCTGGCTGAACGGGCAGGCGGTGATGTCGTGCCTCGTGCCGGCCGCCCAGGCGCACGGCGGTGAGGTGACGACCATCGAGGGGCTCGCCCCGAACGGTGAGCTGCACCCGCTCCAGCGCGCGTTCGTCGAGCACGGCGCCGTGCAGTGCGGCTACTGCACCCCGGGCTTCCTGATGGCGGGCGCCAAGCTCCTCGAGGAGCGGCCGAGGCCGACGCTCGACGACGCACGTGTCGCGCTCAGCGGCAACGTCTGCCGCTGCACCGGCTACCGCAAGATCCTCGACGCGGTGTTGAACGCGTGATCGGCGCGTCCCCACCCAGGCCCGACGCGCTCGGCAAGGTGACGGGCGCGGCACGCTACCCGGGCGACCTCGTCAGTTCCGGCATGCTGCGGCTCGCGGTCGCTTCGGCGGGGCGGCCGCACGCGCGCATCAGGTCGATCGATGCCGCGCCGGCGATGGCCATGCCCGGCGTCGTCGCCGTGCTCACGGCGGCCGACGTGCCGCGCAACGCTTACGGCCTGATCGAGGCGGACCAGCCCGTCCTCTGTGGTGACGTCGTGCGCTTCGTCGGCGACCGCGTCGCGCTCGTCGTGGCCGAGACGAACGAGGCCGCCGAAGCCGGCGCGCGGCTCGTGCGGGTCACGTACGAGGATCTGCCGCCGGTGCTCGACGCGGCGGCGGCGCTCGCACCCGATGCGCCGGTGGTCCATCCCGCGCGCGGCACGAACCTGCTCGAGCACGCGCGCATCCGCAAAGGCGACGCGGCCGCGGCGCTGCGGGCGGCTGACGTCGTCGTCGACGGCGAGTTCGAGACGGGCTGGCAGGAGCACGCGTTCTTGCAGCCGGAGGCGGGCGTCGCCTACGTAGACGACGCCGGCCGCGTGGTGGTCGAGACCGCCGGCCAGTGGCTGCACGAGGATCGCCGCCAGATCGCCGAGATCCTCGGCCTGTCGGAGGAGCAGGTCGTGGTCCGCTACGCGGCGATCGGCGGCGCGTTCGGCGGCCGCGAGGACCTCTCGGTCCAGCACCTTCTCGCGCTGGCCGCCTGGAAGCTGCGACGGCCGGTTGCCCTCACCTGGAGCCGCGAAGAGTCGATCCTCGGCCACCACAAGCGGCACCCGATGCGCATCCGCTGCCGCTGGGGTGCGCGGCGCGACGGCCGGGTCGTCGCGGTTGAGGCCGACCTGCTCGCCGACGGCGGCGCCTACGCCTCCACGAGCGCCGAGGTGATCAAAGCGGCGACGCTGTTGTCCACCGGCCCGTACGAAGTGCCGAACGTCGCGCTCGACGGCCGCGTCGTCTACACGAACAACATCCCGTGCGGCGCGTTCCGCGGCTTCGGCTCACCCCAGGCGCAGTTCGCCGCCGAGGTCATGGTCACGCGTCTCGCCCATGCGCTGGGGATGGACCCGGTCGAGCTGCGGCGCCGCAACCTCTACCAGGAGGGCAGCATCGAGCCGACGCAGCGGGCCGCGCCGCCCGGCGTCGGCGCGCGACGGGTGCTCGAGCGGTGCGTCGAAGAGGCGCGGGCGCGGCTGGAGTACGGGACGCGCCCTCACTCGGCCCCCGGCCATGCTCTCCACCCGGGAGAGGAACGGTTCCGGCGCGGCGTCGCGATCTGCTGCGGCATCAAGAACGTCGGCTACTCGTTCGGCTTCCCCGAGCAGGCCACGGCGACCGTGGAGCTGTACGGACGGGCCGGAGCGGACGGAGGCGAAGGGAGCGCGCAGGCGGTGGGTGGACCAGCCACGCGCGGCGAGGCCACGGCCTGGCCGGCACGGGCCGTGCTCCGCATCGGCGCCGCCGACGTCGGCCAGGGCGCCCACCTTGCGCTGCGGCAGATCGCCGCGCACGAGCTTGGCCTCCCGCTCGACGCCATCGCCCTCGTCGCCGAAGATTCCTCCGGCGCCCCGAACGCCGGCTCGGCGTCGGCTTCGCGTATGACGACGGTCGGCGGCCGCGCCGTCAAGGAGGCGGCGGCCGCCGCGCTCGCCGCGTGGAAGAAGGGCGAGCGTCCGGCCCGCGCGACGTACCAGCACCGGCCGACTCCGACCACGCCGCTGGACCCCGAGACGACCGCCGGCCGACCCAACTTCTCCTACGGGTACGCCGCGCAGGCGGTCGAGGTCGAGGTGGACACGTGGACCGGCCAGGTGCGGGTGCTGCGGGTGGTCTCGGTGCACGACGTCGGCAGGGTGATCAACCCCCAGATGCTCGAAGGGCAGGTCGAGGGGTGCGTCGCCCAGGGGATCGGCTACGCGCTGCTCGAGAACTTCCAGGTGCGCGACGGCCGGGTCCTGACGCCGTCCTTCTCGACCTACCTGCTCCCGACGAGCCTGGACGTGCCGACCGAGATCGTGCCGATCTTCCTGGAGACCCCCGACCCGAACGGACCGTACGGCGCCCGCGGCGTCGCCGAGATGCCGTTCGTGCCGATCGCGCCGGCCATCGCCGCCGCCATCCACGACGCGACCGGCGCCTGGGT
>DASRFH010000070.1:0-3519 GCA_035651675.1 Chloroflexota bacterium | reverse complement strand
CGTGCCTCAGGCGCTGGTCACCTCGCCGTGGCAGCTTCTCGTGCTGCGCGCCCTGCTCGGCGTGTTCGACGGCGGGCTGATGCCCAGCGTGATGGCGACGATCGCGCTGCGCTCGCCGGGCGAGCGGCGCGGCTGGGTTTTCGGCCTCACCGCGGCAGCCACGTCGCTCGGCGGCGCGGCCGGCCCGGCGCTCGGCGCCGCCGCGGCCGACCTGTTCGGCCTTCGTGCCTCGTTTGTGCTCACGGCGGTCGTTCTGACGGCGGCGGGGCTGTGGGCGGCGCTGGCGGTCAAGCCGATGCGCCGTGGTATCTAAGCGCCCGGGGCAGGTCGGTGCGAAGGAAGTCGATGCCCGTGAAGGGGAAATGCTCGCCGGCGGCCTCGCCGGAGGCTCGGAGATGCGCTCGCCGAATGCGCGCTGCACAGGGTGGACGGAGCAAGGGCCGGCCGATCCGCTTGGCGGGTGACCCGGGCTTGCTCGTCGGCGATCGCCACGATCCCGCGGCGGGTGCGCTCGCCCCGGGTCTGGGGACCGTCGCGGGATTCTACCCGGCGGCCAGGAGCTCCACCCAGACGTCCTCGCCAGCCTGGGTTGGGGCTTCCGGCAGCTTGCCAGCGCGGGCGAGCGCCAGGCCCTGCTCGGCCGCCTCGCGCGCCGCGTCGTCGCCGGCGAGATCGAGCGCGGCTTCGTAGCAGGCCGCGGCGTCGGTCCAGCGGGAGCGGCAGAGCAGCTCGAGCCCGAGCGCCATCCGACTCGGCAGGTCGCGCGGCGCGAGCTGCACCGCGCGCTCGAGGTGGCGCAGCGCCTCATCGCCGCGCTCCCACGACATCAGGAGCAGCCCGAGCTGCCGGTGCGCGTCGGCGTCCCAGGCGCGCTTGACGACCGCGCGCAGCAGCGACTCGATGCGGTGTACCTCGCCGAGCAGTTGGGCGGCCGCCCCGTCGCCCATCACCTGCGCCTGCTCGAGGGCACGGCGCGCGTACCTCCACTCGCCGCACCGGCCCTGCGCGATGCCGAGCGAGCGCCAGACCGCGGCCGAAGCGCCGCCGGCCTCGACCGCCGCGCGCAGCAGGTCGCGCGCGGCCGGCCAGTCGCCGCTCTGCGCCAACCGGACGCCTTTGCGCGCCGCCGCCACGGACGGCGGCGGTGGCACCTCGGTGCCGAGCAGCCGCTGGCGGCCGAGCCGCACCTCGCGGGTCCGCAGCGGCAGCTCGGGGTCGATCCGCTCGTGCTCGGCCAGCGGCCGGGTGTCGTTCAGCCGCCGGCGGATGATCCGCACGTCGCGCCAGCCGCGCCGTTCGAGCAGCCCCGCTACCTGCATCGCCTGGGTCGGCCCGAACGCGCCGCGCAGCGGCGTCATCACGCCGGGGCGGTCGGGCGACCGCGAGAGGTCGAAGCGGGTCCCGTCTGGCGCGGTCGCCTGGAGCCAGCAGACGAGCGTCGGCTTGGTCGGTTTGGTGCGCTGAGGCTGGGCCAGCGGTCGCGCCGGGGCCGGGCGCGCGGGCGCCGCGTTCCGCAGCGGGCCATGGCCCGGGAACGCCGCGCGCGGTCTAGTCCACCGCCCTCCGTTCCGCCACTCGGGTCGTCGCGCTGGCTGTCCGTCCACGCACCACCTCCGCGGCCCTCATCATGCCAGCAGGCCAGCGCGCAGAACAGCCTTTCCGTCCTGCATTTCCAGTATCGTGCCGAGCGGTTTCGAGAGCTCGGCGACCCGCTCGACGATCCGGCGGCCTGGCCCGTCGTCGGCCGGCAGGATCTCCGGCTGGTTCAGCGCGTCATCGCGGCGGTGGACGGGCCGCACCGCCACCTGCACCACCTCGGCACCGTCGAGGGTGATCTCGGCGGCCAATCCGTGCCGGTGGGGCCGAATGTTCTCCCAGTCGAACGCGAAGTTGCCCAGGCCGTAGAGGATCGGGCGGCCCTTGTAAAGCTCGACCGCCTGCGGCACGTGCGCGTGCGAGCCGAAGACGACGTCGGCGCCGTGGTCGACGGCGTCGTGCCCGACGGTTCGCTGGTACTCGGCCAGCTCGTCCGAGCCCGAGACGCCCCAGTGGACGTAGACGGCCACCACGTCCACCCGCCCGCGCAGCGCCCGGAGGTCGTCGCGCAGCGCTTCGAGCGAGGCCGGGTCGGGCCAGGAGCGCGTCGTGGCCGGCGCGCCCGGCATCTCGTGCACGCGCGGGTGCGGCTCGTAGGCGGTGTGGCACTTGAGCGTCGCGACGCCCGGGCTGCTCGGCCCGGCGGCGTGGCCGTGGGGGTAGAAGACCGCCGTGCGCGCCAGCAGGCCGAAGCGGAGTCCGCCCCGCTCGACGACCGCCGGCGCCCGCGCCATGGCCAGGTCCTCGCCGGCGCCGGAGTGGGCGATGCCGTGCGCGTCGAGGGCCCGCACGGTCGACCGGACGACGTCGTCGCCCTGGACGACGTTGTTGGCGCACCCGACCGCGGCGAAGCCGGCGTCGAGCAGCGCCTCGACCATCCGCTCCTCGGACTGCCGCCAGCCGGGCTTCTCCACGATCACGGCGCTCGGTCGGTAGAGACCCATCTCGAGGTCGCCGAACAACACGTCGGCCCGCCGCAGCTCGTCGCGCACGCGCGCGAACACCGAGCGCGGGTCGTCGCGCTGGACGTTGACGTCGCCGACCAGCGTCAGGCGCGTCGAGCTCACCGACAGCTTCGGATACCGAGCGCGAAGCGGAGGGCGCGGTCGATCGCCACCATCCGATGGGCACCCAGTGGCACGATGAAATCCGTCACCCAATCCTTCCGCAAGCTCTGGACGTTGCCGAGGCTGACGGCGCACCGGCGTGGCACGCCATCTCTGTCAGGCTCGAGCCGCACAGCGGTTGGGATGTCGCGGATGTGGGTCGTCAGCGGGGCGACCGCGACCCAGGTCAAGACGTCGTACGCCTCGTCGCGCGCCAGCGGCACAACCGGTCGGCGTCCCCACGGCGGCGGGAGGTTCGCCCACCATACCTCGCCCCGGCTCACCCCCAAGGGTTCGACGCTCAGTCCGGCTGGCGCGACCTGATCAGCCCAGCCGAGCTCCTCCACAGTCTGGGGATCCGCCTGGTAGCCGCGGATGTACCGTTCGACCTCGCGCCGCTCCTCGGCCTCGCGCAACGCCTCCTGGATCAGCCGCCGAATCACGGAGCTGCGCGTTTCGTCGCGTCCGACGAGCTGATGGTCGAGCGCGTCCAGCGGGTCATCCGGCAAGCTAATCGTGAAGCGGGTGTTCATACTTTCACCATATTAGCTTCATACCCTGTGTGGCCCCGTGGCGCGGCCATCGGTGTCGGCGCGAGAGGGCATTGGACGAGCCCAGGTGTGAGACCATCGCGCCCGATGGCAGTTTTCCGCCTCGGCACCGGCTCGCCGTCGCGGCGCTGGCACCTTGCGACCCAGTCCGCGATGCACGCGGTCAACGACGCGCTCTTCGCCGGCATCTACCCGCTGCTGCCGCTCGTCGCCGCCGACCTCGGCCTCACCTACGCGCAGGTCGGCGCGCTCAAGACCGCCTATTC
>DASRFH010000069.1:0-7474 GCA_035651675.1 Chloroflexota bacterium | reverse complement strand
AAGCTCCAGGCGCGCAAGCTCGACAACGCGCTCGCCACCGGCGCGGAGGTGATCGCGACCGCCAACCCAGGCTGCCTCCTGCAGCTCCGCGCCGGCCTCAAGGAGCGAGGAAGCGAGGTGCGGGTCAAACACGTGATCGAGTTGCTCGACGAGGCGACGTCCCCTCTCCCGATAGGGGGGAGATAGGATGACGACTGGATGGCGGCGCGCCGTGGGTGCACCTGAGACGGCGGTGGCCCCTGGGCCCCCACCCCAGCGCTCCCCCGCCGGGAGAGGGAGCCTCGCGCGCGACCTGCGCGCGCTCGTCAAGTCCTCCCAGGTCCTCGACGACCCATCGGAGCTGCGCGCGTTCGCTTACGACGCCTCGTTCTTCACCCAGCTCCAGCCGCGCGAGCCCGATTGCGCGGTCGTCGCCCGGTCGACCGAGGACGTCGCGGCGGTGCTGCGCTACGCGAACGCGCGCGGCGTGCCCGTGATCCCTCGCGGCGCCGCCTCCGGCCAGGCGGCCGGCTCCGTCGCCCTGAACGGCGGCATCGTCCTCTCCGTCCACGCCATGAACCGCATCCTCGAGGTCGACGTCGCCAACCTCCAGGCGTTCTGCGAGCCCGGCGTCGTCCACGCTGCGCTGAACGCTCGCCTCGCCAGAGACAACCTCCTCTTCCCGCCCGACCCCGGCTCGACCCGCATGGCCACCGTGGGCGGCCTCGCCTCGACCAACGCCCACGGCATGCGCGCCGTCAAGTACGGCCCGACCGCCGCCTGGGTGCTCGGCCTCGAGGTCGTGCTCGCCGACGGCACGGTGATCGAGACGGGGTCGGTCGGCTCGCGCGCCAAGCAGTCGTCGGCGGGGCTCGAGCTCACCAAGCTTTTCGTCGGGTCGGAGGGCACGCTCGGCGTGTTCACGAATCTGCGGCTGAAGCTGATGCCGATCCCGCCGGCCCGCGCGCTCGTGATGGCGCTCTTCGACGTGCTGGAGAACGCCGGCGAGGCGGTCCAGGTCGCCTTCAAGACCGGCGTCAGTCCATCGGCGATCGAGATCCTGGATCAGCGCTGCATCCAGGCGATCAACCTCTACCGGCCGAACCTCGGCCTGCCCGAGGCCGAGGCGATGCTGCTGTTCGAGGTGGATGGCAACCCACCCGGCGTGCGCTGCGACGCCGAGCGCATCGCCGAGGTCGTCCGTCCGCTGGCCACACGCGTGGAGTGGTCGGACGAGCCGAAGGCGATGGCCGCGCTCTGGGAGGGCCGCTCGGTCGTCGGCGCCGCGGTCGGGCTGCTGCGGCCGGGCGCCAACCGCGCCTACTGCGGCGAAGACATCTGCGTGCCGGTCGCGCGCATCCCCGAGACGCTGCGCGCGCTCCAGGAGATCAGCGCGAGGTACCGCATCCCGATCGCGACCTACGGCCACATCGGCGGCGGCGACCTCCACCCCGGCCACCTGATCGACGCGCGCGACCCCGACGAGGTGGCCCGCGTCCTGAAGGTCGCCGACGAGGTGCACGAGCTCGCCCTGCGCATGGGTGGCACCACGACCGGCGAGCACGGCGTCGGCTGCGTCCGCGCCCCCTTCATGCGCCGCGAGCACGGCCCCGCCCTCGACGTGATGAGGGCCATCAAGCGCGCGCTCGATCCCAACGGCATCCTCAACCCCGGCAAGATCTTCCCGGAGGAGTGAGCCTCAGCCGCCGACCTGGAACCCGGTCGTCGCGACCAGCCCCCAGCACCCGGCGTTCACCAGGAACACCACGCCCGCCGCGATGATCAGTCCCCGTGCGAAGTGGCTCGCCCGCCGCCGCATCGCCCACACGAACAGCGGCACGTCGACGACGAGCTGGGCGACGCCGATCAGCAGGATGCCGACGCCGAGCACGAAGAAGCCTCCGTCGCCGGTCAGCGTGCCGAGCGCGATCGCCAGCGCCGCGAGGACCACGCTCAGCCCGACCGCGATCCCGAACCCGACGCCGAGCCCGACGACCGTCCTGTCCCAGCTCGCCCTCAAGCCGGCACCCGCGCCCGCAGCGGGTCCAGCCGCGTCCGCTCCAGATCGCCCCGGTAGAAGAGGTTGTAGGTGTCGAACGGGATCAGCCGCAGGTCCTCGGGGTGCACGATGTGGACGCACGTCTTCTTGATCGAGCGCACGTCGAAGCCGTGGGCGTCCGCGAACGCGACGATCAGCACCCGGAAGACGTTCTGGTAGCCGATCCCGTCCGGCACGGCGACGCGCGGCAGGCAGCAGAGCAGGTCGCGCAGCTTCGCCGCGCCGGCCGCCGGCGAGTTGCCTGTCGAGAAGAGCGCGAACATGGCGTCGTGCAGCCCGTCGTCCTGCTCGAAGACGATCGTGTTCCGCCCGCCCTCGATCAGCACCGTCGGCTCGATCAGCCCGGTCAGCGGCGTGACCTTGCCGTCCGCCTTCAGCGCGTAGGCCATCGCCAGGGCGTCCGGGTGGCAGGGCACCGGCAGCACGTCCTCCGGCCGGAAGACGCTGGTCTGCTCGATCAGCCGGCGGCGTACCTCGGTCAGCGTCAGCCGGTCGCGCGCCGGGTCGAACCCCTCCAGCCGCCCGGCCGCCTGGATCGGCTGGAACGTCACGCCGCGCACGCACGGCTGCTCCAGCGCGAACTCGACGATCCGGCCGACCTCGCCGTCGTTCAGCCCGCGCCGCAGCGTCACGACGAGGGTCGTCGACACGCCGAGCGCGTTCAGCTTGTCGAGCGCCCGCCGGCGGATCGAGCGCAGATCGGCACCGCGCAGCGCGAGGAGCGGCGCGCGTTCGAGCGAGTCGAGCTGGAGGTACACCTCGAGCCCCTGCTTGTGCTCGGCCAGCCGCTGGGCGAAGCCGGGCTCGGTCGCGATGCGCACGCCGTTGGTGTTGACCATCAGGTGCTTGATCGGCCGCCGCTGCGCCGCGGCCAGCACCTCGAAGAACCGTGGGTGGAGCGTCGGCTCGCCACCCGAGAGTTGGACGACGTCGGCCGTGCCCTCGTTCGCGACGATCGCGTCGAGCATCCGCTCGATCTGCGCGAGCGGCCGCACCGCGCCGTGGCCCGGCCCGCTGCCGGCGTAGCAGATCGGGCAGCGCAGGTTGCACTCGTCGCACAGCTCGACGAGCCCGATGCACGAGTGCTGCTCGTGGTCGGTGCAGAGCCCGCAGTCGTACGGACAGCCCCAGCGCACCGGCGTGTTGAAGCGCAGCGGCATCTCCGACCGCTTGAGGAACACCTCACGGCAGCGCCGGTAGTAATCGACGTCGTCGGCGATCAGGACGCGCTCGGGCCCGTGCTCCGGGCAGCGCTTCAGCATGTAAACGCGCCCATCCTGGAAGACGATCTTCCCTTCGACCTTCCGGTAGCAGGTCGAGCAGATCGAGATGGCGACGTCGTAGTACTGGTACGGCCGTTCAGGCAACGGCCGGCCTCAGCCGCGGGGCGTAGTAGACGAGCACCGCCAGGCAGACCCACTGGACCGCGTTCAGCGGCCCGAAGAAGATGCCCGGCTTCAGAAGCTCGAGCCAGATCCGGAACGCCGCGTAGCAGGCCAGGAACAGCTTGAACGTGTCGCCCTCCCGCGCCGGGCGCCAGCGGTAGAGCACGGCGCTCAGGCCGAGCAGGAAGGCGACCTCGTACAGCTGCGTCGGGTGGCGCGGCAGCCCATCGCCGAAGTCGACGCCCCAAGGCAGCGTCGTCGGCAGGCCGTGCGTGTGGTCGGAGAGCCCCGTCAGGAAGCAGCCGATCCGCCCGACGGCGATGCCGAGCGCGCACGGCATCGCGAACAGGTCGCCGGTCGCCCGCGCGATCCCGAGCCGCCGCTTCGCCAGCTCGACGGCCCCGAGCGCCCCGACCAGCCCGCCGACGACGCTCTTCCCGCCCATCACCGCGGCCAGGCTGCCGTCGAGCACGGTCGCCGCCGGGTCCGACGCCCAGTACAGGAGCTTGCTCCCGATCGCCCCGCCGACGACCGCCGCGACGATCAGCCAGCCGCGCGCGTCCTCGTCGAGCACGTCCCCCCGCCTGGCGCGCAGCCACCGGAACGCCTGCGCGGCCGCGAGGTAGCCGAGCCCCTCGAACACCGGGTGCGGGTGGACGACCCCGAGGAGATAGACCGGGAAGTGCACCCGCGCAGCCTAGCGATCAGGGGGACCGGCCGCAACCATCACGCGGTCGAAAAGACGTCCCGGGCGGTGACGCGCAGCAGCCCCTCCCCACCAGCCACCTCGTCGCGCGCCCCGACCGCGTACGTCAGGCCGGCGGCCACACGCGGCAACGCCCGCGCCTTCTGTTCCAGCTCCCAACGGAGCCGAGCGCCGTCGACCCGCCGGGCCCACTTCGCCTCCCCGACGAGCGCCGCGGCGCGCTCGCGCCCGCGGAGCACTACCGCGTCGATCTCGTTCGCGTCACCCGCCACGCTGCCCGTCGACCAGTACGGCCCGATCGCGACGACCTCGGCTCCGAGCTCGCCGGCGTCGGCTAATCGCCGCAAGTGCGCCCGGAAAGCTTCCTCCCACCGCGCGCCCATGTGGTCGTCCAGCTCGCGGAGGAGCACCGGCAGGATCGTCTGCCCGAGGCCGAGCTCGATCTGGCTGCGGTGCCGGCTGACCGCGCCAAGCCAGAAGGCGAGGAAGTTGTCGGCGATCCGGTACAGGCGCCGCCGCGTGTGTCGCTCGTCCTCGGTCACCGGCAGCATCCGCTCGATCAGCCGCAGCGCGCGCAGCCGCTCGAGCGTCCGCGTCGGGTCGGTCCGGACCGCGTCCCGGATCTCGTTGAACTTGGTTCGGCCGGCTGCTATGGCGTACAGCACCTGGCTCGTCAGCTCACCATGGCCGCCCTCGGTCGCCATCACGAGCTCCCCTTCGACCAGCAGCTGCCCGGCCGGGTTGGCGACGAGCGTCGCGAGGTTCGACGCGACGTCACGGCTCTGGTCCCAGAGCGACAGGTATTGGGGCACGCCACCTACGATCCCCCACACGAGGGCGCGCTCGGCCGGCGCGAGCGAAGGGAGCATCAGCGCAACCTCGTGCGGGCGCATCGGGTGCAACGTGAGCGCGAGGTCGAAGCGACCGTACAGCGGCTCACGCTGCTCCTGCATCGCCTCCATCGTGCGAACCGCCGATCCGCAGAGCAGCACGCGCAGCTTCGTCCGGGGACGAAGCCGATCCCACACCGCGCGCAAGATACTCGGCAGCTCGGGCACTACTTCGATCAGCTCCGGCACCTCGTCGAGGACGAGCAGTAGCGGCTCGTCGGCCGCCGCGGCCGCGAGCGTCTCGAACGCGTCGGTCCAATCAGCGAAGGGCCGGGCAGCCAGGTCGCGGAACGAACCACCCAGGGCGGGCGCCGCCTCGGCCGAGAGGATCCGCAGCTCGTCCGGCGCGGGCCGCCGCGCGCCCGTGTGGAAGACGGCCCGCCGGCCGGCTGCGAAGTGCTCGAGGAGGGCGGTCTTCCCGACCCGACGGCGTCCCCACACGATGCCGATCGCGCCAGCCGGCCCAGCCCACCAACGCTCCAGCGCCGCTAGCTCGTCCACGCGGTTCACGAACGCCACGTTCACGAGTATAACCTACGGTAGACGTCGCCTACGTTAAACGTAGGCTTCCTCTTTTGAAGGTTACCGAGGTCAGCCACGGGTGTGCCCGGTGTAAGGTATGGGCGTCGTGCGTGTGCTGGTAACCGGCGGCGCCGGGCGGATCGGGCGCTGGGTCGTGCGGGAGCTCGTGGCGCACCAGCACGCCGTGACGATCTACGACCGGGTCCCGCCGTCCGAGCAGCCCGCCGGCGTCGAGTACAAGCTCGGCGACTGCGACGACCTCGGCGGCGTCTACGACGTCATGCGCGGCCACGACGCGGTGATCCACCTGGCGGCCATCCCCTCGAACCGGCACCACCCGTACCCCACCGTCTTCCGGACTAACGTCGTCAGCACCTACAACGTCGGCGAGGCGGCCGGCCGGCTCGGCTTGCGCACCATGGTCGCGGCCAGCAGCATCAACGCGCTCGGCATCACGATGGCCGAGCGGCCGTTCAACCCGCGGTACCTGCCGATCGACGAGGAACACCCGAGACTGCCCCAGGACGCCTACAGCCTGACGAAGCTGGTCGACGAGGAGATCCTGGCGGCGCTGCACCGCCGGACGGGACTGCGCACGATCGCGATCCGGCCGCCGCTCATGCTGTACGGCAACCCAGCCGCCGAGGGAGCGGCGGTGCGCGAGCGCCTGGACCGGCCAGAGCTGGCCGCCCGCGTGATGTGGGTGTACTGCGACGTGCGCGACCTGGCGACCGGGTTCCGCCTGGCCGTCGAGAACGAGACGCTGGGGAACGAGGCGTTCTTCATCACGGCCGACGACGCGCTGGCCCGGCAGCCGCTGGCGGAGCTGCTGCCGCGCTTCTTCCCCGGCACCGAGGAGATGGCGAAGGGGCTAACGGGCACCAGCCCGGCAGTGACCTCCGCGAAAGCGAAGCGGCTGCTCGGCTACCAGCCGCGCCATTCCTGGCGGGAGTACGCCTAGAACGCCGGCCCGGTGGTGTCGTCCCGAGGGGGGACGGGGGATCTCGGCTGGCGCGCCCTCCCTGGCTCCCCCGGGGCGCCGGCGCACGGCGCGCCTGCCGCGGTCCCTCGCTCCGCCCGGAACGACAGCCGAGGCCGGGCCGGCGACTACCGGGCCGGCGTTCTAGCCGCGGGCGAACGGCCGGGCAGGGTCGACGGCCGGTCGATGGCTGGCGGAAACGCCGGCGGCGTCCACCGGGCGCGGCATCGCCGTAAGATGATGCGCGCGGAAAAGGAGAGGAGCAGAACCGGTGATGGCACAGGTGCCGAGCGACGTCGTCGAGCTGGTGAGGACGGTCCGGCAGGCCCGGCAGTACAAGCCGGACCCGGTCCCGAAGGAGGCGGTCGACAAACTGCTCGAAGTCGCCCGCTGGACGGGCAGCTCGACCAACAGCCAACCCTGGCACTTCGTCGTGGTGCGCGACAGGGAGAAGATCCGCCGGATCGCGATGCTGCGCGATCGGATCAACTGGTTGGCCGAGGCGCCGCTGGCGATCGCGATCGTGATGGACAACAAGAACCCGATGAGCGAGTCGTACGACGAGGGACGCGTCACCGAGCGGCTGCTGATCGCGGCCCGGGCGCTCGGCCTGGGCGGCGGCGTTGCCTGGTACGGCGAGGACAGCCACCGCGCCGAGGCCAAGCGCATCCTCGGCATCCCGGCGGACCGGCTGGCGCGCCAGGTCGTCGCGATCGGCTACGTCAAGTCGCTCGAGGACCCGCGCGGGCCGCGGGCCAGCTCCGGTCGCAAGCCGCTCGCGGAGCTGGTCAGCTACGACGCCTGGGGACAGCCGGGTTAGGCCGCCGGCGCTGCCGTTCGGGGAACGCTACTGGCCCTGCGTCCCCTCGTACGGCGCCATCCCGTTCGCGGGCGCGTCGGATCCGTCCCCGGGCGTGAGCGCCGCGTGGGCGTCCCCCGCGCCCACCGCCGCCG
>DASRFH010000068.1:0-15856 GCA_035651675.1 Chloroflexota bacterium | reverse complement strand
ACGCTGGGACCGCACGGCGGAGAGTCGACGTAGATCACCTCGACGCGGACGGGGTGGCCGGCGGTCGTGCCGATGTGGTCGGGGATCACGCCCTCCGGGCTGGCGGCGACGTCCTCGACCTGGACGCCGTCGTCCGGACGGCCGTCGAGGGCGTAGGAAGTGCCCGTGGTCGGCTCGGGCGGTGCGACGAAGGGGAAGCGGGTCGAAACAAGCCGCCCGTCGACGCGCTCGACCCGCACGGCCATCCACCACGCGCCGCTCATCGCCAGGTAGTAGCCGGCGGCCTGGTAGACGCCCGGCTGGACCAGCGCGGCCTCGGCACCCCGTGCGCCGTGGTTCATCCCCTCCATCGCGAACTGCACGTCCACCCGCCGCACGTCGCTCGCCGGCGCCCCGTCCATGCCGGTCAGGTGCAGCTCGACCGCGGTCGGGCGGTAGACACCCGGCGCCAGCCAGTACTCGACCGTGAGGTCGCCGAGCGCGCGCTGCCCGTGGAGGCCGTCGTCGTCCGCCGAGACGGGCCGCGCGGCGGCGGCCAGGAACAGCAGCGCGGCAAGCAGCGGGCGCATCTCTTCGACCTTACGACGTTGCGTCGGCTCAGGTTTTGCTGATGCCCGCGCGGCCAGGCTCCCGGCGGTCGGCTGTCGACCCTCCGGTCGATCCGCGGCAGCCGAGTTACCCCATCGTGTTCACGTGCTCGGGACGCATCTTGTAGATGACGCGCTGCTCGCCGGGGCGCTTCGGGTAGTTGCGGTCGCCCCAGTACTTCTCGCGCAGGTCGCAGATGCTCTCGTAGGCGTTCTCTTCGCTCTCGAAGACGATCGGGCCGCGGAGCTGGATGTAGCGGTAGGGCTTCTCGAAGTCCTGGACCGACATCGCGACCACCGGGTGGCGGCGCATGATCCGGTCCTTCACCCTCCCGCGCGCGGTGTTGAAGATCACGAGCTCGCCATCGAAATCGAACCACATCGGCGTGACGTGCGGCTCCCCGGCCCGGGTGACCAGCGCCAGGTGCGCGAACGCCTTTTTCTCGCGGGTGAGCAAGCCGCGGTGGGACTCGGGGATGTGGACGGGCATCGGTGGGCTCCATCGGTTGGTCTTCGAAGGAGTGTAAGCCTGCCCGCTATGGTGCTTGTTCCCTAAAGCGGCTCAGACGTGAACGACGTCGAGATGAGGGTCTAACCGACGCAGATCGTCAGGATCGCTGGTCGCGACGCGGCCGCCGTGCTGCCGGGCGACGAGCACGACGGAGGCGTCGACCACGTCGGACGATCCGCGCGCCGCGCACAGCTCGCCAGCGGCGGTGGCCATCGCGGTGGACAGCTCGGCAGTGTGCACGCCCGCCGCGGCGATGAGCGCTCGGAGTGGGTTGTGGCGTCCGCCGCGCCATGCCTGCGCGAGCGCCCCGATTGGGACCACGAGCGAAACGCCGCGTTGACGCGCGCGGAGAACGATCGCCGCTACTCGCCTATCCCGCCGCGCGAAGGCGATGAGCGCACCAGCGTCGAGCGTCAAGGCTAGCGGGTCGTTCAAAAGCCGAGTGCGCGGTCCGCCGCGTCGCGCTCTTCGTCGGTCATCGGATGGTCGCGGAAGATCTCGTCGAGGATCGCCTGAAGATCGTCGCGCTCGAGCTTCTCGGCGAGCGCGGCGGCGACGAGGGCGCTCAGCGATGGCGCTCCGCCTGACCGGACGCGCGCCTCGGCCTCCGCGATCAGCTCGCGCGGCACCGAGACGGTTACCTTCATTCTGGTCGCCGCGCGGCGCCGCCGCCGATGTTCAGCTCCCGCCATACGTACATCTTACCGCCAGCGCCCCTCGAGCCGGGGTGTCCGCTTCTCGAGAACGCCCGCCGTCGTCGAGCACCGCCCCCCGAACGCCGACGCGACGCCCCCAGGCGAGCTGCTCGCGGCCCAGCACGCTCTCGGCCGGGTGGCCGCCGGTCAGCCCGGCGAGGTGGATCTTGGAGTCGCCGTCCTCCAGTTCCTCGGCGACCAGCGCCGACAGCACCGGCCGGTCGCCGCGGGAGCGGCGGGTGAGCTCGCCGCTCCGCTCGACGTCGAAGGCCGTGCTCCGTCCTCAAAATCGGCGGTGGCCTACTAGCTCGCGGCGAGCGCCTTCTGCGCCGCCGCTAAGCCCGCCCCCAGCTCGACCGGTTGGCCGAGGCGGTACAGCGCGCGCTCGAGGGCGGCGAGGGTCGTGAGCACCTCGGCCGGGCCGCAAACGCCCATGTGGCCGACGCGGAACGCCTTGCCACGCAGATCGGGGTGGATGGCGCGCGCGATCGTCACGCCTTCGGCGCGCACCGCGTCGACCAGCTCGTCGCCGACGCCCGCTGGGTTGCGCACTACCGTGAGCGTGCTGGCGTTCGCCTCGGGCGCGGCGACGTTCCCGAGGCCGAGCGCGGCGACGCCGGCCTTGAACGCCGCCGCGACGCGCTGGTGGCGCCGGACGCGCGCCGGCATGCCCTCGTCGACGACTTCCTGCAGCGCCGCGTGCAGGGTGGCGAGCAGCGTCACGGCCGGCGTGCCGAAGTAGCCGGGCGAGCCGCCCTCGTAGCTCTCCATCACCGGCAGCCAGTTCTTGAAGTCGGTGAAGTAGCCAGTGAACGGCTGCTTGCGGCCCTCACGCGCGGCGCGGGCGCGCGGCCCGACAGACAGGACGGCCAGGCCGGGCGGCGCGCCGATCGCCTTCTGCGAGGCGGTCAGCCCGACGTCGACACCCCAATCGTCGCCGTGGTACTCCTCGCCGCCGATGGAGCAGACGCCGTCGACGACGACCAGCGCGCCGGCCTCGCGGCCCAGCCGGCTGAGCGCCTCGACGTCGACCCGCACGCCGGTCGACGTGTCGACGTGCGTGATCGTCATCACCTTCGGCCTGAAACGGCCCAGCTCGATCCGCACCTGCTCCGGGTCCGGTGCCGTGCCGAGCGGCGCTGTGACGACGCGCGCCTCGGCGCCGCTGCGGTCGCAGATCGCCTTGAAGCGGCCGGCAAAGACGCCGGTCTCGAGGATCAGGACGCGGTCGCCCGGCTCGACGAGGTTAGCCAGGCCGATCTCCATCGCGAGCGTGCCGGAGCCGGTCGCGACCAGCGGCTGGGAGGTCGGCGCGTCGAACAGGTAGCGGAGCCGCGCCAGCGACTCGGCGACGGTGTCGCGGAAGACGGGGTCGGAGTGGGAGAGGACCGGTCGGGCGCCGGCCGCCAGCACCTCGGCGGTGATGGCGGTCGGGCCCGGGATCATCAGGAGCGTGCGGTCGGGGGCACCCCGTCCGGTTGCGGTGGCTGTGGCGAGCGCGGGTTGGGTCAGCACGTCGGCACCCCGTCTGGTGGTTACTTGACCTCGAGGTATTCGTACATCCTAGTGAAGATGTTCCAGTTGGGGACCGGGTCGCCGGCGGAGTTCTTCGGCATGCCCGACACGCGCGATTTCAGCAAGCCGTAGTTGTACGGGTAGTAGACGAAGATCGCCGCGCCGTCCTCGGCCAGGATGCGGTCGGCCTGCCGGTACATCGCGAAGCGCTTCTCGGGGTCCTTGACGCCCTTGGCGTCCGTCACCAGCTTGTCGAAGGCGTCGTTCTGCCAGACCTGCCGGTGGCCGGTCGTCGTGCCGCCGTAGAAGACCTGGTACTGCTGGTTGTTCGGGTCCGGGTAGTCGGCGTACCAGCGGATCCACATGAGCTGGATCTCGCCCTTGTACATCCGGTCGTAGGTTTCCTTGGCCTCGCCGACGACGTGGTCGATCTGCATGCCGAGGTTCTGCTTGAGCATCTGGATGATCGCGTCGCCGACCGCCTTCGGCGCGTCGCCCTCGTCGCGCTGGGTGAGCGTGATCTTCGGCCAGTTCTTGCCGCCCTCGTACGGCGTCCCCTTCAGCAGCTCCATCGCCGCCTTCGGGTCGTACTTGGTGAGGTCGTCGTACTTGTCCGGGTTGTAGCCGGGGAAGCCAGGCGGGTTGAACGTGTAGGCCGGCACGCCCAGCCCCTGGAGCGGGCCCTTGACGATCGCCTCGCGGTCGATCGCGTGCGCCATCGCCAGGCGGACGTTCTTGACGTCGAACGGCGGCATCTTGACGTGCGGCACGAGGTACCAGGTGCCCACCAGCGAGAACTTCAGCATCTCCTTGGAGAGCACGGGGTCGGACTGCACGCGCTTCAGCTCGCCGACCGGGCCGCGGTTGATCCAGTCGAGCTCGTCGTTCTCGTAAGCGAGCAGCCAGGCAGCGTACGGGATGATCGGCGAGATGACCTTCTGGAGCTTGATGTTCTTCGCGTTCCAGTAGGCGTCGTTCTTCTCGAGGACGTAGTACTGGTTGTGCTCCCACTGGGTCAGCTTGAACGGGCCGTTCCAGACGCCGTTGGCCGCCTCGGTCCACTTCGGGCCGAACTTCTCGACCGACGGCCGGTGGGCCGGCAGGGCGGCCGTGTAGGCGGCCAGCACGCCGAAGTAGGCGCGCGGGCCCTCGAGCGTCACGACCAGCGTCTGCTTGTCCTTCGCCTTGACGCCGACCGAGTCGCGGGTGATGTCCTGCTTGCCCTTGTTGAACGCCTCGCCGTTCTTCAGGTCGTACAGGAAGGCGGCGTAGGGCGCCTTCGTCGCCGGGTCGAGCTGCCGCTTCCACGACCACTCGAAGTCGTCGGCCGTGACAGGGTCGCCGTTCGACCACTTGGCGTCGCTCCGGATCGTGAACGTCCAGACCGACGCGTCGTCGTTGACGTCGACCTTCTCGGCGACGTCCGGCACTGCCTTCTGCTCGGGGTCGAACTTCATGAGCCCGGCCAGCACCGACGCGTCGCCGTTGCAGTAGAGGTCGTAGTTGAAGTCGAAGCTCGACGGCTCCTGGTAATTGGGGATCCGGAACGTCCCCGGGGCGGCCGCGAACTTCGAGCCCGACGACGGCTTGGTCGCCGCGGCGGGCGAGGCGGCGGCGGCCGGCGCGGTCGCCGCGGCGGCCGGCTTCGTGGCGGCGGCCGCCGGCGCGCTGGTCGCGGCCGGCGCCTGGGTGGGCGCGGCGGCCGGCGCGGAGGTCGGCGGCGCGGCGGGCGCCTGCGTCGGCGGCGGTGGGGCCGGCGCCTGGGTCGGCGGCGGCGCCGACGAACAGGCCGCGGCGACGGCGCTCATCGCGACGCCGCCGGCCGCGGCCGCGACTTTGAGCACCTCCCGCCGACCCAGCCGGATCGCGGCCAACCGCTGTTCGAATAGGCTCAACTGCTCGGGATCAAGCCACCAGTCTCGCTTAGCCAATGCTTCCCTCCTCGCGAAATGGGTGCGCGACCATCCGTCAGTCGTTCATCCGCGGGTCGAGCGCGTCGCGGATGCCGTCGCCCAGGAACGTGAACGAGAGCATCGTGAGGGCGATCGCCGCGGTCGGGAACACCGCCAGCCACCAGCTCGAGCGCAGGTACTGCTGGTGCTCGCCGACCATCTGCCCCCAGCTCGGCATCGGCGGGTTGACGCCGATGCCGATGAAGCTCAGCGCCGCCTCGGCGAAGATGAGCTGCGGGATGCCGAACGTGACCGCGACGACGATCGGGGTGAGCGCGTTCGGTAGTATGTGGCGCACGATGATGCGCAGCGGCCCCGCGCCGGCCGTGCGCGCCGCCTTGACGTACTCCTTGTCGCGCAGCGTCAGCACCTGGGCGCGGGTGAGCCGGGTCAGCGTCAGCCAGCCGGTCACGATCAGGGCGATGAAAAGGTTCTCGATGCCCCGGCCCAGCATCGACATGATCAGGATCGCCAGCAGCAGCGACGGGATGGCGTAGAAGACGTCGACCATCCGCATGACCAGCATGTCGACCCAGCCGCCGCGGTAGCCGGCCAGCGCGCCGAGCGGCACGGCGATGCAGAGGATCACGATCTGTGAGAGCAGCGACACCGAGAGCGAGACGCGCGCGCCGTAGATGACGCGGCTGAGCATGTCGCGGCCGACCAGGTCGGTCCCGAGCGGGAACTGCCAGGACGGCTCCTCGTTGATGTGGAGGAAATCCTGGTAGTCGTATGGGTAGGGGCTGATCACGTCGGCAAAGACGGCCAGGAACACGAGGACGCAGACGCCGATCAGGCCGGCGACCGCCAGCTTGTTGCGCAGCAGGCGCCGCCCGGCGTCGCGCCAGAGGCTGGCGCGACGTCCAGGCTGGACCTCGGCCGCCTCGGCGAGCTGGGCGGCGTCGACCGCCTCCGCCGCGACCGCGACGTTCTCGCGGGCGACTTCGCCGTAGACCTCCATCAGTCGGCACCCCCGAAGCGGATGCGGGGATCGGCCACCCCGTATGCCAGGTCGACCACCAGGTTCATCACCTGGAGGAAGATCCCGTAGAAGAGGAAGATCGCCATCATCACCGGGTAGTCGCGCGCCAGGATCGACTCGACGAAGTAGCGGCCGACGCCCGGCACGCGGAAGATGATCTCGACGAACGGCGAGCCGGTGAGCACCGCGGCGATGATCGGGCCGAGGATCGTCAGCGGCGGGATGAGCGCGTTCTTGAGCACGTGGACGAGGACGACGCGCCGCTCGGCCAGCCCCTTGGCGCGCGCCGTGCGCACGTAGTCGGAGCGGATGACGTCGATCATGCTCGAGCGCACGTAGCGGGCGATCACGGCGAGCGGTCCCAGGGAGAGCGTGATCGTGGGCAGGATCCAATCGGCCGGCGTCTGCCAGCCGCCGGTCATCGGGACGACGCGCAGGATCAGGACGAACACCCAGATCATCAGGATCGCGACGACGAAGTTCGGCAGCGAGACGCCGAGCATGGCGACGAACGTGCACAGGTAGTCGATCGGGCCGTTCTGGTTCATCGCCGCGACCACGCCGAGCAGGCCGCCGACCACGATGGCGAGCGCGAGCGCCATCAGTCCGAGGTGCAGCGAGACGGGGATAAAGGGCGGCAGCACCTCCATCACGGTGCGCGTCTTGAAGTAGTACGAGGTGCCGAAGTCGAGGTGCGCCGCCTTGTCGAGATAGACGACGAACTGCTCGAGGATCGGCCTGTCGAGCCCCCACTCCTTGGCGAGCAGCTCCTGCTGCTCGGGGCTCAGCGGGTTGGCGTTGGCCGCGTTCGGCTGGAGTGGGCTGCCCGGCGTGAGCCGCATAAGAACGAAGAGCACGAGCGCAAGGACGAAGACGGTCGGGACCATGACGATCAAGCGCTCGATCGCGTAGCGCAGCATCAGCTCGCCTCCGCGTAGAAGCAGGACACCCAGTGGCCGGGCTCGACCTCGCGGAGCGGCGGGATGGCCGCCGCGCAGTCGTCGCGCGCGATCGGGCAGCGGGTTCGGAAGCGGCAGCCCGATGGCGGGTGGACCGGGCTCGGCACGTCGCCGCCGAGGACGATCCGCTCCTTCTTGGCGCCGGGTGCTGGGATCGGGACGGCCGAGAGCAGCGCCTTCGTGTACGGGTGCCGCGCCCGCGTGCAGATCTGCTCGGTCGTGCCGAGCTCGACCAGCTTGCCGAGGTACATCACGCCGATCCGGTCGCAGACGTAGGCGACCGCGGCGAGGTTGTGGGCGATGAACAGGTAGGTGAGCCCGAACTCGCTCTGCAGGTCGCGCAGCAGGTTCAGCACCTGTGCCTGGATCGACACGTCGAGCGCCGAGACCGGCTCGTCGCAGATCACGAGCTCCGGCTGGAGCGCGAGCGCCCGCGCGATGCCGATCCGCTGGCGCTGCCCGCC
This sequence comes from Chloroflexota bacterium, assembly GCA_035651675.1. GTDB lineage: Bacteria > Chloroflexota > UBA6077 > FW602-bin22 > FW602-bin22 > DASRFH01. The sequence continues at coordinate 8,191 of DASRFH010000068.1, read as the reverse complement.
GGAGAACTCGTGCGGATACCGGTTGACCATGTAGGCGTTGAGCCCGACCGTCTTCAGCAGCTCGGCGACGCGCGCCTCGCGCTGCGCCTTCGTCCCGACGCCGTAGATCTCCAGCGGCTCGCCGACGATGTGGCCGACCGTCATCCGCGGGTCGAGCGAGGCGTACGGGTCCTGGAAGATCATCTGGACCCGGCGCCGGATCGGCCGCAGCGCCGAGGCGCCGAGGCTGGCGAGGTCGACGCCGTCGAAGAGGATGCGGCCGTCGCTCGGCTTGTAGAGCCGGATCACCGTCTGCGCGAGCGTCGTCTTGCCGCAACCCGACTCGCCGACCAGCCCGAACGCCTCGCCGCGCTTGATGCCGAACGAGACGCCGTCGACCGCCCGTACGTGCCCGATCGTCGAGCCGAAGAACCCGGCCCGGATCGGGAAGTACTTGACGAGCCCCTCGACGCGGAGGAGCTCGCCGGTTGAGGGTTGAGGGTTGAGGGTTGAGGGCTGGTCCAGCAGGGTCATTGCGCCGTCACTCCGCGGCCAGCGGCGACCGGACGCGGCAGAGTCCAGCGCTCGGCCGAGCGCTCCCATCCGGTCTGTCCCTCAGCTCTCAATCCTCAACCCGGAAAGAAACAGGCCGCCTGGTGGTCGGGCCCGACACCCGCCAGCACGGGCTCCTCCTCGCACCGGATCTGGGCCCGCGGGCAGCGCGGGCGGAAGCGGCAGCCGGCCGGCGGCGCGACCAGGTCGGGCGGCATGCCCTTGATCGGGATCAGCCGCTCCTTGACGTTCGGACCGAGCCGCGGCACCGAGCGCAGCAGCCCGAGCGTGTACGGGTGGCTCGGCCGGTTGTACAGCTCCTGCGTCGGCGCGTCCTCGATCACCTTGCCGGCGTACATCACGACGACGCGGCTGCACACCTCCGCCACGACCCCCAGGTCATGGGTGATCAGGATCACCGCCGTGCCGAACTCGCGGTTCAGGTGCATGATCAAATCGAGGATCTGCGCCTGGATGGTGACGTCGAGCGCGGTTGTGGGCTCGTCGGCGATCAGCAGCTTCGGCTGGCAAGCCATCGCCATCGCGATCATCACGCGCTGGCGCATGCCGCCCGAGAACTCGTGCGGGAAGTTATCGACGCGGCTGCGCGCGGCGGGGATGCCGACCTGGTCGAGCAGCTCGACCGCGCGGCGGCGAGCCGCGTCGGCCGACATGCCCCGGTGGATGATCAGCGGCTCGGCGAGCTGGAACCCGACCGTGTAGACCGGGTTCAGCGAGGTCATCGGGTCCTGGAAGATCATCGCGATCTTGTCGCCGCGGATCGCGCGCGCCTCGCGCTCGCTCAGCTTCAGCAGGTCGCGGGCGCCCCCTTCGTCGTGGAAGACGATCTCGCCGCCCGTGACGCGGCCCGGAGGGTTGGGGACCAGCCGCATGATCGAGAGCGCGGTGACGCTCTTGCCGCACCCCGACTCGCCGACGATGCCGAGCGTCTCGCCGGCGGCGACCGTGAACGACACACGGTCGACCGCGCGGACCACGCCGGCGCGCGTGAAGAACTTGGTCTCGAGGTTACGGACCTCGAGGAGCGGCTGCCCCATCGCCCTCCCGCGATGGGCAATCTAGGGAGGGCGCGAGCGGACAGCAGTGGACGCGGTGCCTACAAGGCGTCCAAGGTTGGTGTGCGCACACTCCCTTGCCCAGCGCCCCTTCCAAGGCGCGGTGCGCAGATTACCACGTGGCGGCAAGGTCTGCACGCAACGCCGGCAGAACCGCCCTGGCGAATAGGTCCAGCGTGTCGTCGGACCAGAGCGACGAGGGGTGCGCGCCGTGCGACACGATCAAGTGGTTCACACCCCACCCGACCAGCTTCTCCAAGCCCTCGACCACCTGGTCGGGCGTGCCGAGCACGTACCGGGCGCGCACGTCCTCGGCCGAGATGCCGCCGTTGATCTCCTGGAGCTTCTCGACTGTCTCGGCGGCGTGCGCCGTGTTCGGCGAGACGATCACCGTGGTGAACGACGAGATCTCGAGCTCGGCGGGGTCGCGCCCGATCGTCCGGCACGCCTCGCGCAGTGCAGCCAGCTTCGAGACGAGCGGCTCCCCGTCGACGGTCGACGCCGCGCCTCCGTTCCAGCCCCGCGCGTACCGGGCGGCGAGCCCCAGCATCCGCTCGCCCGAAGCGGCGACCCAGACCGGCACCGGCGGTACACGGCGCAGCAGCTGCGCCTCCTGCACCCGGTAGTGCCGCCCCTGGAGGCTCACCACCTCGTTGCGCAGCAGGGCCGTCAGGATCCTCAGGTACTCCTCGAACCGTCCGACCCGCCCCTCGAAGCCGAGCCCGAACGCCTCGTGCTCGATCGGCTGGTTGCCGGTGCCGACGCCGAGGATCAGCCGCCCGTCGGCCAGCTCCTGGAGCGCGCCAGCCATGTGCGCCAGCAGCGCCGGGTGGCGGAAGCTCGCCGCCAGCACCATCGAGCCGACCTTCGCGCGCTCGGTGCGCATCACCAGCGCAGTCATGGTCGTCCACGCCTCGGGGTACGGGTGGAGCGTGCCCTTCGGCCGCTCGATGAAGAAGTGATCGGGCACCCAGAGCGAGTCGAAGCCGAGCTCGTCGGCCCGCTGCCCGTAGCGGACGATCTGCTTGTAGTCCGGCTGGCCGTAGCGGCGCGGGTCGCCGACGCCGCGGGGGATGAACATACCGATCTGGAGTGGAGGCATGGCGGGCATTATGCCCGGTCTGTCACGCCGAGGAACCCCCTTGCTGCGCCCGAGCGGCGGGCGCAGCGCCGAGGAGCCTCGGCCGCCGAGCGGACGACCGGCGCTGCCGTGGTGTGGGTGAGGTTCCTCGCTTCGCTCGAAACGACGGCGTCGACGTGCGATCATGCCGGGCGAATGGTTGAGCGCCGCCGCGTCTCCTCTGGCTCGCCGTACGAGCCGCGCATCGGGTTCAGCCGGGCGGTGCGGGTCGGGGATCGGGTGCTCGTCTCGGGCACGGCGCCGATCTGGCCGGACGGCTCCTGCGACCCGGACGCCGGTGCCCAGGCGCGGCGCTGCTTCGAGATCGTCGTCGCCGCGCTGCGCGAGCTCGGAGCTGGCCCCGAGCACGTCGTCCGCACCCGCGTGTACCTCACCGACCCCGCCGACGCCGACGCGGTCGGCCGCGCCCACGGCGAGCTCTTCGGCGAGGTCCGCCCGGCCGCGACGATGGTCGTCGTCGCGGCCTTGCTCGACCCACGCTGGAAGGTGGAGGTCGAGGCCGAAGCGGTGGTCCCGTGATCGTCCCTTCCGGCCAGCACCCGCTCCGCGAGCGCCACGAGCTCGGCCGGGTCGCGCCCGGCCAAGGATTAGAGAGGGGACCAGGCTAGCGGCGCGCCGCCTCGGCCTCGGCGCGCCTGAGCAGCGCCTTCATGTAGCCGATCGTGTAGGCGGTCCCCAGTCTCGGGTCGTCGGCCATGCGCGGGACGTGGTCCGGGATGACCACGCCGCGGAACCCGACCTCCACCAGCGTGCGCATCGCGTCGTACATGTCGAAGTAGCCGTCGTCGACGAACGTCTCGACGAAGTGGGGCAGCGGCGCGTCGACGTTGCGGAAGTGCACCTTGAAGAGCTTCTTCTCGGCCGCGAAGTAGCGGATCGCGGTCAGCGCGTCGACGCCCCAGACCCCCTCGCCGCCCTCGAGCCAGCAGCCGATGCACAGGCAGACGCCGACGTTCGGGCTGTCGGCGATCGCCAGCGCCTTCTTGTAGCCCTCGAATGTGCTGAACAGCCGCGGCACGCCGCCTAGGCGCGGGATCGGAGGGTCGTCCGGGTGGATGCCGATCATCACGCCCTCGTTCTCGGCGACCGGCGCGACCTGGCGGATGAACCGGGCCCAGTTGTCCCAGACCTCCTCGTCGGAGTACTCCCGCCCGTTGGTGAGTGGCAGGCAGTATTCCGTGTCGCGCCAGCGCCCGCAGGTCGCGCGCGCCTGGTCGAAGCCGCGCGCGTCGGCGCCGCCCCGGGTGCGCTCCCGGTCGGTCGACCAGATGCCGTTCGGCATGTGCGCGTAGGTCGTGTACGGGATGCCGGCCGTGCCGAGGTCGCGGAGGTGCTGCTTGTACTGCTCGACTTTGGCGTCGAAGTTCTCGAGGCGGAGCACGATCGCCGGCTGGTTGTGGACGTCGGAGTTGCCGAAGCCGTAGACGGCGATGCCGTTGTCGGCGAACAGCTTCTTGCGGCTGGCGTAGTACGCGGCGCTCGACTTCGTCGCGTCGGTCCAGAGGACGGCGTGCTCGACGCCCATCTGGCGGTAGAAGGCGAGGTCGGTCTCGCTCGGGTCGGGCGAGATCTGCCCGGCGATCTTGACGCCCGGTGCGATCCGGTCGATCGGGCTCGCCTTGCCGGGCGCGGGCGCGTTGGCGGCCATGGTCCTCTCGGCTCCTGCGCTTGGGGTGGTCGGCGCAGATTCTACGCTCGACCACCCGCGCCGCCGGCTACATCGCCTTCAACAACCCCACGACGTTGCCCTCCGGATCGGAGAACATCGCGAAGGTGACGTTGACGCCGGGGATCGTGGTCACAGGCATGACGGTCTTGCCGCCGTTGGCGTTGACCTTGTCGAGGTACACCTGCGGGTCGTCGACCTGGATGTAGATCGTCGTCCGACTCTGGCCGTCCATGGCGCCGCCGATGCCGCCGCCGATGCCCTGGCCCTCGTTGTCGACCATCGCGTAGTGGCCCATTTCCGGCCCCGATGGCTCGCCGACCTTCCAGGCGAACGTGTCCTTGTAGAACCGCTGGAGCTTCGCCGCGTCCTTGCCGATGATCTCGAACCAGGTAACCGGGTTGGCCATCGCGTCCTCCTCGCCGTTTCGGCTGCCCGATGATACGTGACCAACTAGTCACTGGTCAACGGTTGGCGCTCGCACAGGCGCCTGTTACCGGACCATGAAGGCGGCACCAGCGCGAGGAAATCGTCGTCGATCTGGAACCCGTCGACGTCAGCCTCGGCCAGGCGGGCGGTGTCTCGACCGGCCAGCTGTGCATGGTAGCCGCGCGGCACGAGCACCAGGTCGGCGTCCTCCGGCGTCACGCCGACGACGAGTCCGGCGTTCTGGGGTGGGCTCGCCTTGCGCAGCGGAGCCATCGTGCCGATTCTACGGCGTACGTTCCGAACGAACGACGGAGAAGGAGATAGGCTTGGAGACGCGTCGGCGAGGGCTGCTGGCCAAGGAGTTGTTCGTCGGCCTCGAGGACGTGGCGCACCTGTGCACGGGCGGGGAGGCGCCGTGGCTGCGCTCGCACGACGAGGTGTGCCGGCGCTTCGGCCGCCTCAAGAGCGGCGGGATGGCCGGCCGCGACGAGATGTTCCGCGTCTACCGGCGGGCCAAGGAGCGCGTCGCCGGGATGCTCGGCATCGCACCCGAGCGGGTCGCGTTCCTCGCCCACGCCTCCGAGGGGCTGAACCTCGCCGTCGCGGGCGTGGACTGGCGGCAGGGAGACAACGCCGTCTTCGCCGACGTCGAGTACCCATCGGCCGTCTACCCGGTCGCGCGCCTGATGGAGCGGGGGGTCGAGCCGCGCGTCGTGCGCACCCGTGACCACTACCTCTCCATGGAGGATCTGGTCGCCGCGGTCGACGCGCGCACGCGCCTGGTGCTCGTCAGCCACGTCAGCTACCTCACCGGGCAGCGCGTCGACCTTGCGAAGGTGGCCGAGCTGGCCCGCTCGCGCGGCGCGCTGCTGGCGGTGGACGCGACGCACGCGCTCGGCGTGGCACCGGTGCCGGGCGACCTCTGCGATTTCGTCGTCTCGAGTTGCTACAAGTGGCTGCTCGCGACGCATGGCGTCGGCATCTTCGCCTACGCGCCCGAGCGGGTCGGCGACCTCCAGCCGAACGTCATCGGCTGGCACTCGATCGCGGGGCGCGGCGGCGTGGCCGACCCACTCGCAATGCCGCTCCAGGCCGACGCCGCCCGCTTCGAGGCAGGCAACCCGAGCCTGCTCGGCCTATTCGTCCTCGACAACGCCCTCGCGACGCTCGCGCCGATCGACCGCTCCGCCGTGCTCGACCACGCGCTCGACCTCACCGGCGAGCTCGTCGGCGGCCTCCGCGCCCGCGGCCGCACCGTGCTCACACCGGCTTCGCGGGACGAGCGTGCCGGCAACGTCGCCTTCCTCGCCGCCGACGCGCCCGAGCTGGCGGCGCGGCTCTCCGCCCGAAAGGTCGAGGTCTGGGGCAGCGAACGCCGCATCCGCGTTTCCGCGCACCTCTACAACGACGCCGACGACGTGGCGCGGTTCTTCGACGCGCTCGACGCCGAGACGCCTTAGCTCGCGGCCCGGGCCAGCTTGGCACCGGCCGGCGTCAGCGCGTAGACGAGGCGGGGTCCGTCCACGTCGACCTGAACGAGCAAACCCTTGGCGGCCAGCGCCTGGACGGCGCGCGCTGGGAGCGCCGGGTCGCCGACGTGCGGCGGCACCAGGTGCGCCCATGCCGGGGCGTGCTTGCGGCGGCGCCAGTAAACGAGGCGCCCGTCGCGCCCGCGGGCGCGCCGCAGGACGTCGATCTGAGTGCGGCTTGGCTTCATCGTGGTGTGTCCTGGATAGTGTCGCGCGGCCAGCTCGGGATCGACGAGCGCGGCGCGCCCGCGGGTCGTCGATGGAGACCGGGACCGCGGCGCGCCCTGCTCAGCCGGCGCTGGCCGCCAGCGTTCGGCGGGTCCGCGCCGCCGGCTCGCCGGTTCCAACCGCCCGCTCCCGGGCTGGGTGGCCGACCGTCGCGAAGAAGAGCAGCACGCCGACCTGCGCGAGCACGCCGGGCGCGACCGGCGGCGCCTGTCCAGCGGAGCCGTCGACCGCCGCCAGCCAACGCGCCGGCTCGGACATCGTGGCCCACGCGGCCGCGGTTGCCCGGCTGCGCGCGCCGTCGTGGTAGTTGGCCGCGACGTGCTCGTAGACGCCGACCAGCGCGGTGAGCGCGACGACCGTGCCCACGATGCGGGCCGCCCTCAGCACGCCGCGCGTCGGGCGCCGCATCACGAGCGCGATGGCGACGGAGGCGATGCCGAGCATCGCCCAGGGTATGAGCTGGTCGAGCCCCCGCCAGTGCCGCAGCATCGCCAGCTCGACCGCCGTGCCGGCCGCCGACGCCGCTGCCAGCCACAGCACGAATTTGCGCAGCAGCTCGGCCGTGCCGAGCGCATCGATTCGCTGCAAAGCTCACCTCCTTGCTTTCCAAGCGTGGCCGACGAGCCTTAACGGAAGCTTGGGCGAGTGTTAAGCGAAGGCAAAACGTGCGAAGCGCAAGACCCGGCGATCGCGGGCGACACCCCGCTGGCCCGCCGCGGCCGGCCGACCCACGCGGCCGGTAGGCGCCGACGCCGGCGCCGTCACAGCCGCGATCGGGCGGCTGCTCCAACCTCAGTCCGCGAGCACAGGTGCACGGCGCCTCCGGGCCATCCGGAAAACCTTTTCCGACTGGCTGCGCTATGATCCCGGCCGACGTGTCGAGCTGGGCGGACGGGCCGACGCGGTCGGGGCCGACGATCCGCGACGTCGCACAGGCCGCCGGCGTTTCGATCGGCACCGTCTCGAAGGCGTTGAGCGGCCGGGGCAAGCTGCGCCCGGAGACGACCACGCGCGTGCAGGCCGCGGCGGCGCGGCTCGGCTTCCGGCCGAACGCGCTGGCGCACAGCCTGGTGCGCGGTCGCACGTTCACCGTCGGGCTGCTCACGTCGGACCTCGAGGGCCGCTTCAGCATCCCGCTGCTGACCGGCATCGAGGACGCGCTGGGCGACGCGTGCATCTCGGTCTTCCTGTGCAACGTCCGCCGTGATCCCGCGCGCGAGCAGCAGCACCTGGAGTCGCTGCTCGCCAAGCGGGTCGACGGCATCATCATCACCGGCTCGCGCACCGACCCGCGCCCGCCGATCGACCTGGGCGCGGCGCGCGTGCCGGTGCTGTACGCGTTCGCGCTCAGCCAGAACCCGGACGACCTGTCGCTCATCCCCGACAACGTCCAGGGTGGGCGGATCGCGGCCGAGCAGCTCGTGCACGCCGGCCGCCGCGCGATCGCCCACGTGACCGGCCCGGAGAGCTACGACTGCGTGCCGTTCCGCCGAGCCGGGATGCTCGAGGTGCTCCGCGCGCACGGGCTCGACTGCCCCGACCGCCGGACGCTCGTCGGCGAGTGGAGCGAGGCGTGGGGCTACGAGGCGGC
>DASRFH010000067.1:0-20915 GCA_035651675.1 Chloroflexota bacterium | reverse complement strand
CGCGCCGCCGCTCCCGGAGGGCGGCGCGCTCAGCCAGGTAGCGCCCGCGCGTGCAGTCGCCCGCTCGTCGCGTGCTAGCCCTGCCAGGAAAGCTGTACCAGCTGGATCAGGTTGCCGCAGGTGTCGTCGAGCATGGCGATGGTCGAGCCGGTGACCTGGGTAGGTGGCAGCGTGAAGTTGGCCCCGCGGGCTTTGATGCGCCCGTAGTCGGCGTTCACGTCGTCCGTGTAGAACATCGCCGCCGGCTGACCCTGCTCGAAGATCGCGCGTTGGTAGGCCTTCGCGGCCGGGTTGTCGTTCAGCGCGAGCTGCAGCTGCGTCCCGTCGGGCTCCTCGGCCGAGGCGACCGTCAGCCAGCGATACGGTCCCTGGGTGAAGTCGGCCTTTTTGACGAAGTCGAGCACCTGGGTGTAGAAGGCCAGCGCCTTGTCCTGGTCGTCGACGTAAATGCTGGTCAGCTTGATCCTCACTCCTCGATCTCCTTTGTGATCGCCTCGGTCCTGTCTGGCCCGCCAGCCCCATGACGAAACCGAACGGGGGAATGTGACCGATGGATGGCGACTGGCTGGCGGAGCGTTTCGAGGCGGAGCGCCCACGGTTGCGCGCGGTGGCGTACCGGCTGCTCGGCTCGACCAGCGAAGCCGACGACGCGGTGCAGGATGCCTGGCTGCGGCTGAGCCGCTCGCCCACCGGCGACGTCGAGAACCTGAGCGGCTGGCTGACCACGGTCGTGGCGCGCGTGTGCCTGGATATGCTGCGGTCGCGCCGGTCGCGGCGCGAGCAGCCGCTCGCGCTGGACGGCGAGCTGATCCCGGACGCTGCCGATCCGGAGCGCGAGGCGGTGCTGGCGGAGTCGGTCGGGCTGGCGATGGTGGCGGTGCTCCGGCGCCTGGCGCCGGCCGAGCGCGTTGCGTTCGTGCTGCACGACGTCTTCGGCGTGTCCTTCGAGGAGATCGCCGGCATCGTCGGCCGTTCGCCCGCGGCAGCCCGTCAGCTCGCCAGTCGCGGCCGCCGGCGAGTGCAGGGGGCGTCGGAGGATGGCCACGCGGCCGACGCGGCGCGACAGCGGTCCGTCGTGGAGGCGTTCTTCAGGGCTGCGCGCGCGGGGGACCTTCAGAGGCTGCTCGCGGTGCTCGATCCGGACGTGGTGCTGCGGGCCGACGGGGCGGCGCTCCGGATGGGTGTGCGCAGCGGCTGGCTCACGTCGGAGCTCCGCGGAGCGCGGGCGGTGGCGGAGCAGTTCGCCGGCCGTGCGCAGGCCGCGCAACTGGCGCTGATCGACGGCCGACCCGGCCTCGTGTGGACCACCGGCGGCACGCCGCGGGTGGTGTTCAGGTTCACCATCCGGAACGGCCGGGTAACCGCGATCGAGCTGGCGGGAGACGCCGAACGGCTGGGCAAGCTGAGGATCGAGATGCTGCCTTAGCGCCGGACGCGCCCGGAACGCCGGTGTGGGCCGTGCGACCGACCAGGCGCCACCGAAAGCGCCGCGCCGTTGGCGCGGGCCCTTGGCTTGTGGTGCTCGGCGCGCGCTCGACCGCTGGCACGGTGGTCGCTCGCCCGCCGAGCCCGTCGAACCGGGGCTACGGCCCGCGCCGCCCGCGCTGGACCTTCCCCGCGCCCGCCGCGGGGTGCACTTCCCGCTTGCCGAAGCTCACGTTCGACGCGGTGATGCTGTGGCCGTTCACCTGGAAGTCGTAGGAGACCGTCTGCCCCCGCTGGAGCCTAACGTTGAACCCATCGGTGCGCGCCTTCGTCTCGAACGTGAAGTCGATCATCTCGCCGTCCTTCAACGCCCACTGGTTGAGGTTGTCGTTCTGGTTGAGGGACTGGGGGGTGATCTGACCGAACCTTCCGTCCGTGGTCAGGTGCCCGGAAAACACCTGCGGATTGTCCGCGCTCTGGCCGGTGAAGCGGACGTGAAGCACACCGTGGTCGGTCACCCACATCCAAACACCACGTCCCTGGTCGGTGTGCTCGAAGTCCGGGGGGCGGCCATGGAGCGGCGGATCCCAGGCGAACGCCGCGCTGGGCAACAGACCAGCCGCGACGCCAGCGCCGACCATCGACGCAACCGCTAGCCGCTGGACCCGTGACCGACTCATCGGCAAAGCCCTCTTCGATGGTACCCAGCTGCGTGGAGCCTACCTGGTCGCCTCCGCCGCTAGGTCGAATCGGAGTTGAGAATGCGTCTGTTCCTGCGGCAGCTCGAGCGGCCACGTGACGTAGGTGCGCAGGCCAGTGGCCCCGGTCGACGCCTAGCTGAAGCGGTTTCTCCACGACAGCCCACCCTTTTCTCGGTCGGCTCACATTTAGATTGCATCTCCATCGCGCCGAAGCGGGGAGATGATCGTGGCTCGAATGTGGCGGCTTCATCGGTGGATGCTCGCCTTCGTTGCCGTCGCCGTCGTGGCCGCGCCCCTGGCGGCTGGCGTCGGGTTCGGCGACGCCCTTGCGAAAGGCGCGACGGCGGCGGTTCTGGTCGACGACTTTTGCGTGCAACCGGCGAGCGGCGCCACCCGCCGGCTTAACCGGCTGGATGGCGACCGTGGGCTGCTGGACGGCACGCCGGGGTCGACGCTCGCGTGGGGGCAGTGCGGCGCCACCGCGGAGGGCCAGATCGGCAGCTGGAGCTCGCTGAGCCACGCCGACCAGGAGAAAGACTCGATCGACTTCTCGTCGATCCTGCCGGATCAGATCGACGCGGCCTTCCAACCGCGGGTCACCCAGCTCGCCGTCCACCTCGACGATGGGACCGGCAGCTTCGGGGTCGAGTTGCGGGCGCCGGACGGTTCGGTCGCGTGGAGCTCGACGGCGGGCCTCTCGGGCGGCGCGCGCGACCTCGCGTTCGACCTGCCGAAGCTGCATGCGATCCACCGCCTCAACTGGTCAGTCTCAGGCACGGCGACCCTGAGGCGCCTGACGCTCGTCGCCGCGGTGCCGAGCTCGGTCGCGGCCCTGTCCACGCCACAGCGCGCGTTCCTGTGGAGCTACGGGATGCTCCTCGGCAATTGGGATCGCTCGACGGGGCTGACGCGCGAACGGGCCGACCAGCCTCTGGCGGAGATGGCTGACGTCCCGGCCATGGGGATGCAGGCGGCCGCCGCCGTGGCGGCGTGGCGGTTGGGATTCGTCGCGCGCGACGCGGCCGAGCTGGTGGTGTCCGGGACCGCGCGAGCGCTCCTAGCCCTGCCGCGGACGTGCCACGGTCTGTGGCCGCGCTACGTGGCGAAGGGCGCCGCCGCGCCCGGTGCGGAGTGGTCGTCTCTCGGGACCGTGCTCGCCGCCGTTCCACTGATTGAGGCCGAGCAGGCGCTCAACCTCGACACTAGCTCCATCAGACAGGTCCTCAATGGCGTGGAGTGGGGTGCCCTCCTGCTCGACGACGGGACGATCAGCCGGGGTTACGACGCCGGCTGCGCCAACCGGAGCACGTCCGGCTGGAAGACCTTCGGCGGCGACGCCTGGATGGCCAACCTCGGCTACGCGGCCGCGACCGGTCTCACCACCCCCGTCAGCACGAGCCCGCCGACCGCCAACGGCAGCGGCGACGCCGACGAGCTCGCCTGGCTCCTCTTTCCACCACCCGCGGCCGCCGCGGCCACCGGCGATTGGCCTGGCTACCGGCAGCAGGCCGTCGATCGGCAGGTCGCGTACTACGCCGGCCACCCCTGTTACGGTCCCCGCGGCCTCTTCGGGTTGAGCGGGGCCGAGGTGCCCGACCCGTCGGCGGTCGCCCCTGGCCAGGTCTACCAGTCGTTCGGAGTGGGGGGCATCGGGCCGGCGAACGACGGAACGGCCATCGTCGGGCACGCCGTCGCCGTGCCGTACGAGGCGGCCCTCGCCGCGGCGTTGCGCCCGAGCGCGTCCGGCGTGGCGTGGGAGTGGCTCGAAGCGAACGGGCTGGCGGGGCCGCTCAACCAGGTCGAGAGCATGGCATTCGCCGACGAGCCGACCTGCCAACAAGCCACCTGGAGCTCGGTGAAGCGGTCGTGGACGCTGGCGTTGGAGGCGCTCGGCTGGGCGCGGGCCCTCGTGGGCTGCTCGGCGAACCCTCTCTACCAGAGCACCTGGAAGAACAACTTCCTCGCCCGTGCGCTGCCGCTGGTGGCACCCGATGGATCCGCCTGCCGCTCGACGCTGCTGCCGACCGTCCTGAACGACGCCCGACCACCAGGTTAGTATGAGGGGGCCAGCTCAGCGGCGGTCGTCCGACTCGTCCTCCGGCTCGTCCTCCGGCGCGGCACTACATCGGTCGTCGGCCGGGTCGGCCAGGTGCCCGTCGGGGGCGACGTCCTGCTTGCTCAGCGCCGCGACCGACGCCGCCGCGGCCGACGTCGGCGTCGGACACTCCGTCGTGGCGGTTGGTAGGATCGAGCCCGATCCGCCCGCGACGCGGTTGACGGCGAGCAGCGCGGCGCCGCCGGCGGCCGCGACGATCAGGTCACGCCGGGATATGCCGCCGCTGCGCTCAGAAGCCACGGGCGTTCTCGCGTCACCGACCGACCAGCGCGGCGTGGGCGTACTGCAGGTCGGCCTGCGTCGCCGGGTTCAGCACGTCCTTCTCGTACACGATCAGGTACCGTGCCCCTCCCGCCAGCCCGAAGTCGATGGTCCGGCGCAGGGCCGACACCGCGTCGCCGCCGCCCATCCGCTCGGGCTTCGCGCTCGCCGACGTTCCCATCTCGAAGCCCACGACCGTGCGCGACGCGTTCTGCTGGAGGAGCTGGTACCCGAGCCGCGGATGGTCCTCCTTCCGCGCGCTCAAGCCGCTGGTCTGCAGCGCCACCTTTCCAGGATATTTGCCGACGGCCAGCGCGACGGCGTCCTGACGCGTCTGATCCGACGACCCCGCGGTGGGAATGGGCAGGCCAGGGTACAGCGTCATGGCGAGCTGCGTGTTCGGGAAGGCCTGTGCGTAGGCGCTGAGCGCCTGATCCCAGGCGCCCAGGAACTTGTCGGGCGTGTAGCCCAGCGTGCGCCACTGGGCGACCGAGACGTCGTCGTTGGGCAGGCTCATCTCGGCGCTGATCGAGGTCGGTCCTGTCACGGGGACGAGCGCGACGGCCGGGTTCTGGTCGTACCGCTGGCCGAGGGCTTTCACGAAGCCGAACCAGCGGGCGAGGTACGTCTGGTCCCACGGCATCGGCAGCCGGAGGTTGTCGCCGCGGCTGAACCCGTACTTGCTCGAGAACTGGCCGACCTGGACGCCGGCCAGAGCCCAGTCGGGCGTGAACGCGCCGGGCAGGACGATGACGTCCACCTTCTTGCCGTGGTTGGCAGCGGCCTGGACCTGCCCGTCGAGGAAGCCCCAGTTGAACTGCCCATCGGCCGGCTCGACGTCCGACCAGAACGTCCGTACGACGATGCCGTCGACCGACGGGTTATCGAGCGTCGCCGGCGACACCGGCTCGTCGTGCTGCGTGATGACGAACAGGCCCCGCGCCTGACTCGCCTTGGTCGGCGCGGCCGACGGGGGCGCGGGCGTCGCGCCTGGCTGCGCGCCCGTCGGAGCCGCGATGGGGCGCAGCGCGTCCGGGTCGGGGAGGATGCCGGCTTCCTTGGCGATGTCGCCGCCGAGGGCGACGGTGACCTGGCCCTTGCGGGCCCAGGGCACGTCCTCCTTCCAGAGCTGGAAGACCACGCGCTGGGCGCGCAGGGCGTAGTTGTTGCCCATGTCGGCCACGTCGGAGACGGGCAGGCCGTTGGCCTGGACGGGGTCGGGGGCCGCGGCGCGGTAGGCGGCGGCGAGGGCGGGCCAGGCGTCGAGGACGGCCAGGTGGTTGGCGACGACCTGGTCCCAGGCCTTGCCGGCGTCGTCGAAGGGGCGGGGCGGGGGGGTCTGGCGGGCTTTGAGGAGGAAGTCGTCCTTGCCCAGGTCGTGGAGCCGGTCGAAGACGTTGACGAAGGCGACGGCGTCCTGCTCGGGCCGCCACTGGAAGACGACGCGCTGGAAGACCTGCACGGTGAAGCCGTCCCACTGGAAGCGCTGGGAGGCGGGGTAGCCGACGGCCTGGACGCCGCCGAGCCGCTGGAACTCCGACCAGAACCGCACGCCGCCCTCGTCGGTCACGCTGTAGCCGCGGCCGCCGCCGCCGCCCGTCTGGGTGAAGAAGTGGCCGTTGGGGACGTCCCAATCGTCTGCTGCCTGGGCAGGAACCGTCTGGAGCGGGATCGCCAGCACGACGAGAAGCACAGCCAGACGCCGCCACCAGGCGAGCGCGCTCGAACGGGACATGGCTACCTCCACCGGCTTGGGCAAGGAATCACCACGGACTCGGCTTGGCGGTCGCCGCCGCCGGCGGCACGAGGCCGTACTTCCGGGCGACCTCGCCGCTGTTCGCGAAAACGACCTCGCCAGGCGCCGACGTCCAGGGCGTCTGGTCCTTCCAGAGCTGAAGCGCGGCACGCTGGCACCGAACGGCGACCACGCGGCCGTAGTCCTTCACACCCATCGGCAGGCCGTACTGGTCGAACCAGCTCGGGTTCGCCAGGTAGGTTCGCCACAGCCGCGGGAACGCGTCCGCGTGGCCGAAGACGACGTCGAGGTGGTTCGCCTCGACCGTCCCCGGGCCCGGGCCGTCGGCGGTGTGGCCCCACGCCCTGCCGGCGTCCGAGCTCCAATCGAAGCTGGGGGGCGTCAGGTCGGCGAGGTTGTCGAGGTTCACCTGCCGCGCCGCTAGCTCGTCGTAGACGTTCAGCCACTCGATCTTCACGAGCTGGCCCTGCGGCCGAACCGTGAGCTGGAACACACCCTTCTGGAAGGCCTGGTTGACGCGGCCCAGAACGTCCACCCACCGATCCGAGATCGGATAGCCCCATTGAGCCACACCGCCAGCGCCCTTGAAGATCGTCCACATCGGCGCCTGGCGATCGTTGAAGACCGGGAAGCCAGTCGAGCCCGAGCCGCCCGTCTGCGCGAAGAAGTGCCCCTCGGGGACGCCGGAGCCCGACGGTAGGTCGAAGTCCGGCTCGTCGGCCGCTTCGATCGGCATGACGCGGGCGCCGAGTGCGACCGGGACGAGCGCGAGCCCGGCCTTCAGCAGGTCTCGCCGGTTCACCGCTGGCGGCTCCCTTTCGGACGGCGGGTCTGGTCTTCGCTAGGAACCGGTCCGACGTCCAGCGTGACTTCGTAGTCGATAGCCACGGTGGCGTCTCGGTTGAAGACCTCGACTGTGTACGTGCCGGGGTCGCGGCCGATGAGGTTCCCGCTCACGTTGGGCCGCAGGCCAGGCTGCGCGCCGCCCTCCACGTAGACCTTGTCCGGCGGCCGGTAGACGCGGAACCCGACGTTCCGGAGCAGCGCCGCGTTGTCCGGCGCCACCTGCAAGTTGACGGTGTACACCTCGCGGTCGCCGGGGTACTGGAACTGGTACAGGTCCGACTGCCCGGGCGCCAGGTGGCCGGCGAAGCCGGGGCCGGCCTGGGCCGGCCCGGCGTCGTTGGGCCAGAGCTTGCCGAACGGCGTCGTCGGCAGAGGCGTCGGCGTCACGACGTCGAAGGGGCTCGCGGCGACGAGCGCCGTGGGCAGCGCCGGCGGCGCCCATTGCCCGACTTGTGGTGCCGCGCCGACCGTGGTCGGTGCCGGGCTCACGTACGGCGCTGGGCCGGGCGGGGGCTGCGGCGGCAGGCCCGGGACGGACAGCGTGTAGGCGACCGTGGCCTGGGCGGCATAGCTGTAGAGCTGGACGACGTACAGGCCTGGCACCGTCGACACGAGGTTGCCCGAGACGTTGGGCGTCGATCCGACCCGCTGGCCGCCGGTGAGGTAGAGCTTGCTCGCGTAGTCGCGGCCCGGCAGTGGCCCGTACACGCGGAAGCCCGCGTTCGCGAGCACGGCCGCGTCGTCAGGGTCGACTTGCAGGTCGATCTCGAGCGTCGACCCATCGCCCGGGTAGACGAGCTGGAAGTAGGCGAACGAACCTCCCGCACTCGGCGCCAGGGTGCCGCTTGCCGGCTGGCCTGGCCTCAGCGGCGCCGCGCCGTCCGGCGTCGAGTTGTCCGGCGGTGGCGGGAGGACGGGGAGACCGGGCGTGGGCGGCGGCGCGGTTGGGAACGGCGTCGGCAGGGGAACCGCGGCACCCGGCGTCATGGTTCCGGCTGGAGCCCAGATGCCGCTGGGGCGAGGCGTCGGGACGGGCGTCGAGGGCGTCGGGGGCAGCGGCCCTGGCGCGAGGTCGGGCTGAGGTGGGAGACCATCGGCCCAGATCTGGAAATCCAGAGCTGAGCCGGGGTTGTAATTGGCGAGCTGAACGGTGTAGGTGCCCGCCTGTTGCCGGTTGCTGGTCGCGATCCTCGTCGTGAGGTTCGGGACCACCTTCGCCTGTGGGCCGGCCGCGCCGACCTCCCGACCCGATGGATCGAAGACCTTCATCGCGACGTTCTTCAGCACGACCGGGTCGTCGGGGGCGACCTCGGCGCTCACCGTCACGGCGGAGCCGTCCGCGGGGTAGAAGAAGCGGTAGTAGGCGAAGGTCGCCTGCTGCTGGTCGTACAGCTTCATGCCGGGCTCGAGGTGGCCCGAGAGCTTGCGCGTGAGCGGAACCGCCGCGTCCGACGTGCTCGCCTGCGGGTCGGCGGCGGCGCGGGTCTCGCTGGGGGAGGCGGCGAGCCCGAGGAGGAGCAGCGCGCCGACCACCAGAGCGGCGACGCGGATCACGGCTTGCCCTTGCCGTCACGCTCGGCCTGCCGGGTGGCGTCGCGTTGGCCCCGCAGCTTCGCCTGGAGTGCGGCGATGCGCTCCTGCTCGTGCGAGTCACGCGGCGTGTAGTGCAGTCCGAGCAGCGTGGCCAGTTGCGCGCGCGCTTGCTGGCTGATCTGCCCGCGCGGCTTCAACGCCAGGTACGTCTCCCACTCGTTGATCGCGTCGGACCAGTGCTGGTATCCCTCGTTCACGAGCGCGAGGCGGTAGTGCGCGCCCGCGCCGTCCGGCTTAAGCTGGATCGCCTTCGTCAGCGCGGCGTACGCCTCGTCGAGCTTGTCGAGCCGCTGGTAGATCCGCCCCATCGCCGCGAAGCCCGCGGCCTTGGTCGGCTTGCGCGCGGCCGCCTGCTGGTACGCCGCGATCGCCTTGAACTCGGCGTCGTGCTGCGGCGGCGTCCGGAGGCTGTCCTCCAGCCGGCCGAGCAGAATCAGCGCCCGCGCCTTATCGGTGCGCAGGCCCGCCGCCGCCTGGTACTCCTTCCGGGCGTAGTCGGCGAGCTGCTGCTCCGTGTAGAGGATGCCCTGGAGGTTGTGGGCGCGCGCCTTGGTCGGCGCGAGCTGGATCGCCTTGCCGATCTCCTGGCCGGCGAGGTCGTATTTCCGCCGCGTCGTCGCCGCCTTGCCTGCCATCAGGTGCGGCCGCGCCTTGGTGGGGATGCGCGCGATCGCGGCGTTGAACTCGATCTCGGCGTTCGTGATGAGCCCCTTCTCCCAATGCCACTTGCCGAGCAGCACGTGGAAGCGGCCCTTGTCGAACTGCATCTTGCTCGCCAGGTCGAACTTGGTGCGCGCGTCGTCGAAACGCTTCTGGCGGAGGTAGATGCGCCCGAGCGCGAACTGCGGTCGCGCCTTGTCCGACCTGATGCCGATGCCGATCGCGTACTGCGCGATCGCCGGCTCGTACTGCTTCTGGTGCAGGTACAGGTGCCCCATCGCGTTGTGCGGTCCGGCCCGCGTCGGCTTCAGCTCCAGCGCCTTCTGCGTCTTAGCCAGCGCGTCGTCGAACTGCTTGTTCTTCTTGAGGATGTGGCTCCAGGTCAGGTACGGCCGCGCCTTGGTGGCGTTGACCTGGATCGCCTGCTGGTAGGCGGCGATGGCGCCAGCCTGGTCGTTGAGGTGGGCGCGGGCGACGCCGACCGCGACGCGCGGGCGCGCCTTGGTCGCCGCGGCATCCTGCGCTTTCTGGAACCAACCTAGCGCGTCCTGCCACTTGCTCTGCTTGGCGCGGAGCTGGCCGATGAGCGTGTAGCCGCGCGCCTTCGCCTTGACGGCGATGGCCTGCTGGTAGAAGGCCTCGGCCGCGTCCGGCTGACTGCCCTGGGCCTTCAGCAGACCGCGCAGCATGGTCGCGCGCACCTTGGTTGGCTGGAGCTGCTGCGCGCGGGCGTACTCGGCGTCCGCCCCGAGCACGTCTTTTTCTCCGGCGCGGAGGTGCCCGATCAGGACGTGGCCGCGCGCGGCGTCCTTGACGCCGAGCCCCTGCTGGGCGGCGCTCATCGCCTGGTCGGGCCGTGCGAGCTTGGCCTGTGCGACCGACGTGAGGAAGAAGGGCCGCGCCGCGGCGCGCGGCGGGCGCGGGTTGAGGCTGTGCGTCCGGACCGTCGGCGGCGGTGGCGCGATCGCCTTCTGGTAGTACGCCAGGGCGTTGTCCCACTTCGTGTCCTTGCCGGCTAGCTTGCCGAGCAGGGTGTAAGCGCGGGACTTGCTGGGGTCCTGGCTGATGGCTTGCTGCGCCTGGCCGGCTGCCTCGGCGTAGCGCTGCTGCTTGACGAGCACCGCCGACTTGCCGATGTACGGCCGACCCTTGGTCGGCGCGAGCTGGATCGCCTGCTGGTACTCGTCGAGCGAGCTCGTGGGGTTGTTCAGGTGCGACTGGGCGCTCGCGGCGGCGACGTGCGCCCGCGCCTTGGGAGCGGCCTTCGCGATCGCGTCCTGGAAGGAGCGGAGCGCGCCCGACCAGTCGCCCTGGGCGCCGCGGAGGTGGCCGACCAGCAGGTAGCCGCCGGCCTTCGTGGGCTGCATCGATATGACCTGGCCGTACTGCGCCATGGCGGCGTCGGTCTGCTTGCCCGCCGCGTACAGCTTGCCGAGCAGCGCGTGCGCCCGGCCGGTGTCTTTGACGCCGATCGCCTGCTGGTAGATCGCCTGGGCGGCATCCGACTGGCCCGCCTGCTGGCGGAGCAGTCCGCTGAGCAGCAGGGCGCGCGTCTTCGTGGGCTGAAGCCGCTGTGCCGTGGCGAATTCCGCCTGGGCGCCGCCGACGTCCTTCCCTTCGGCGGCGAGCCGCCCGAGCACGACGTGGCCGCGCGCGGCGTCCTTGATGCCGAGCCCCTGCCGCACGGCCGCGAACGCCTCGGCCGACCGGAACAGCTTGTCGTCGGCGCTCGCCGTCAGGAAATAGGGCCGTGCTTTGGCCTGCTGCGCGCGGATGTGCTGGCGGTGCGATGGTGTTGTGGGCGCCGGCGGGTGCATCGCTTGCTGGTAGCGCTTGAGGGCGTCGTCCCAGTGGCCGTCCTTGCCAGCCAGCTTGCCCAACATCGTGTAGGCGCGCGACTTAGTCGGGTCCTGGCTGAGCGCCTGCTGGGCCTGCCCGGCCGCCTCCGGGTAGCGCTGCTGCTTGAGCAGCACCGCCGCCTTGCCGAGGTAGGGCCGCCCCTTGGTCGGCGCGAGCTGGACGGCCTGCTGGTACTCGTCGAGTGCTTTCGCCTGGTCGTTCAGGCGCGACTCCGCGCCGGCGGCGGCGATGTGCGCGCGCGCGTTCGGCGGGGCGTTGCGGATCGCGGCTTGGAACGAGGCGAGCGCCGACTTCCAGTCCTGCTGCGACCCCTGCAGGTGTCCGGTGAGCAGGTAGCCGACCGCCTTGGCTGGCGCCAGCGCCACCACGCGGCCGTACTGGCTCATCGCCTCGTCGAGGCGCTTGCCGGACGTGTAGAGCTTTCCGAGCAGCGCGTGCGCGCGGGCCGTGTCCTTGACGCCGAGCGCTTTCTGGTAGGTCGCTTCGGCCGTCGCGCCATCGCCGGTCTGCGCCTTCATCAGGCCGCGTAGGAGCGTGGAGCGCGTCTTCGTGGGCTCGAGCCGCTCGGCGGTCGCGTACTCCTCGTCGGCCGCCCCGAAGTCCTTCTTCTCGACGTACAGCTTGCCGAGCTGGTTGTGGCCGCGCGCCGAGCTTTGCTTGACCGCCAGCCCCTTGCGCGCCGCCTCCATCGCGGCGTCGACGCGGAAGAGCTGATCGTCGGCGACCGAGGTGAGGAAGTACGGCCGGGCCTTCGCCTGGTCGGCCCGGCTGTTGACGCGGCGCGACGGCCCTGGCGGCGGCGCCGCGAGCGCGTCCTCGTACCGCTTGAGCGCGTCTTCCCACTTCTTGTCCTTGCCCGCTAGCTTGCCGAGCATCGTGTAAGCGCGGCTCTTGCTCGGGTCGTGGCCGAGCGCCTGCTCGGCTTGCGCGGCGGCCTCCTGGTAGTGCTGCTGCTTGGCGAGCACGGCCGCCTTGCCGATGTACGGTCCGGCGCGGCCGGGGTCGAGCCGCGCCGCCTGCTCGTACTGGGCGATCGCCTCGTCGTAGTTCTGCTGGCTCCGGCTGATCTTGCCGAGCAGCGTGTGGGGACGAGCCTTGGTGGGCGCTAGCCGCGCGCCGTCCTGCGCCCGCAGGGTGGCCTCGGCGTACTTCTTCTCCTGGAGGAGCACGTGGCCGAGCGCGACGTGCGGGCCCGAGCGGTTGGCCGACAGCTTGAGTGCCTGGTCCAGGTATTGGTGGGCGGCGTTCCAGTCCTTGGTGGGGATCTGCGCGCGTCCTACCGCCAGGTAGACGCGCCCGTTGCTCGGCTCGAGTTGCATGGCGGTTGCGAACTCGGCGGTCGCCTTGTCGCGCTGCGACTCGCCGATGAACAGGCGGGCCATTTCGACGTGGGGGCGCGCCTTCTTCGGCGCGGCGTCCGCGGCCGCCTGGAAGGATTTGGCGGCCGCGTCCTTGTCGCCCAGCTCCTGTTGCGTCTCACCCAGGAGGAGCCGGGCGCGCGTGTTCGGCTGCGGGTCTTGGCTCAGGACCTCCTGGGCGTCGTCGATGCGCTTCTGGTCGTGGAGGAACTTGGCAAGCGCCACCGTCGGCTTACCCTTGGTTGGTCCGAGCTCGCGCGCCGCTTCGAGCTCGGCCTGGGCGTTGCCCGGCTGGTTCTGCTTCGCGAGGAGCTGGCCGAGCACGATGTGCGGCCGCCAGGAGTTGGGGTCGAGCATCGTCGCGCGTTGCGCCTCATGGACCGCGTCCCCCGTGCGGCCCTGCTTGCCGTACAGCCGTGCCAGGAGAGTGGCCGGACGCACTTTGCTCGGCCGCAGCGCGCTCGCCGTCGAGTATTCGACGCCGGCCTGGTCGAAGTTCCCCTTGGTCTGGTAGAGCTTGCCGAGCACCGTGTGGACGTGCGGGTGCTTGCTCTTGAGCTGCTCGACGGCCTGGTATTCGGGGATCGCGTCGTCGATCCGGTTCTGCTTCTTGAAGAACTTCGCGAGCTGCAGGTGGGGGCGCGATCGCTTGGGCTGGTTGTGGATCGCCTGGCGGTACTGCTCGATCGCCAGCTCCATCTGTTTCTCGGCGGCGAACAGCTGCCCCAGGGCGATGTGTGGACGGCTGCTGTCGGGCGCTAGCTCGATCGCCTTCTGGAACCGCGCTTTCGCCTCCTCGTCGTCGTGCTGCGAGACGGCGAGCTTGCCCAACGCCATGTAGGGACGTGAGGCGCTGAACGGCGGGTGCGACGGCTTCTTCGACTGGGTGAACAGGGCCAGGAGGAAGCCCTTGAGAGGACCCGGATCCTTCTGGAACTCGACGGCCTTGTCGGCCATCTGCCGGGCATCCTCGTACCGCTGCTGCTTCATGTAGAGCTTCGCGAGCCCGAGGTAGAAGCTGACCTTGTCGGGGTTCTCCTTCAGGGCGCGCTGGTACTCCTGTTGCGCCTTCTGCTGGTCGCCGGCCCGGACGTACGTCATGGCCAGGTTCGAGGTTGTCCGCCAGTTCGCCTTCACGTCGAGGGCGACGTGGAAGTACTGGTCGATCTCCTGCTTCCGCGCCGCTTCGTTCTTCGACGAGTCTTTGAAGAAGATCGCGATCTTCGTGTAGTGGAACGCCTGGTACTCGCCCTTGTTGAGCCATTTCATGCGGAGCTGGTGGTTGGTCTTCGAGGGCGTCAAGAAGACCCAGACGCGCGGGCTCTGTTGGTACTTCTTCGCGACGACGAAGGCGTCCTGGAACGGCGACTCAGCCCCGAGCTGGATACCCGGCGTCTCGAGGCCGTAGTACTTGAACGCGTATTGGAGCGGCTCGGCCGCGCCGAAGGCGACCTTGCTGCCGGCCACGATCACGACGTCGCCAGGCTGAGCAACCTGGTTCAGGAAGTGGACGGCGGTGCGCCAGTCCTGCTTCTCGGTCTGGAAGTACGACCCGTACGTCGCGATGCTGAACAGGCTGAGGAAGGCGGCCAGTGCCGTCCCGACCGCGAAGCGAGCCGGGATCGACCGAACAGTGAAGACGACGTTGGCGACGCCGTAGCCGATGATGCTGAGGTAGACCGGCAGGGTGAAGATGACGTACTTCGCGCTGAAGAAGTGCTGCGGCCTTATGAGGGCGACGACGGTGATCGGCACGAACAGGTAAAGCAACAGCAGCAGCAGGCCGCGGTGCCGCCTGGACGCGAGCCCGGCGACGCCGAGCAGGAAGAGCATGAAGAAGACGTAGGAGGCGGCGTTGTTTCCGGCCGTGAAGCCGTTGAACTGGATCAGGAAGTACTGGCTGACGACCTGCCAGGTGAGCGGCTGGCGCTGGTCGGTGCCGACGCCGCGCGGCCCGCCAAGGCCGGCGACGACGTAGCTGAACATCGGCGCGTAGGTGAGCAGGATCGTCGCGCCCACGAGTGCGAAGGGCGCGATGACGCGCCGGACGAACGGCCAGATGGACGCCCGGTTCTGCCGCGCCCAGACGATCTCCTGGAGCGCGAGCCAGCCGACGAAGAGCGCCTGGACCACCGGCACGAACAGCCCGAAGAGGTGCACGTAGATGGCGGCGAGCGTGCCCAAAAAGAACCCGATCCACCACCGCCGCCTCGGCGCCGCCACGGCGGCGCGCCAGGGCGGCTCGGCGGCGTCGAGGTCCAGCGCGCGCCAGAAGCAGTAGAGCGACACCATGCAGAACAGCAGCAGCGGCGGGTAGTACCGAGCGTCCTGCGAGTAGTGGATGTGGAACCGGCTTACCGCGAGCAGCAGCGCCGCGATCACGGCCGTGACCGGCCCCGCCAGGCGCCGTGCGAACCGGTAGGTCACGACGATTCCCAGCACGCCGGCGAAGACGGCGGGGAGCCGCAGGAAGTACTCGCTCTGGCCGACCATCGCCGCGACGCGGGTCAACATGAAGAGGAGTGGCGGCGCCGGAATTGGCGCGTCGAGGGGGTTCGTGATCGTGAACCACCACGAGCTGCCGGGCTGCACGTAGTAAGCGGTCGCGATCTCGTCGACCCAGAGGCTGTTGTCGCCGAGCTTCCACATCCGGACGGCTAGCCCGGCGGCGACGATCAGCAGCAGGGCGATCGCGGGCCAGCGACCGGCCGATCCCCGATCGGGCCCGATCGCGGCGATGGCAGATCCGAGACGGCGGGCTCCCCACCCGTTCGACCGGCCGCCGTTCGACGTCGGCGCCTCGGCGTCCGGCGCCGCGACGGCGACGTCCATCTGCGTGCTCCGAGCCCGGCCCCACAAGCCCTGTCGGGCGAAGCTGACGTAGCCGAGGCCGATGGGGAGCAGCCGGGCGGCGCGGAGCAGCACCACGAACGCGATCGCGGGTCCACTGCCGGCGCCGTACACCGCGAACGCGGCGAGGCAAACCAGCTCCAGCGAGCCGAGGTTGCCCATGGCCGGAATCGCCGAGCCCAGGCCGATCAGGGCGACCAGCAGGACGCCGGACGCCGGCGGGGCGTCGATCGCGAGCGCGCGGACGATGGCGAGGTACGACAGCGCGAGGACGCCCCACACGGCCGCCGAGAGCGCCGCGGCCGGCAGGAGCGTACGCGGCGACGCCGCCAGCCGGAGCCCGATCGCCAAACTGTCCCCGACCCCCAAGAGCCTGCGCGCCGGCGGGAACGCGCGCACGAGCGGGGCGAGCGTCGACGCCACGACCGAGGCGCGGCGCGCAAGGAGCCACGAGCCCAGCCCCAGACCCGCCACGACGGCGACGGCGACGATGGCGACCGCGCCGATCCATTGCGGCAGCGCGTACAGCCGCGTGATCACGACCAGGCAGAGCGCCAGCGTCGCGGTGTCGAGCAGCTTCTCGACGACGATGGTCGCGAAGACGGTCGCCTGGGCGAGGTTCTCGCGCTTGCCCAGGATGTAGTTGCGCACCAGGTCGCCGGTGTTCGACGGGAGGACGTTGTTGCTGAAGTAGGCGATCAGCACGAGCGAGAGCATCCGCCGAAGCGGCAGCCGCTGGATCGGCGCGAGCAGCACCTGCCAGCGGAGCGCCTTGGCGATGAGGCTCAGGAAGAGGAAAAGGCAGGCCGGCGCGAACAACCGGTAGTCGGCGCCTCTCAGCACGTCGAGCGTCCGCGCCCAGTCGACGCGCTGGACCACCAGCCACAGCAGGACGGCGGTGAACGCCACGCGCAGCGTGATGCGGCCGGCGCGCGCGGGTAGGCCTTTCGGGCGAATCGCTTCGGCGATCAACTCACGTAGCCGAAGCCGCGCAGCCGGTCGCGGATGACGGTCTCGTCGTCCGGGGACTGCGCGTCGAACTCGACGCTCCGGTCGGAGCCCTCTTCGTCGAACACGACCGGATGGCTCGCCCGGAACTGGTCCGTGAACGCCTGGCTGAGCACCGTGCCGTCCATGTCGGCGGGGATCGGCAGCCCCATCGCGTTGAGGACGGTTGGCGCGAGATCCATGATCGACGCGTTGTCGAGCTGCGTCCCTCGTTGGATGCCCGGACCGGCCAGCACGACGATGCCGTTTGGCCGGTGGTGACCGGATAGCCCGAACACCGGCTCGACGAGGCGGTTCGAGCCGAAGTCGGCGTGGCCGAACGCCATGTACTTGTGCTGGTTGGTGATGAGCACCACGTCCGGCATCCGGTCGACGTGGCCGCCGTGGTAGACCTCTTCGCGGCGCAGCGCGCGCTCGACGATCGGCTCGCCGGTGGCCGGATGGCGGAGCTTCAGCGCCTCCTCGATGATGTGGGTGCGAAGCTCCTCGTACTCAGCGCCCGGCGCGACCGTCCCACTCGGGCGGACGCCCCGCAGGTTGACGTAAATCTGTCCAAAGCTGCCGACGGCGTAGGCGCGCGTGCGTGTCCAGTCCACGTCTTTGAAGGACAGGAACAGCCGTTTGGTGATGCCGGCGTTCTTCTGGAAGCGGAAGCGCCGCCGCAGGTGGCCGAGGCGCAGCGCCCGCGCCACGCGGAACGCGTTCAGCGGGGTGATGCCGGCGCGAAACAGCAGCCGCTTGGCGCTTGTCAGCGCGGTCGGCTTGAACTGGATGAGCCCCATCTTGGCCAGCCAGTTGTTGACCAAGAAGAAGTAGTGGGTTGGCCCGAAGCCGTGGTCGGACATCACGATGACCTGGGTGTCCTCCCCCGCTTCCGCCAGCAGCTCGCCGACGCGGCGGTCCAGGTGCTCGAAGTAGCCGATGACCGTGTCGCGGTGCCGCGCCGCCACGATCGGGTCGTGCTGCGGGTGGGACGGATCGAGGATCCGCCACGTATCGTGCTGGAGCATGTCGGGCGTCCAGTACACGACGCAGAAGAAGTCCCACGGCTTGGTCTTCATCAGGTACCGCGCCGCGGCGGTGCGGTTGTCGACGGCCGCTTCGAGGTCCGCCACGAAGCGGTCGACGTGCGGGGTCGAGCGGTACCGCTCGTCCGGCCAGAGCTGGAACCCACCGATCGCGGCCTTGAGCTCGTCCTTCAAGTCGGCCGGGTGGGTGAAGTCGCTGGCGTCGCTCGGGGTGAGGAAGTCGGTCACGAGGAAGCCGTTGACCCGCTCGGGCGGATAGGTCACCGGGACGCCGACGACGCCGACGCGACGTCCGTGCGAGCCGATCAGTCCCCAGAGCGAGCGCGCTGTGCGGCTCGACGAATTGACGATCGCGACGTCGTACGACCCGGGTTTCGGGAACACGAAGTCCACCAGCCCGTGCTTGCCCGGGTTCTTGCCGGTCGCGAACGAGACCCAAGCCGACGGGCTGATCGGCGGCACCGTGGTCGTCAGGGTGCCCGAGGCACCCTCCCGGATCAGGCGGGCGAGATTCGGAAGCCGGCCTCCTTCGATCCACGGACCGAGCAGGTCGAAGGTCACGCCGTCCAGCCCGATCACCAGCACCTTTGCGCCAGCTCGGGCCGCGCCATCGCTAGCTCGCACAGCGTCCACTCGTGATCCTCTTGCTACGCGTCGTTGGGGGAAGTCACTTCGCCAGCGCCGTGTGCGCGTAGCGGAGCGTGTCCTGCATGGCGGGGTTGACGACGTCCTTCTCGTAGACGATCAGGTACTGCGCGCCGGCCGCCAGGCCGAAATCGATCGAGTTGCGCAGCGCCTTCACCGGGTCGGGGTTGCCCATCCGGTCAGGCCTTTCGGTGGCGGACGTGCCCATCTCGAAGCCGACCGTCGTCCGAGCCGCGTTCTGCTTGAGGAGCTGGTAGCCGAGCCGAGGCTGCTCCTCCTTGCGCGCGCTGAGTCCGCTGGTCTGGAGCGCCACGCGCGAGCCGTACTTGTCGGTCGCCAGCGCCACGGCGTCCTGCCGCGTCTTGTCGCTCGCGGTACGGTCCGGAATCGGCAAGCCGGGGTACAGGATGAGCCCGACTTGGGTGTGGGGGAACGCCTCGACGTAGGTCCGCAGCGTCTGGTCCCAGGCGCCGAGGAACTTCTCGGGGGTGTAGCCCAGCGTGCGCCACTGGGCGACCGAGGCGTCGTCGTTGGGCAGGCTCATCTCGGCGCTGATCGACGTCGGGCCGGTCGCCTGGCTGAGCACCACGGCGGGGCGCTGGTCGTACCGCTGGCCGAGCGCCTTGACGAAGCCGAACCAGCGCCCTAGGTAGGTCTGGTCCCAGGGGAGCGGCAGCCGTAACTGGTCGCCCCGGCTGAACCCGTACTTGCTGATGAAGTCGGCGGACTGGACCCCCTCGAGCGCCCAGTCGGGTGTGCTCGCGCCCGACAGCACGATGAGGACCGCCTTCTTGCCGTGGCTCTCGGCCGCCTGTACCTGGCCGTCGAGGAAGTCCCAGCGAAACTGCCCGTTGCTCGGCTGGACGTCGGGCCAGAAGGTTCGCACGACGATGCCGTCGACCGACGGGTTGTCGAGCACGCCCGGGGCCGCTGGCGCGTTGTGCTTGGTGATCGAGAAGAGGCCACGGACCTTCTTCAGGCCGGCCACCTCTGACGCCGCGCCGGCCGCGGCGACCGGACTTTCGGGAGGTCGGGTGCTCGTCGGCCGTGGCGTCGGCAGCACGGCTGGGAGGGGGATTGGGGTCGGCGTGCCCTGCCGTGACGCCTCGCGCGTCTCCGCGGCCGCGGGACCCTGCGCCTCCCGAGTGGGTGGCGACTCGGTGCGGCGCGCTTCGCGCGTCGCCAGTTGGTCCGGGTTAGGCGTGCGCGCGAGGTTGCCCCGCTCCAGCCGCTCTACTTCGCGGGTCGCGCGGCGGTCGGTCTGCGTCTTTTCTTTGGCACTCGAACAAGCGGCCAGCAAGAGGCACAGCAACAGCACGCCGAGGAGCGTCGGGCGCGCACCGCCGGTGGACCCGCGTTCGAACGAAGGCATCGGCACGACTCTTGTTCCGGCGACTTCCGCGTAACTTCCGCGCGTTTCGCCCGAAGCGCGCCGGCCGCGTTCGTGGTGCGCGGGTTTGTCGCGGGGCCGAGTAGCCCGCGCCGCCCGACCGGCACGGTTCTCAATGACTTTCGTGGCGGTAGGTCCACGAATCTTCAACAGCCGTCGACTCCCCTACGGCTCGGCAACGGAAGGTGGGGTGTGGATTCAGCCAGGGCGGTCGACACGCGCGAAAGGCCCCCGTCGACGTGCCTCGATCTAGGCGACGTGCTGGATCGGGTGCTCCGCGTTGTAGAAGGAGACCTAGCCGAGCTGTTTCTGGTGTCGCCGCTCGGCGACGAGCTCGTCTTGGCGGCCGTTCGGGGTCGGACCGTCCGCGGCCGCCGCCAACGCGCGCGCTTCGCCATGGGAGAGGTGTTCGCGGGGCGGGTAACCCGAGGCCATGAGCCCGTGCTCAGCGCCGACCCGCGCCAGCAGCCCTTCGGCGTGGCCAGGTCGAGGCGCGGCGAGGTGCCGTGCAGCGTCTGGGTTCCGCTGCCTGGCGAGAGCGGCCCCACCGGGAGTCTTCACGTCGCGTGGCGTCGCCGCCCGAAGGTGCTGTCGCCGCACGCACCGCAGCTGACGCACGCCGCCGCCGAGCTGGGACGCACCATCCAGGCGGCGCGTCTGGCGGCGGCCGATCCGCTCATCGGGCTCTCCTTCGACTCGAGCAAGGACGCCGGCGCGAACCTGCGCGCAGTGGCCGATCTGGCGCTGCAGACCCTGGTGCGCGCCGCGGGCGCCGATTCCGGGACGCTGTCGCTGCTCGACGCCGAGAGCCGGCTGCTGGAGACCGTCGCCGAAGACCCCATCCCTTCGGGCGCTGGTCCTTCTCTCGGCGGCCGCGCTCATCCAGCTGACGAATGCCCCGCGGTCATCCGGAACCACTGCTCGATGCGGCCGAACCGCGACGACCCTGGCTCGCCAGCCTGCTGCGACCCGCTCCGCGACGCGGGCATGACGATCTGCCTCCCGCTTCGGCTGCGCGACTCGTTGATCGGATTGGTCCGTCTGGGGTACGGCCAGCGCGACCCGCTGCCGACGCGGCGCCTTAGCCTGCTCCACATCGCCCTCCGCTGCGCCGCGGCCGCGCTGCACAACGCGCGGGTCGCGGTCCACCAGGAAAGCGCCGTCCACCGCACCATCACGCTTTGGCGCGCCTCGCCCGGGGCAGCCGGCGAGGCGCCGGCTTCGCCCGGCGCTGCCACGAACTACCTCGACCTGCGCTGCCTGGGCCAGTTCGAGATCTTGCGCGATGGTCTGCCGGTCCGCGCCGAGCGCTTCTCCCGGCGCCGATCGCTGAGTCTGTTGAAGATCCTGCTCACGCGCTACGGCCAAGAGATCCACCGCGAGGAGCTGATGGAGCTGCTTTGGCCCGACGTGCCGCG
>DASRFH010000066.1:0-18624 GCA_035651675.1 Chloroflexota bacterium | reverse complement strand
CGGCCACGTCCGCGCGGTCGACGACGTCAGCTTCCAGGTCCGGCAGGGCGAGACGCTCTCGCTCGTAGGCGAGTCGGGCTGTGGCAAGACGACGACCGCGCGCTGCATCCTGCGCGCGCTCGACCCCTCGGCTGGCGAGATCCTGTTCCGCACCGAGCATGGCGAGGTCGTCGACGTCGCGAACGTCCCGCGCAGCCGCATGCGGCCGCTGCGGCGTGAGATGCAGATGATCTTCCAGGACCCGTTCTCGTCGTTGAACCCACGCATGACGCTCCTGGAGATCGTCGGCGAGCCGCTGCTGGTCAACGGGGTCAGCAGCCGAGCCGAGCGGATCGAGCGGGTCGCCCAGCTCTTGCGCCTGGTCGGACTGCGGCCCGAGTTCATGCGCCGCTTCCCGCACGCCTTCTCCGGCGGCCAGCGCCAGCGCATCGGCATCGCCCGCGCGCTTGCGCTCGAGCCACGACTGGTCGTCGCCGACGAGGCGGTCTCGGCACTGGACGTCTCGGTGCAGGCGCAGATCCTGAACCTGATGCTCGAGCTGCAGCAGCGGCTCGGCCTGACCTACCTGTTCGTCGCCCACGACCTGAGCGTGGTCAAGCACATCAGCGACCGCGTCGCGGTCATGTACGTGGGGCAGATCGTCGAGCTGGCCGAGACGAGCAAGCTTTTCGCCCAGCCACTCCACCCCTACACCTCGGCGCTGCTCTCGGCGATCCCCGAGCCCGACCCGCGCGCCCGGTCCAGGCGCGTCATCCTCCAAGGCGAGGTCGCCAACCCCGCCGCGCCGCCGAGCGGCTGCTACTTCCACCCCCGCTGCCCGTACGCGGTGGACGCGTGCCGAACGCTCCCGCCGGCGTGGGAGGAAGTGCAGCCCGGCCACTTCGTCCGCTGCCACCGCGCCCGCGAGCTCACTCTGCCGGGCGTCGCCGCGCCGCCGGGCAACGGCAAGGCGGGCCTGAACTAGTCCGTTCGACCCGCGGCGTGTCTGCCCCGAAAAGTCACCGCCCCACGGGGACTACAGCGCGCCGACGTCGCGGGCGGCCCGCACCAGGTCCGACCAGGTCACGCCGTTCAGCGGAACCCCCTCGCGCTGGTTGCGCTCCGCGTTCAGGAACTCGAGCTCGCCCGGCGCGTAGACGGCGTCGAAGCCGGGCGCCAGGCGGCAGGCGTGGAGCTGGCGGATCGCCGCGTCCACACGCTCCTTGAAGCGCGCAACCTCCTCGAACGCCGCGACCCTGACCGCCATGAAGAAGTGCCCGTCGCGGCCAGGCGTCGGACCGCGCTCCATATCGCCGAGCTCGGTCCCGTACGCCGCGCCGGAGAGCATCGACGAGAACACGCCCATCACCATGGCCAGCCCGGCACCCTTGAAGCCTCCGATCGGCACCAGGAGCCCGTCGATCGCGGCGAGCGGATCGGTCGTCGGGCGGCCATCGCGGTCGAGCGCCCAGCCCTCCGGGATCGACAGCCCCTTCTGCGCGTAAACGCGGAGCTTGCCATGCGCCGAGCCGGAGAACGCGGCGTCGTAGACGATCGGCCGCTCCTCCCCGGCCGGGATCGCCACGCCGAGCGGGTTGATGCCGAGCAGCCGCTCCGCACCGCCCCAGGGTGCCATCGTCGGCAGCGCGTTGGTCGTCGCCCAGCCGATCATGTCGTGCTCGAGCGCTTGCATCGCCCAGTAAGCCATCGCGCCGCAGTGGTTCGACCCCCGCACCGCGACCGCCGCGATGCCGTGCTCGTCGGCCCGCTGGATCGCCGTTCTCATCGCGAAGTCGGCGGCGACCTGCCCCATCGCGTTGCCTCCGTCGACCACCACGCACGCGCCCGCGTCGCGCGCGACGCTCGGCCGACCGCGCGGGTCGACACCGCCGGCCGTGAGCTTCTCGACGTACTCCGGCACGCGCAGCACGCCGTGCGAGTGGACGCCGCGCAGGTCAGCCTGGACGAGCGAATCGGCGAGCAGGTGCGCGTCCGGCGGCGACATGCCGCACCGTTCGAACACGGCGCGGACCAGGTCGAGCAGCTCCACGTGCGAAATCCGCCGCTCGGCGTCCCCTGCCACGCTCGTCGCTCGCCCCTCTCCGATTCCCTGTATCGTATCGCCGCGACAGGAGGCGCCCCGTGTACGTCAACACCACCAAGCAGAAGCTCAAAGCCGGCCAGCCGGCGTTCGGGTTCGCGGCCGGCCTCGGCTCGCCTATCGCGGTCGAGATGCTGACCCATTGCGGCATCGACTTCGTCTTCCTTGACAACCAGCATGGCTCCTTCGGCCCGGACTCGACGATCGCCTGCCTGATGGCCGTCAACACGGGCCCAGCCACGCCTATCGCCCGCGTCGCCCGCAACGACTACACGATGGTCGGTCGGCTGCTCGACGAGGGATGCATGGGCGTGGTGTTCCCGATGGTCCACACCGCCGAGGACGCACAACAGGCCGTCGACTCGGTGCTGCTTCCCCCAGCCGGCAAGCGTTCGTGGGGTTGGGGCAGGGCCGCCCGCTACGGCGACGACTACCCCGACTGGATCAACGACCAGGTGCTCACGATCGTGCAGATCGAGAGCATCCAGGCAGTCGACAACGCGGAGGCGATCATGGCCACCCCGGGCGTCGACGGCTGCTGGCTCGGTCCGGGCGACATGGCGCTTTCGATGGGCATCGACCCGCGCAAAGCGGCGACCGACGAGCGCCACATCGCGGCGACCGAGCGCGTGCTCCAGGCCTGCAAGAACACCGGCAAGGCCGCCGGCTTCGCCTGCAATTCCACCCAGGAGGCACGCGAGCGCGCCGACAAGGGCTGGCAGTTCCTCACCGCCGGCAGCGACATCGGCTTCATCCTGGGCGGCATCGGCGGCGCGCTGAAGACCCTTCGTCTGGCCTGATTCCTCCGCCTCAGGAAGAGGGACAACCGCCGGCCGGGTTGACCCCCCTTCCTCACACGTCGACGACGACCCGGACGCGCCACGGCGGGCCCGGGTCGATCTCGAGACCGTGGTAGGTGACCGCCTTGACCTGCGGTCCGCGCCGCTTGGGGCGGTAGGAGTCGGCGACGCGGCCGCGGAGCCGGGCGCGCAGCCCGCCCTCGGTCACCTCGACGTGAGCGCGGGCGGCGACGAAGCGCTGAGCGTCGATCAGGTAGACGAGCTCGTTCAAGAAGCGCACCAGCAGGCGGTCCGGGCGGTCGGCCTCGACCGCGACGTCGCGCGTCTCGCGGATGCGGATCGTGCGGGGGTCGAAGGTGATGGCGACGAGCGCCCGCGCCGCCTCCTCGAACGCCTCGGCGAGCGTGTCCCCCCACGCCGCGATGCCGACCTCCGACGTGTGCGGCGTCAGCCGGTAGCCAGGCACGCGCTAAGTGTCGCTCAGCGCGCCTCCGCGCACAGGTCCCCATCGGCCTAACCAGCCCGGCCGTGCTCGGCCCACCGCCCTGCCCGGCGCGGCGGCGGGCTTAGCCCTTGATCACGATGCGCGGCCGCAGCCGAGCGACCTTTCGCGCGATGCCAGCCCGCACGCAGACGTCCACCACGTCCGCCACGTCCTTGTAGGCGAGCGATGCCTCCTCGGCGAGCTCCCGCGGGCTCGGCGTGCGGACGAGGATGCCACGCTTCTTCAGCTCGGACGCGACGTCCACGCCCTCCAGCCGCCGCTTGGCGGCGTGGCGCGAGAGCGTCCGCCCGGCGCCGTGGCAGATGGAGCCGAACGTGTCGCGCATCGCGACCTCGGTCCCCACGGCGACGAACGAATAGCGCCCCATATCGCCGGGGATGAGCACGGGCTGGCCGACCGCTCGGTACCGCTCCGGGAGCTCGGGGTGGCCGGCCGGGAAGGCGCGCGTCGCGCCCTTCCGGTGGACGAGCACGTCGCGCTCGACCCCGCCGATCCGGTGCCGCTCGACCTTGGCGATGTTATGGCAAACGTCGTAGACGAGCCGCAGCGCTCCGTCCCTGCCGAAGAGCTCGTGGAAGGCCCTGCGCGCCCGGTGCGCCAGCCCCTGCCGGTTCGCGAAGGCGAAGTTCGCGGCCGCGCCCATCGCCGCGAGGTAGCGTCGGCCCTCCGGGCTGTCGATCGGGCCGCAGGCGAGCTGGCGGTCCGGCAGCTCGATGCCGTGCGCGACCATCAAGTCGGCCATCGTCTCGAGGAAGTCCTGGCAGACCTGGTGGCCGAGGCCGCGCGAGCCGCTGTGCACGAGCATAGTCACGCGCCCCTTCGCCAGCCCCATCGCCGCGGCGGCCGCCTCGTCGTACACCTCGTCGACGACCTGCACCTCGAGGAAGTGGTTGCCGGCGCCGAGTGTCGCAACCTGGTGCAGGCCGCGGTCCTTCGCTCGGGCCGAGACGGCGTCGGGGTCGGCCCCGTCGATCCGCCCGCCGGACTCGATCACGTCGAGGTCCTCGGCCTCACCCCAGCCCTGCTCGTCGACCATCCACTCCGCGCCGCCCTTCAGCAGCGCCTCGAGGTCCCGCCGCCCAAGGTCCAGGCCGTCGTGGCCGCCGACGCCAGACGGGATCGAGCGGCCGAGCAGGTCGGCCAGTTTGGTCTGCTGCCGCAGCAGCTCGTGCTCCGCGAGGTCGCTGGCCAGCAGCCGGACGCCGCAATTGACGTCGTAGCCGACGGCGCCCGGCGAGACGACGCCGTGCTTCAGCTCGGTCGCGACGACGCCGCCGACCGGCAGGCCGTAGCCCTGGTGGCAGTCGGGCATGGCCAGCGCCTGCCCGACGATGCCGGGCAGCGCGGTCGCGTTGGCGAGCTGGTCGAGCGCTTGCTCGGCGCGGATGTGCTCCAGCAGCCGTTCGTCGGCGATCACCAGCGCCGAGGTGCGCATCCAGGGCCGCGCGCCCTTCGGCACGACCCAGCGGCACTCGCCGGCCGGCTCGACTGGCAGCGGCGCACGCTTTTCGGCCGGCGGCGTCTGGTGCACCACACTCGCGGGGCGCCTCTTTGGGGCCATAGCGAAGATGTTAGCGCCGGGCCGACGCCCCGACCGCCTGGACGTCGGCTCCCAGCTCGTGCGCGATCGGCGGCGGCACGGCGGCCAGGGCCCGGCCCGGCCTGGCGGAGGCCTGGCGGGGCGGCCGTCCCACGGCTAGCTGCGCTTCGGTAAGATCCCAAGCGACGTGGCGCAGCACGCATCGAGGGGCGACCCGATGGTGCTGGCGCCGACGCGGGGGCTGCTTCAGAGAGCACAGGTCGACCAGGGTGGCCTTGGCGGCCCGTCCGAGCTCGCTGTGCGAGACCCTTTTACCCTCGCTGGAGCGCAGGCCGCTAGGGCGGCTCGATCGACCGAAGAACCTGGTCGAGCCACGCTTGCTCGCATCAGATGACGAGGCCCACGAGTCCGCGTGGAGCCGCGACTGTGTGAACGTTGAGCGGCCAATCGTGGAGCAGCGGACCAGGTCGACGTAGGCGCTTCTGCCGGGCCAGGCGCGCGTCCCATTGCTGGGCGAGGCACGCTCGCGGACTGGTGGGAACCCGCGCCGCATAATGCGTCGCGTTGGTCGATCAAGCTGTTGGCGCCTTCCGCGAGGCGTAACCGTTTCTGGACGTGCTCGAGGAGGAGATCGGGAGAAGGGCCATGTCTTGGGGGGCGATCTCCATCTCCCGTCGCGAGATGGAAGACGAACTTGGGCGCAGCGACCCGCAACTGGTCTTGCTCGGCTTGGTCGGGCTCGGGGTCGTCGTCATTTGGATAACCGAGGCTTTGAAGTGGCCATGGGAGCTTGACTTGCTCGGCCTGGCACTTATGGCTTTGGCTCTGCTCGTCCGCCTTCTGTGGGAGCGCCGAAAACGCACAGCGCTCTGGCTTCTTGTGCTCGGCGCGATGGCCGCCAGTCTGCTGTTGCTGGATTGGTTCCCCGCCGATGGTACCGCCTGTTTGTTTGCCGTACCCACAGGGCTGGCTGCCCTGCTGATCGGTCCGCGCAGCGGTTTCGTCGTCGCCGGATTGTCCAGCCTGGTTCTCCTCGGGGCAGGCGGGATGCTTCCCGTGGAAGCGCCCCCCTCGGCTGCGGCGATCGCAGTCATCTGGAGTATGGATGCACTTCTCTCACTTTCGCGCCGAGCCTCCGGCGAGTTGATCGAGGTCTTGTCCTCCAGGTACGACGAGATGCAGCAACTCCTTGAGGAGGCTCGAGCACAGCGCGTCGAGTTGAGGCAGACGCAGGACGACCTGATCCAAGCCAACAACCAGATGGCACGGCTCTCCGGGCGGCTTGAGAGCATGTACCGTCTGGCCGAGGAAGCGCGTCGGGTCAAGGAGCAGTTCGTCGCCAACGTCAGCCACGAACTGCGGACTCCGCTCAACATGATCGTCGGGTTCAGTGAGATGATCGCCCAGGCGCCGCACGCCTACGGGGTCGAGCTACCCCCCCGCCTGCTGGCCGATGTCGCGGTAATCCAGAGAAACGCCCAGCACTTGGCAAGCCTCGTGGACGATGTGCTCGACCTGTCTCGGGTTGAAGCCGGACAGATGGCGGTCAGTCGGGAGTGGGTTTCCCTCCGTGACATTGTCGAGGCGGCGGTCGTGGCGGTGAGGCCCCTCTTCGAGTCAAAGGGGCTCCGCCTGGTGATCGATGTGCCCTCGGATGTGCCCCCGCTGTTCTGTGATCGAACGCGGATCCGGCAGGTCGTGCTCAACTTGCTCAGCAACGCCGGCCGCTTCACGGACGATGGAGGCGCGCAGGTCGAGGTTCGAGTAGCTGGCAGCGACGTTGTGGTAAGCGTTTCCGACTCCGGTCCCGGGATTAGTCCGGAGACCCGCGAGTGGATCTTCGAGCCGTTCCATCAGGCTGACGACTCGATCCGCCGGCGTTACGGGGGCACGGGGCTTGGGCTTGCGATCAGCAAGCGCTTCATCGAGATGCACGGCGGCCGGATGTGGCTCGACAGTGAGCCGGGGCGAGGCAGCGCGTTCCACTTCAGCCTGCCCATCGAAGTAGCGCCGCCTCGTGGGCCAGACAGCACGCGTCGGTGGCTCACGGCGAACCCGTACTACGAGCCGCGCAGTCGGCGCTCGCGGGCACCGGCCCCGAGCTTACTGCAGCGCTTCGTGGTCGTCGAGTCAGGAAACCTGCTTCAACGCCTGATCAGGCGCTACCTCGGCGCCGTCGAAGTCGTCTCGGTACCGGACCTGGAGCAGGCGATCGGAGAGTTGAGAAGAGAGCCGGCTCGGGCGCTGATCGTCAACGATCGGGCCATCCACACGGCGAAGTCCCACGCAGCCTGGGCAATCGGTGTGCCGTGCCAGACACCGATCATCACGTGTTGGGTGCCTGGGGAAGCGGAGGCGGCGGAACGGTTGGGGGTTGTGCGCTACCTGGTCAAGCCCGTGTCCACCGAGGCTTTGCTTTCGACGATCGACGGGCTGGGATGCTCCGTGCGGACAGTGCTGGTAGCCGACGACGAGCAGGAGGCCCTGCAACTCTTCGGTCGGATGCTCGCGTCGGCCGGGCGTGGCTACCGCGTGCTGCGGGCACCGAATGGGCCACGTGCCTTGAGCTTGCTGCGCGAGCGCCGGCCGGACGTGATGCTGCTCGACCTAAGGATGCCGGGGATGAACGGCTACATGGTGCTTCAGGAGAAGAGCAGCGATCCGCGGATCCGCGGTATCCCCGTCGTCGCGATCTCGGCCCAGGATCCGGTCGCGGAGGCCGCCGGCAGCGACTTCCTGACCTGCACCCAGAGCGGCGGATTGACCCTGCGCGAGGTGCTGGCCTGCGTCCAAACGCTCAGCGAAGTCCTGGCCCCGCGGGACCGGTCAGGCGATCAAGAGCGCCCAGCAAGTCCAGTCTGCTGAAGGGCTTGCGAAGGAACGCGTTGGCTCCGAGGGAGAAGGCCAACTCTTCCTGAGCCAGGATGGTACAAACCAGAACAGGGACGCGGCTCGTGTCCGGATGCTGTCGAAGGCGCCCCAATAGCTCCCACCCATCCATCTCCGGCATCATGACGTCCAGGACGATGGCCCGTGGGACGACCTCGCCGGCCACGTCGAAAATGCGGGCCGGATTCTGGACGCCGACGATCCGGTAGGTGGTGCCGGTGGCGTGGCGTTCCAGCAGCCGCAGCGTGTCGGCGTTGTCGTCGACGACCAGCACTGACACCTGCTCCAGACCCGGCAGCGCCAAGGCCGCCGTGAAGGCTCCCGCATCGGCCGACGAGATCACGCTGCCTCCGCACAGAGACGCCAGCCGGCCGGCCATTGCCAGACTGGCGACTTCAGCCGGGCCGAGCGGATGGCGACGCCGGGGGTCCTCCCCTAGGATTCGGACCTCCACGTGGCCGGCCGCGGAACTGGCCGAGATCGCGAGCTCGCCCCCCTCGGCCTGCCGAACGGCCACCGTCAGCAGGCTAAGAAGCACCTCCCGCAACGCGATCGGGTGAGCGGCCACGGACGGGACCTGATCGATGCCGTCGACCTGTGGGCGAACGGCGTGCTGGGCGATCATCGGACGCAAGAGCTCGAGCACGGCAGGCAATACCTCGCCCAGATCGGCGCGGGTCCCTGGTGGCAGCTCCCTCAACCACCGCAGCTCGCTGTCCACGGAGGGCGCGGACTCGCTGTCGTGTGGCTCATCCGGTTCGGCCTCGCCCCGGACGTCGATCGCGAGACCGAACCGCTCCCGTAGGACGTGGGCCAGAGCCTCCAGCGCGCTCCGCTGCTCGCGCTTGAGGTGCCGCGTGCTCACGCCCAGCTGATCGGCGACCTCCTGCTGGCTGCATTGCTGGACGTAGCGATAGAAGAGAACCTCGTAGGTGCGCCAGGCGCGGGAATGAGCGGGCAGGTCGGCCGACGGCTTCAGCGCCTCAATCGCATCGGTGAGCGTCCGTTGCAACGCCGACGGGACGTTGGCCCGCCCGGCGGCTGCGAGGGCGCCAACGAGTGGGCTCGTCCGAAGAGCTTGGGGCTCGTATAGGTGGTTCAGTGCGAAGCGAAGGGCCTCAAGCGAGCAATGATGCTCGGTCATGTCTCTTTTGCGGCCCCTTCACGTCCCCCTTCTGGTCCGAAGAGCAGGTGGCGAGTGCGGGCTCGATTGGTACGATGTCCAGCGACGGTGGCTTCGACCCTTCGTTCGGATGCTAACAGAAACCGTCATCAGAGGTTTGCTCCCTGGGCACGGAGTTTTCCTAGGTAAGGAAGGCAGCAGAGCAGGCGTGAGCCTGAACCAAGAGGGAGTTGTCCATGGCCAAGGTGACTCGTCGCCGTTTCGTCGTCGGGCTTGGAACCGGCGCGGCCTCGCTCCTGTTTTCCGCCTGCGGCGCGCCTACGCCGACCGCAACGCCAGTACCGGCGAAGACGGCCGAGCCCGCGCAGCGCGCCGGCGTGTCGACGACCACCGTGGCGCCAACCAACGCGCCGACCCCGGCGGTAGGCACACCGCCGGCGATCACCAAAGGGCCGATGCCCGCCGAGCCGACGAAGCCGGCTGCGGTCGCCGCCCAGCCAGCCGCGGCCAAGCAGACCGCGTCGATCCGCTTCCACCTGCGCCCAGGCGGCCTCGTCGAGGAGTGGTTCAGGAAGCAGGCAGAGGCCTACAGCAAGGCCGCGGGCGTCGAGGTGAAGTTGGAGCTGACGCCCGACGCCGAGTACACCCAGAAGCTGACGACGCTAGTCGCGGCCGGGGACCTGGGCGACGCCTACTGGTCGGGCCCGTTCTACGTCTTCTACCCGTTCGCCGCGCGCGGGATTGCCCTCGACCTCAACCCGCTGGTCAAGGCCGAGAACGTCGATCTAGGCGTCTTCTTCCCGAGCGTGATCAAAGCGCTGATGTGGGACGGGAAGCTTTGCGGCCTCTCGTACGGATCCCACCCGGGCTACTGCACCCAGTTCACCAACCTCGACGCTTATAAGGAAGCTGGGGCCAAGCCACCCGAGTGGGAGTGGCGCTACGACAAGGAGTGGCTCGATGCACTCAAGGCCACGACCCTCGACACCAACAGGGACGGCACGCCCGACCGCTACGGCTTCATGTTCCCGTACATCTCGCAAAGCGCCTACACCTTCATCAGGTCCTGGGGCAGCGACTGGATAGAGCCGACCGAGCTGAAGACGTCTTGGTTCACCCAGGAGAAGACGGTAGCGGCGCTGCAGTTCATGCACGACCTTGTCCACAAGCACAAGGTTGCCCCGCCCGCGAACGGCGTTGTGCAGAACATGTTCGCCAACGGCCTCACCGCTGCCTGGCAGGACGGCACCTGGGACGTGGCGAACATGGGCGACCTGATCAAGGACAAGTTCAAGTGGCAGGCGTTCGGGATGCCGGCGGGCCCCGAGGGGAAGAAAGGCGCCTTCATCGGCAACAACTCGCTGAGCGTGAACAAGTCCAGCAAGTACCCCAATGAGACGTTTCGGTGGATCCTCTGGCTCTGCAGCAAGGAGAACGGCCTCGCGCAGGCGGACTCCACAACCCCGGGACCGCGCTTCGACGTGTGGGCCGACCCCAAGGTCGCTAACAACCCCAACTATAAGGACGCTTTGCGTTGGATCAGCGAGATCAGCCAGCCCGCCAGCTTCCCGAAGAACGCGCGGGTGACCGAGTTCAACACGACCGTCACCCAGGGGTTCCAGGCGTTCATGCTTGAGACCGGCAACCCACGGGCAAAGATCGAGGAGCTGAACAAAGCCGTCCAGGCGATCCTGGACAAGCCGCTGCTCTAACGGTGCTCGCGTCGCTGTCGCGCGGCCAGCGGAAGGCGCTGCAGGGCTACCTTTATACGAGCCCCTGGACAGTCGGTCTCGTCGTGTTCGTCATCGGGCCGATGGTCGCCTCGCTCTACCTCAGCTTCACCAGCTACTCCATCACCTCGCAGCCGCGGTTCGTCGGAATTCAGAACTACATCTACATGCTGACCGGCGACGAGTTGTTCTGGGGGTCGGTCCTTAAGACTCTCTATTTCGCCGGCGGCGTCGTCCTGGTCGGTCTCACCGGCTCGCTCGCTTGCGCGTTGCTGCTCAACACCGGCCTGCGTGGGTCGGCGTTCTACCGGACCGCCTTCTTCATCCCCTCGCTGACCCCAATCGTAGCCCTCGCGCTGATCTGGGCCTGGGTGCTGCAGCCTAGGTACGGAGTCGTGAACGGGGCGCTCGCGGAGCTCGGCATGGCCGGACCAGGGTGGTTGACCGACCCGGCCTGGGCCATTCCTGGTCTGCTCCTCATGAACCTGTGGGGCACCATTGGCGGCTCGCGCATGGTCATCTTCCTGGCCGGGCTGCAGGGCGTGCCCCAGGAGCTCTACGACGCGGCCCACGTGGACGGCGCCAGCGGATGGCAGCGCTTCTGGGCGGTCACGTTACCGATGCTCTCACCGACGATCTTCTTCAACCTGGTGCTGGGCATCATCGGCGGACTGAAGGTCTTCGCGGCGGCCTACGTCACCACGGACGGCGGGCCCGCGTACGCCACTTGGTTCTACCTGATCCACCTGTTCACACAGGCCTTCCGCTTCCTGGAGATGGGCTACGCCTCAGCGCTCGCCTGGTTCTTCTTCGCGGTCGTGCTCGCGCTGACGCTGATCCAGTTCGGCATCTCGCGGCGCTGGGTCTACTACGAGGGGGAGAGGTGAGCACCGCCTCGGCAGCGCGCTCGATCGGCGTGCGCACTTCGATTGTCCGCCGGCGGCCGCCACTCCTGCGACACCTCCTCGCCGGCCTTCGCGCCGTGGCGGCTCTGGTGCTGGCCGCCGCGTTCCTGGCGCCGTTCGCCTGGTCGGTGCTGTCGTCGCTCAAAGCCGGCCACGAGATATTCACTTTCCCGCCCAGCTGGCTGCCCGAGGTCGCGCGCTGGGGCAACTACCCGGCCGTCTGGAGGCAGGTGCCGTTCGGCCGCTTCGCGGCGAACACGACGATCGTCACCGCGGTCGCAGTCCTAGGCGAGGTCGTGAGCTCCACGCTGGTAGCCTACGGCTTCGCCCGCTTCCGCTTCCCCGGGCGCGGCGTCCTCTTCA
Source organism: Chloroflexota bacterium (assembly GCA_035651675.1). Lineage (GTDB taxonomy): Bacteria > Chloroflexota > UBA6077 > FW602-bin22 > FW602-bin22 > DASRFH01. The sequence goes on along the minus strand of DASRFH010000066.1, from coordinate 6,689 downwards.
CGGCGGTTGTCGCCACGCTCGTGCTGCCGGGCGAGATCACACTCATACCCCGATTCATCATGTTCAAGGCGCTCGGGTGGCTCGACACCTTTCTGCCGCTGACCGTGCCTTTCTACTTCGGCAGCGCGTTCTTCATCTTCCTCATGCGTCAGTTCTTTCTGTCGCTCCCGATCGAACTCGACGAGGCCGCCGAGCTCGACGGTGCGAACGGGTTCCAGACGCTGACGTCGGTGCTCGTGCCGCTGATGAAGCCGGCCCTAGCCACAGTGGCCATCTTTTCTTTCCTGAGCCACTGGAACGAGTTCCTGAACCCACTGATTTTCCTGCGCTCGACCGAGAAGTTCACGCTCGCGCTCGGCCTGCGCTTCTTCCAGCAGGCCGCCGAGACCGGCGGCGAGCCTCGCGAGCCGTACCTGATGGCCGCGTCGCTGATGGTCACGCTTCCCTGCATCGTCCTGTTCTTCTCGGCTCAGCGCTACTTCGTTCGGGGGGTCGTGATGTCGGGGATGAAGTACTGAATCGATAGGGAGGGCGAGGTGCGTCCACGTCAACACCGCGGACTCGTCGCGATAGCGATCACCGTCGGTCAGCTATTGGCGATCCTCGGCCCGACGCCCGTTCGTGCCGCGGGAAATGACGCCCCGGCTTATCCACTCAAGGTGAGCAGCAACGGGCATTACCTGGTCGACCAGGGCCACCAGCCGTTTCTCGTCGTCGCGGATACGGCCTGGTCGCTGATGCAGGCGTACACCACGGCGCAGGCGACGCAGTACCTCGAGGATCGGCGCATCAAGGGATTCAACACGATCAACGTCTTCGTCTCAGGGTATTCCCCCGAGACACCTAACACGAATGGTGACTATCCCTTCATCGGGAATGACCTGACTCAACCAAATGCGGCCTGGTTCAGCCACGTCGACGACATCATCAACATCGCCGCCGCGAAGGGTATTCAGCTTTATTTGGGAACCGCGAATCTTGGATCGAAATCGTGCTCAGATCCTCATCCACTTCCCTACAAGTGCTACATGACTACGTCTAACGCGACATCTTTAGGTCAATACCTCTGGAATCGGTACAAGAACCTCCCTAATATCATCTGGACTTACGGCGGAGACACCTCCGTCTCTGAGGCACCTAATCTCACTCCACTAGTAACTGCGTTAGACAATGGCATCAAGCAGTATGACACCAACCACATCGCAAGCTACCACATCACAGCAGTCCACTCGAGCTCAGAGGTCTACCTGACCTCCTCTTGGCACAAGTTCAGCTCGATCCAGACCTACTACAACGACGCGACAAACGCCCCGTACGCTTACCGGCTGACGCAAGCCGACTACTCCGCCAGCACCATCAAGCCGACGCTGCTGGTCGAGCCGTGCTACGAGGGTGTCGCTCCGCCTGGCGACCCGACGACGACCCCTTACCACGTCCGACAGGCGACCGGTTGGGCGTCGCTATCGGGTGCACTCGGTGTCTCCATCGGATCCGATCCCTTCTTCGGCTCTTCGTTGCCGCAGAACTGGGCCAGCTACCTGAACCGAAGTGGCACGCTCCACACCAAGTACATCGCCGAAGCATTGCAACAGTACGACTGGTACGTCGACGTCCCCGACACGAACACGAGCCACCAGCTCGTGACATCAGGCTACGGCACCTACGGCTCCGCCACGTATGCCACGGCCGCGGTCGCCAGCGATGGCTCTCACGGTTGGGTTTACGTTCCGGCCCGGATGTCGCCCGTCGTGAACATGGGCAAGTTCTCGAGCTCGGTGACGGCCAAATGGTACGACCCAACCACGGGGACCGCGTCGCTCGTTGGGACGTTTCCCAACTCCGGCTCGCGTACATTCGCGTCGCCGGCCGCGGCCCACGCCGACGGAACACAGGATTACCTGCTCGAGCTGAAGGCAGGAGCACAGCGAGAGGTCGCCCGCTGGCGATTCAACGAAGCGAGCGGGAGCACAGCTGCGGACGCGACCAGCAATGGCCACACGGCCACCCTCTTCAACTCGCCCGGCCACGTTACCGGCGTCCTACAGAACGGCCTAAGCTTCAACGGGACGAACCAGTACGCAACCGTGCCCGACGCCGACGACCTGGACTTCACCACCAAGATCAAGATCGACGTGTGGGTGAAGTTCGCGTCCGGAGCGGGCACCGTCGAGCAGAAGCTGCTGGTCAAGGACGGAGCCGGGGCTCCCGACTCGAGCTATGGTCTCCGCGTCGCGAGCAACGGCTCGATCGGTCTCAAATGGGGAAGCTCCTGGTACCAGGGCACACCGCTCAACTGGAGCAACGGGACCTGGTACCACATCATCGCTCAGCACGACGGTTCGAAGATCACGTTAATACGTGACGGCGTCAACGTCGGTTCGATCACCAACAGCTCGACCACGTGGGCGACCACCGGTATCCTCTGGATCGGTCGCGGCATGCCGGGATTCGAGAGCTACTTCAACGGAACGATGGACGAGCTGCAGCTTAAGACGTCCTAGCCTCACCGGACGGGAGCCCTATGCCACCACGCAGCCGGATGCGCCCCGAAGGCCCCAACGTCGTGGCCATTATGGTCGATCAGTGGCGGGGCGACTGCCTTAGCATCGACGGGCACCCGGTCGTGCACACGCCCTACCTCGACCGGCTAGCGCTGGACGGTGTCCGCTTCGGGCGTGCCTACACGGCCTGCCCGACCTGTATCCCATCCCGTGCCGCGTTCTTCACCGGCCTCGGCCAACGCACGCATGGGCGCGTTGGCTACAGGGACGGCGTGCCCTGGGACTACCCCGTGACGGTGGCAGGGGAGTTCACGCGCCACGGGTACCAGACGCAGGCCGTCGGCAAGATGCACGTCTACCCCGAGCGCTCGCAGCTCGGCTTCCAGAACGTCATTCTGCACGACGGATTCCTGCACTTCGGCCGGCGGCGCGACCGCGACTTCGACTCCTTCGACGACTACATCCCGTGGCTGCGCGATCGGCTGGGGCACGACGCCGATTACTTCGAACACGGCCTGAACTGCAATTCTTACGTCGCCCGACCTTGGGACAAGCCAGAGTCGATGCACCCGACCAATTGGGTGGTGACCCAGTCCATCGGCTTCCTGCGACGGCGCGACCCACGCAAGCCCTTCTTCCTGTTCATGTCGTTCCACCGCCCACACCCACCGTACGATCCACCCGCCTGGGCGTTCGAGCAGTACCTCGACCAACCGATGCCTGACCCGCCGGTCGGCGATTGGGTGGACATCCTGACCGAGTACGCCGACCCATACCGTCCCGACTGCACCGTGGGCAAGATCCCGCCGCGGACACTTCAGCGCGCCCGGGCGGGCTACTACGGCCACCTGACGCATATCGACCACCAGATCAACCGGTTCCTGGAAGTCCTGGACGAGTTCGGGCTGGGTCAGAACACATACGTCTGCTTCGTGTCCGACCACGGCGAGCTCCTGGGCGACCACCACCTGTTCCGCAAGAGCTTCCCATACGAGGGGTCCGCCCGGATCCCGCTCATCCTCAAGGGTCCACCCGGCAGCGGCATCGGACGAGGCACCGTCGATCAAGACCACGTGATTGAGTTGCGTGACATCATGCCGACGCTGCTCGAGTGCGCTGGGCTGCCAGTACCCGAGTCCGTCGAAGGACGCAGCTTTCTGCCGCTCGCTCGGGGCGAGTCCGTCGAGTGGCGGCCCCACCTGCACGGCGAGCACACGCTCTTCGGCCAATCCGCGCAATGGCTCACCGACGGCCATGAGAAGTACGTCTGGTTTAGTGGTGTGGGCCACGAGCAGCTCTTCGACCTCCGTGAGGATCCACAAGAGACCCGCGACTTGGCGCGTTCGAGTTCCTCGGCCGATCGGGTCGGCCGCTGGCGTCAGGTGCTGATCGGCGAGTTGGCGGATCGCGAGGAGGGATTCACCGACGGCGGCCGGCTCGTCCCCGGCCGGCCGGTCGACCCGTGCCTGTCGCATCTGCGCGACCGGGCGACGGCAGCGGACGGACCGTGACCGTGGCACCCTCCATCGTGGTGCAGCGCTCGATAAACGGCTCGCACTCCTCACGTAGTTGCGGCGGGGGCCGGAAAGCGCCGCTTGGGACGCGGGTCTCGAGGCCAGCGGCGAGCTGCCGGACTTCGGCGCGCTGCCGAACGGTGACGCCCGCACACGCTTGTGCTGCGCGCCGTGGGCCGCGATGTTCCCGCTTCGACGTCATCCGACCGGGGCTCACGCCGATCCGAGGTGCACGGGCTGTTCCGCCCAGGGTGTGGACGGCGCAGGTTGGCCGAGCATCGGCTCCTGTGGCAATCAGCCCGGCGTGGGCGAGCCCTTACACTTCGACCAGGAGTCTACAGCTCCGCGCCACCACGCTGCTGCCCCTGGGTGTGCCGGCGGACGACGACTTGTGGGGTGCGCCAGTGGCCGAATGGACCGCGCGCCGCAGGTACGGTGGCAGCGACGGTGGCGGCGACACGGCTCTGAGAGATAGCCTACCGTGAGTCTGGATGAACGACGCGTGCCTCGGCCCTTCCGCGTCGGCCTGACCCGCGATTTCCTGAAGCCCGACGGCACGATGGGCTTCGGCGACATCGGCCTCGACGCGCTCGATCGCGCCCCGGGCGTCGAGTGGGAGTTCCTGGCCGAGAACACCCCCGAGCTGCGCGCCGACCAGGTGCGCGGCTACGACGCGCTGATGGTGCTGGCGCCCCGGGTGACCGCCGCGACGCTCGCCGGCGCCGATCGGTTGGCGCTGGTCGCCCGCTTCGGCGTGGGCTACGACAGCGTCGACGTGCCGGCCTGCACCGGCAACGACGTGCTGCTCACGATCACGCCGGACGCCGTGCGGCGGCCGGTCGCCGTGGCGGTGCTGACCTTGATGCTCGCCCTGACGCACAGGCTGCTTCAAAAGGACAGGCTGACCCGGGCCGGGCGGGGCTGGGCCGAGAAGCTCGGCTACATGGGCCAGGGCGTGACCGGCCGGACGCTCGGCATCATCGGCCTCGGCAACATCGGCCGCGACGTGGTCAACCTCGCCCGTCCGCTCGGCATGCGCTTCCTCGCCTTCGACCCGTACCTGACGCCCGAGCAGGCCGCGGCGGCCGGGGCCGAGCTGGTCGACCTCGAGACCCTGCTGCGCCGCTCGGACTACGTCACCGTCAACTGCGCGCTCACGCCGGCGACGCGCCACCTTCTCAACCGCGAGCGGCTCGCCCTGATGAAGCCGACCGCCTACCTCATCAACACGGCGCGCGGCGAGATCGTCGACCAGCAGGCGCTCTACGAAGCCCTCCGCGACGGCGTGATCGCCGGCGCCGGGCTGGACGTCTTCGAGCGCGAGCCAGTCGACCCGAGCGACCCGATCCTGACCTTCGACTCGGTGATCGTGACGCCCCACGGCATCTGCTGGACCGACGAGTGCTTCCTCGGCAACGGCCGGAGCTGCTGCGAGGCGATCCTCGACGTCGCGGCCGGACGCGCTCCGCGCCACGTCGTGAACCGCGATGCGCTCGAGCGCCCCGGCGTCAAGGCGAAGCTGGCCGCCTACCGCGAGCGGGCGGCCGGATGAGGAAGAACGCGGTCAAGCGCGCGCTCGCGGCCGGCGGCGTGTCGCTCGGCACGATGGTCTTCGAGTTCAACACGACGGGGATCGCCCGCGCCGCGGCCGCGGCCGGCGCCGAGTTCGCGGTCTTCGACATGGAGCACACCGGCTGGAGCGTCGAGACGATCCGGATGCTGGTCGCGACCGCCGGCGGTTCGGGGCTCGTGCCGATGGTGCGAGTCCCGACGACGCAGTACCACCTGATCGCCCGGCCGCTCGACGTCGGCGTGATGGGCGTGATGGTCCCGAACGTCGAGACCGAGGAGCAGGCGCGCACCATCGTGCGGTCCGCGAAGTACCCGCCGGCTGGTGCCCGCGGTGCCGCCTTCGGCGTGGCGCACGACGACTACCGCGGCGGCGACCCGCTCACGACGATGCGCTCGGCCAACGACGAGCTGCTGCTGATCGCTCAGATCGAGAGCCCGCGCGGCGTCGAGAACGTCGAGCGGATCGCGGCGGTCGAGGGGATCGACGTGCTGTGGATCGGCCACTTCGACCTGACCAACGCGATGGGCATCCCGACGCAGTTCACACACCCCGACTACCTGCGCGCCGTCGAGCGCGTCGTCACGGCCTGCCGCGCCTCGGGCAAGGCGCCCGGCCTCATGGCCTCGGACGTCGAATCGGCCAAGCAAGCGCTCGCCCAGGGCTTCCGCATCCTGGCTTACTGGGGCGACGTCTGGCTCTACCAGCAGGCGCTCCGCAGCGGCCTGGAGGCCGTCCGGGCCCACCTGGCGGCCAACCGTGGCTGACGGACGGCTCGCCGGCAAGGTTGCGCTCGTCACCGGCGCCGCCTCGGGCATCGGCCGGGCGATCACCCTCGGCTTCGCGCGCGAGGGCGCGCGGGTGGTCGCGGCCGACCGAGACGCCGGCGCCGAGGCGACCGCGCGCGAGGCTGGCCGCGGCGCCGTGGCCATTACCGCCGACGTGACCGATCCAGCGCAGGTACGGGCCATGGTGACGGACGCCGTCGGGACGTGCGGCCGGCTCGACGTGCTCGTGAACAACGCGGCGATCCAGCTGCACGGCCGCGACGGCCGCTGCCACGAGGTGCCCGAGGAGGTCTGGGAGCAGACGATCGCCGTCAAC
>DASRFH010000065.1:0-7795 GCA_035651675.1 Chloroflexota bacterium | reverse complement strand
GAGCCGAGCACCAGGTCGGCCGTTTCGCTCGCGGCCAGGAACGTCGGCAGCATCGCCGGATCGTGCGAGAAGTCGCAGTCCATCTGCTGGACGTGCGTGTAGTCGCGCGCGAGCGCGTAGCGGAAGCCCTCGATGTAGGCGGTGCCCAGCCCCATCTTCCCGGCGCGGTGCAGGACGTCGACGCGCCCCGCGTGCCGCGCCTTGAGCTGCTCGGCCACCTCGCCTGTGCCGTCCGGCGAGCCGTCGTCGACGACCAGCACGTCGAACCGCTCGCCCTGCCCCAGCACCGCTGGCACCACCGCCGCGATGTTGTCGCGCTCGTTGTAGGTCGGCAGGATGACCAGGACGCGCAAAGGGGCTCCTTGAGGGCGGGATCGCGATTATAGGCAACTGGTGTCCCTCGGGCACCGTCCGGCTCGTTAAAATCGGCTTGCGCATGATCCTGCTCGACAACGTGTCGGTCCAGGACCGCGACCTGTTGACCCGGCTGACCGGCTACTTCGCGTCGCTCGAGGCCCGCATCAAGGAGGGCCAGGGCTGGCTGATCTTCAACGCCAACCGGGCGCGCGCCGGGCGCATCACCAGGTTCATGCTCGACCGGCTGGCCGAGCACAGGCCGTTCATCTCGTACTACTTCGTGCCGTGGCGCGACTTCGCGCTGAACGCGTACATGGTGAAAGTCGAGCTGCCGAGCAACCCCGCGCCGGCCGACGCCGCCTCATCCGTCACGCCCAGCGGCCTGGTCATCCCGGGGCGCGCCGCGCTCGAGCACGACATCGCCGGGCGCGTTTCGCGCGACCAGTACTACCAGATGCGCTTCACCGACGTGCTGGTCGTCTCCGGTCTGGCGCCCGCCCACCGCCACGAGGTCGAGCACCTCGACGCCGTGCTAGCGGAGCGGTTCGCGAAGCGGCTGCCGTCGATCCTGGTCAGCCCGCGCGCGCCGCACGAGCTGATGGCCGACTACGCCGCCCACCCGGGCGGCGCCGCCGCCTGGACGCGCCTCTACGACGGCATGTACGCCTCCAGCCTGATCGCGATGTAGCCGCGCCGTGCAGATCCTGACGCTCGACGCCTCTCCCCACGAGACGGTCTGGAACGACTACATCCGCGCCGACTTCGCGACGTGGCCGGTCGGGCAGGACTGCCCCGTCCACTACCACGAGGACGCGGTCGAGATCTTCATCTTCCTCGACGGCGAGTGCGAGATGACCGTCGGCGACGAGGTGCAGCGCGTGAAGGCCGGCCAGGCCGTCTACGTGGGCCCCGGCGAACCCCACAAGCTGAGGGCAGTCGGCGACCGGCCGCTAAAGATGTTCCTTTTCGTCGCGCCGAACCACCACCCGACCCACACCTTCGTCGAGGCCGATGGCTCGACCCGCGAGCACGACCGCCCGCCGCCCGACGCCGGCACCGTCTGGCTCGGGCGCTGATGCTGATCGGCTCCGCCCCGGTCAGCTGGGGCGTCTACGAGGTGCGCCCGGACGGCGGCCCGGTTCCGTGGCACCAGGTGCTCGACGAGATCGCCGCGACCGGCTACGAGGGGACCGAGCTCGGCCCGTACGGCTACCTGCCGACCGACCCGGCGGTGCTGCGCGACGAGCTCGGCCGCCGGAATCTGCGCCTCACCTCGGCGTTCCACCCACTCGAGCCGCGCGGCGACGCCGGCCAGGAGCTGGCCAGGGCCGTGGAGGTCGCCGGTACGCTCGCCGCGCTCGGCTGCGGCGCGATCGTGCTCGCCTGCGCCGGCACGCCCGACCGCGACGCGGTGGCCGGCCGGGCTGCGCCCGAGCATGCGCTGACCGGCGACGCGTGGCGCGCCTTCGTGGACCTCGTCCGCCGCGCCGCCGAGGCGGCCGCCGAGCGCGGACTGCGCGCCTACTTCCACAACCACGCCGCGACGTACGTCGAGACGCCCGACGAGGTCGGACGGCTGCTGGAGGCCGTGCCGGCCGCGGCGATGGGCCTCTGCCTCGACACCGGCCACTACGCCTTCGGCGGTGGCGAGCCAGCCCAGGCGCTGCGCGACTACCGCGAGCGCATCGGCTACCTGCACCTGAAGGACCTGCGCCGCGCCGCGCTCGAGGACGCGCGCCGCCGCGGCCTCTCGTTCCTCGAGGCGGTCGAGGCCGGCGTCTTCTGCGAGCTCGGGCGCGGCGACGCCGGGATCGAGGGCGTCGTCCGCGCGCTCGACGCCTCCGGGTACGAGGGCTGGGCGATCGTCGAGCAGGACCGCGTCGTCACGCCGTCCACCCCACCCGACGAGCCCCGCCGCTCGGCCCAGATCAGCCGCGACTGGCTGCGCCAGGTCCTGGGCCGGTAGCTCCCGCTCCCAGTAGGACCGGGACCGGGTGGGACCATCGCGCCCGCCCGTTCGGGCGTTGTCCGCGGGTCACCCGCGCCCTACAAACCCGGCGTGCGCCGCTCGCTCGCCGCGCTCCTCCTCATCGTACTGCTCTGCGCGCCCGCGCCTGCGTCCGCCGATGGCGCCGACAGCCCGCTGCCCTACTACCTCGACGCGGTGGCGCGGCGGGAGGCCGGCGACCTGGACGGGGCGGTGGCGAGCCTGGAAGCGGCGCGGCGGCTCGCGCCCGCCGACCCGGACCTGGCGCTCGAGCTCGCCCGCGCCTACGACGCCGACCACCGCTACGGCGACGCGGCCGCCGCGTTCGCCGAGGCGAGCGGCCTGGCGCCCGACCGCGCCGACCTCGCGGTCGCGCGCGCCCGCTTCCACCTCGACCACCTCTTCCGCGTGCGCGATGGGCTCGAGGCGGCCGAGCTGGCGGTCCAACTGGCGCCCGACGACACCACCGCCACCGCGCTGCTCGACCGCGCCCGAACGCTCGCCGGCCTGGCCACCTGACCAGGCGGATAATGTCGACTGCCCCTAGGGGCGTTCCTATAATCCCGTTCAAGGGGCCCACCCGATACGGCCAAGCACCGACCGCCGCGCGGGCACCCAAGACATCTTGGAGGATTACCAGCCCATGGCGGGAGCGGCCTTTGCGGTGACCGACAGCACGTTCAAGGACGAGGTGCTGTCCGCACAGCAGCCGGTCCTCGTCGATTTCTGGGCGACCTGGTGCGGCCCGTGCCGCATGGTCGCGCCGATCGTCGAGGAGATCGCCGGCGAGCAGGAGGGCAAGCTGAAGGTCGCGAAGGTCGACGTCGATCAGAACCCGCAGATCGCCCAGCAGTTCGGCGTGATGAGCATCCCCACGCTCATCGTGTTCAAGAACGGCGAGGCGGTCGAGCGGTTGGTCGGCTACATGCCGAAAGCGAAGCTGATGCAGGCGATCCAGCCGCATCTGAGCTAGACCGATCCAGCGGCGCTCGAAGGGGCTTGCGAGGGCAAGCCCCTTTCTTCTTGTCCTCGCGCTGACGCTCCAGCCGCTGCCGGCGCGGGCGCAGGCGGCCACCACCCGCTTCTTCCCCCAGACGGGCCACACGGTCAGCGACGACGGCGGCATCCGCTTCCTGACCGAGCTCGACCGTCTGGGCGGCGTCGGCGCGGTCGGCTACCCCGCCTCAGAGCGCTTCCAGTGGGACGGCTTCACGGTACAAGTCTTCCAGCGGGTCGTCTTCCAGTGGCGGCCCGAGGCGAACGCCGTCGCCTTCGTCAACGTCTTCGACCGGCTGCACGAGCTCGGCAAGGACGACTGGCTCGCCCGCGCGCGCCAGACGCCGCCGCCGCGCACGTTCGACGACGCCGGCAAGAGCTGGGACGCGGTCGTGCGGTCCCACCTGGCCGTCATGGACGGCTACCCGGCGATCAAGGCCAAGTACATGGGTGTCGTCGGCGACCCGATCCAGGCGAACGGCCTGCCGCAGTCCGACGTGGTGGACGAGGGCAACGCGCTCGTCCTGCGCGCGCAGCGGGTGGTCTTCCAGCAGTGGAAGGTAGACGTGCCGTGGGCGAGGGCCGGCGAGGTGACGGTCGCGCTGGGCGGCGACATCGCCAAGGAGGCCGGCATCCTGCCCGACGCCGCCGCCCTGCGGCCGGTCGCCGCGCCATCCGCGTCGAAGACGATCGTCCTGGACCCAGGCCACGGGGGGTACGAGACCGGCGCCGCCCGTTCCAGCGCTCCACGACTGGCCGAGAAAGACGTCGTCCTCGACGTCGGCCTGCGCCTCGCCGGCCTGCTCCGCGCGAACGGTTACGAGGTCGTGATGACGCGCGAGGCCGACGGCCGCGTCAACACCGCCGAGCGGGACCTGAACGGCGACGGCAAGGTCGACGAGGACGACGACCTGCAGGCGCGCGTCGACATCGCGAACGACGCCGGCGCCGACCTCTTCCTCTCGCTGCACGCCAACGGCGGCACGCCCGACATGCGCGGCGTCTCGACGTTCTACTGCGCGTCGTGCTCGAACGCGGCGGCGAGCCGCCGCTTCGCCGCGGAGATCCACCGCCGCGTGGTCGCCGCGCTCGCCCCCTTCGACGCCGGTGAGCTCGGCGCCGGGCTCTACGACGAGGCGGGCCTCGGCAAGCCGTACGGCCACCTCTTCGTCATCGGCCCGCGGACCCCGCGCGTCGCCCGCCCCAACCGCGCGCCCGCCCAGGCGCTGATCGAGATGCTTTTCGTCTCCAACGGCCAGGACGCCGCGCTGCTCGCGCGGGCCGACGTCCGCGACGCGCTCGCGGGCGCGCTGCGCGACGGGATCCAGGCGTTCGTGAAGGGCAGCTGAAACGAACGAGCCCCGGACCGCTCTGGTCCGGGGCTCGTCGCTGGTTCGTGCGGCTAGCTTAGACGGAATAGCAACGGACGTGGTACGGCGCCATCACGATGCTCTTGCCGTTGCCGTTGAACTCGATGCGGCGGACCATGCGCAGCTCGTCACGGTTGATCGGCTGGCCGCAGTCAGCCTTGGTGCAGATGTGACCCGAGAAGACGCGGTTGCGCTCGGCGCGCTCCGCGGCGGTCGCGTTCTTGTTCGCCTTGTCGGCCATGTTAAGGACGTGTTCTCCCTAGGTGTTGGTGGTGTTTCCATGTTAGTCGAACGCACGAGGTCGATGCACCTGATAGCATCGGCGCGTGGGCGAGCAGTCGACCGACACGCCGCTCGGACGCTGGAAGGTCGCCGCGACCGGCGTGCTGCTGGGTGTGGCGGCGGTCGGCGTCGCCTACTGGCTGACGCGCCAGCCGGTCCAGCAGCCGATCGTCCTGCCGACTCCCGGCGCCGACGGTCCGCGCCAGTTGAAGGTCGACGTCGTCGGCGCGGTCGCCCGGCCCGGCCTCTACACGGTGCCGTCCGGCATGCGCGTTGCCGACGCGATCGAAGAGGCCGGCGGCGCGGTCGACGGCGCCGACCTCGCGCGGGTCAACCTGGCATCCCGCCTCCGCGACGGGCAGCAGGTGATCGTCCCCACGCTGGCGCCGGCGCCGGGCTCCTCGTCGTCCCCGCCGTCGGCTGCGTCCGCCTCCCCCGCCATCCCGGCCACGCCGGCCGCGCGCGCCTCGCGCGCGGCCTCACCTCGGCCTGACGCCAGGTTGAACCTCAACCGCGCCACCGAGCCCGAGCTCGAGGCCCTGCCCGGCGTCGGCCCCGTCACCGCCAACCGCATCCTCCAGCACCGCGAGAAGAACGGGCCGTTCGCCAGCCCCAACGACCTGCGCAGCGCCCGCCTCGTCACCGCCCGGACGTGGGAGCAGATCAAGGACCTCGTCGAGGCGCCTTAGTGCCTCCTCGCGGCACTCGGCCGCCCCGGCGCGCCGTCGCGGAGGCTTCGGCCCCCGTGTCGGCGCGGTCGAGGTCCGGCCTCGGCCGAACCGGCCTCACGGGCAGGGCGTTGGTAGCTCCGAACAGCCAGCTCAGGCGCGAACCCAGGAGAAGACCTCTTCGTTCGCCGGCACCGGCTGGTCGAAGTCGACGTAGGCGGGGAAGATCTCCCGGCACCGGTCCTTGAACCACCGGTCGAACGGCGTCTGCGAGGCGGCGAACAAGCGGTTGCCCTCGACTGGGTCGCCGCCCTCGACGTAGACCACAACGAGGTCGCCCATCGCCGTCTGGTTGACGAAGACCGCCTCGCGTGTGATGCCTTTCTCCCGACGCGACTGCGCGAGCTCCGCGCCGCGCACGACGTAGGCCTCCTGGGCGAAGCGGCGCCCGGTGTCGGTCTTACCCGGCTGGAGCGGCGCCGCGAAGGCGAAGCCCCGCTTGCGGGCGCCGCCCTCCGCCTCGGCCCACTCCCCCACGAGCTCCGGCTCCGGCCCGGACGGCGGGGCGTTCCGGAAGTCGATCCCGGTCACCTCGGCGTTCCGGTCGATGAAGTAGCGGTCGAGCGGCGCGTCGGAGCTCAAGTAGATGCCGAGCACCTCGCCGAACGATCGCTCGCCCTCGGCGTAGGCGATGACCGCCGTGCTGCCGTCCGGGTTCCGCTGCAGGTACGCGCGCTCGAGCGATACGCTGGCGCGTCGGCGCGACTCCTCGTACTCCGGCAGCCGCCGCCGCAGCTCGCCGCTGATCTCACGCACCAGCGCGTCCTTGCCAGGCTGGACAGGGAAAACGAAGCCATACTTCTTCACCGCGACCTCCGGTAGCGCGTCTCGGTGATGACCAGTACGCGCGACGGCCGGAGATGGATCACGGCCGCCGCGCGGGGCGCGTGTGATCCGGGCAGCCCATCCGGCGCGTAGGATCCTCGGCAAGGAGGAGTCACGCGTGGACGGCTTAGCGAACGTCGTGGACGCGTACGGGCTCTCGGCGATCACGGTCCTCCTGCTCACCAAATCGATGGGCGCGCCGGTGCCGGTACCGGCCGACGCGCTAATGGTCGTCGCGGCGGCGCGCGTCGCGGCCGGCTCGTACGCCCTGTGGCAGGCGTTCGCAGCGCTGCTCGCGGCGCTGGTCGTCGGCGGGACGCTGCAGTTCCTGCTGGTCCGCGGGCCGGCGCGCGGGCTCCTCTACCGATCCGGGCGCTACCTCGGGTTGACGCCAGCGCGGCTCGACGCCGCGGCCGGGCGGGTCGTCGCGGCGGGGCCGCTGGCGATCGCGATCGGCGTGCTGCTGCCAGGCGTGCGCGCGGTGACGGTGGCGGGGTGCGGGCTCGCGGGGGTACCGCTGCGCCGCTTCCTGCCCGGGCTGGTGCTCGGCAGCGCCCTGTTCTTAGCCGTCCACTTCGCGATGGGCTACGGCGGCTGGCTGCTGCTGGCGCCGGCAGTGCCGGCGATTGGGTGGCCCATCCTCGGCGCGTTGGCGGTGGTGGGGATCGTCGGCTGGCTCGGCCTGCGCGCCTGGCAGCGCCCGGGCTCGCCCCAGGCCGACGTCGTCGCCGAGGCGGCCGGCGCGTTCGAGGAAGCCGCCTGCCCGGTGTGCTTGCTGTTAGGCGCGATCGGCCCGGTCTTCCCCATCGCGCACGAGGAACACGCCGCGCAGCAGCCAGCCGCCTCCGGTGGCTAGAACGCCGGCCCGGTGGTGTCATCCCGAGGAGGGACGACGGGGGATCTCGGCCGGCGCGCCGTCCCCGACTCCCCGGGGCGCCGGCGCACGGCGCGCCGGCCGGGGTTCCTCGCTCCGCTCGGAACGACAGCCGAGGCCGGGCCGGCGAACACCGGGCCGGCGTTCTAGCCGCGGCTGGCTTTCCACGCCTCCACGCGCGCGACGGCCCGCTCGACGACGTTGGCGCCCGGGAGCGGCTCGGCGACGTAGGCGCTGATCGACGACTTGTCCACCGCCGCGCCTACGAGCCCATCACCTCGCGGATCTTGTCGGCGCCGAGCAGCGTGGGCGAGACGCTGTCGATGCCGAGCGCGTCGAAGGCCTCGCTGCGCAGCGGGTCCTTGATCTGGCTGAT